>JBCDKA010000163.1:0-8379 GCA_038747195.1 Pseudomonadota bacterium
GTCACAGGCGTCAAAATCGGTGAGGTCGCGGCCATAGGTTTCCTCATGGCTGACCGACTTGTCCTCACGGTCCGGCACAACCGGCCGCTCGTCGAGCCCCTGTGCCAGCTCGCTCAGACGATCCGCGTGTCTCCCCAACAGTGACCGGAGGCGTCCCTCCGGCTGCCGTCGAAGGTCGCCTATGGTGGTGACGCCGATGGTCGCCAGTCGCTCTGCGGCTTTCTTGCCCACCCCCCAGATCCGCCTGACCGGGAGCGGGTCTAGGAACTGCTGCGGCGGATGAGGCACTACCGTCAAGCCATCGGGCTTGTCGAGATCTGACGCCACCTTCGCCAGGAACTTGTTGCTGGCCACCCCCACCGACGCAGTCAGGTTGAGCGTTTCGTCAATCCCCTGCCGGATCTTGGTTGCGATGTCGATTCCGCTGCCGTGGAGCTTTTTGCTGGCGGTCACGTCGAGGAACGCTTCATCGAGCGACAGCGCTTCGACCAGCGGCGTGTAGCGGTGAAAGACGGCAAAGACCTGGCGGGACACCTCAGCGTAGACTCCCATGCGATTGGGAACAATCAGCAGGTCGGCGCACAGCCGCCGGGCTCGCGATACCGGCATCGCCGAGTGAATGCCAAACCGTCGTGCCTCGTAGCTTGCGGCGGCGACCACACCCCTCGCACCGGCGCCGCCCACCACCAGCGGCTTGCCGCGAAGCTCGGGGTTATCCCGCTGCTCGACCGACGCGTAAAACGCATCCATGTCCACGTGGAGAATGGTGCGCAGCGCCGTCACGGTCTCAGCGGCGGCGGCCGGGAATCACTGAATTTTCTCCGGGCGCATGTAGGGGAACAGCAGCACATCTCGGATCGACGCTGAGTCCGTCAACAGCATCACCAGCCGGTCGATGCCGATCCCCTCTCCCGCCGCCGGCGGCATGCCGTATTCGAGGGCCCGGACGTAGTCAGCGTCGTACTGCATCGCCTCCTGGTCGCCGGCTTCGCTGTTGGCCACCTGCTGCTGAAATCGTCGCGCCTGATCTTCCGGGTCGTTGAGCTCGGAGAAGCCGTTCGCAATTTCCCGACCGGCGATGATGAGCTCGAAGCGGTCCGTCAGCTCTGGATCGCTGTCGCTGCAGCGAGAGAGCGGAGACACCTCAGTCGGGTAGTCGGTGATAAAAGTCGGCTGGATCAAGTTGCCTTCAACCGTTTTCTCATAGATCTCGATCTGCAGCTTGCCCCAGCCCCAGCTGCCTTCGACCGGAATTTGCATCCGCTCCGCGTGCTTACGCAGTGCCGCCACGTCGCGCAGCTCGCTTTCCTGGATGTCCGGGTTGTAGTCGAGCACCGCCTGCGCCACCGAAAGCCGGGTAAACGCTTGACCGAAGTCCAGGTCCTGACCTTGATACGTCAGCGCGGTCTGGCCCAGCACGTGCTCCGCCAGTCCGCGCAGCAGCGCCTCGGTGAGATCCATCAGGTCGTGGTAGGTCGCGTAGGCCCAGTAGAACTCCAGCATGGTGAACTCGGGGTTGTGCCGGGTCGACACGCCTTCGTTGCGGAAATTCCGGTTGATCTCGAACACGCGCTCAAAGCCGCCGACCGTCAAGCGTTTCAGGTAGAGCTCCGGCGCCACGCGAAGGTACAGGTCGAGATCCAGCGCGTTGTGATGCGTGGTAAACGGTCTGGCTGCTGCGCCGCCGGCGATGTAGTGCATCATCGGCGTTTCCACTTCCAAAAATTCGCGTGCTTCAAAAAACTCGCGAATGTATTTCACGATTGCCGTCCGCTGACGAAACACCGCTCGGGAAGATTCGTTGACGATCAGGTCGACGTAACGCTGGCGATAGCGCATCTCCTGGTCGGTCAAACCGTGAAACTTTTCCGGGAGCGGCCGCAAGCATTTGCTGAGCAGCTTCAGCTCGCTGACCGCCACCGACAGCTCACCCTTGTTGGTGCGATACATCACGCCTGTCAGGCCGACGACGTCGCCGAGATCCCAGCGCTTGAAATGCGCGTAGACGCCTTCCGGCAGGCCGTCGCGCTGCAGAAAGAGCTGGAGGTCGCCGGACCCGTCGCGCAGCGTCGCAAAACTCGCCTTGCCCATGACCCGGCGTGCCATCAGCCGACCGGCCAGGCTGACCTCAAACGCGCCTTCTTCCAGCGCCTCCTTGGTGTGCTCACCGTACCGGTCCCGGAGCTCGGCGCAGCGATTCGCCGGCGTGAAGCCGTTTGGATAGGCAATGCCGGCTTCGCGAAGCTCCGAGAGCTTCTGACGCCGCTCGGCGATGAGACGGTTTTCGTCTTCCGGTTGCTGGTTGTTGGAGTCGTCGCTCATAGTCCCTGCTTCAGGCTCGCCTCAATAAAGTTGTCCAGATCGCCGTCCAGCACCGCCTGCGTATTGCCGGTTTCGTGGGCGGTGCGCAGATCTTTGATCCGAGATTGATCCAACACGTAGGAACGGATCTGGCTGCCCCAGCCGATGTCAGACTTGGCGTCTTCCGCGGCCTGCTGATCGGCCTGCTGTTTCTGCATCTCCAGCTCAAACAGCCGGGCTTTCAGCTGCTTCATGGCCGTGGCCTTATTCTTGTGCTGGCTGCGGTCGTTCTGGCACTGCACCACGACGTTGGTCGGCAGGTGCGTGATCCGTACCGCCGATTCGGTCCGGTTAACGTGCTGACCGCCGGCACCGCTGGCGCGATACACGTCGATCCGAAGATCGGCGGGGTTGATATCAATTTCGATTGAGTCGTCGATTTCCGGCGAGACAAACACCGCAGCAAACGAGGTGTGGCGACGGTTGCCCGAATCGAAGGGCGACTTGCGCACCAGGCGATGTACGCCGGTCTCGGTGCGGGCCCAGCCAAAGCAGTAGTCACCCTTGACATGTATTGTGGCGCTCTTGATCCCCGCGACGTCACCAGCAGAACACTCGATCAGTTCCGTATCCCAGCCGTGGCGTTCACACCAGCGCAGATACATGCGCAGCAGCATTTCAGCCCAGTCCTGGGCTTCGGTGCCGCCGGAGCCGGCCTGAATATCAATGAAGGCGTTGCCCGGGTCCATTTCCCCCGAAAACATGCGCTGGAACTCCAACGCCGCCGTGGATTTTTCCAGCCGGGCCGCATCCTGCTCGACGGCGGTGACGGTTTCTTCGTCGTCTTCAGCCTCCGCCATTTCGAGCAGATCGACGGCGTCGGTCACCCCCTGACTGATTTCGTCCAGCGTTTCGATGACGCCGCTTAAGCGCGACCGCTCCTGGCCGAGCTGCTGGGCCCGCTCGGGATCATTCCAGATCTCCGGGTTTTCCAGCTCAAGATTGACTTCGTCCAGACGCTCACGCTTTTCAGCGTAGTCAAAGATACCCCCTGAGCGCAGCCTCGCGCGTCGCGATATCGTCCAGTTGAGCTTTGAGCGGACCCAGTTCCATTGCGTTTTCCTGCGCGCCAAAAAGCCGCGTATTGTAGCAGAGCCGACCGCCTCGTTTCGCGGTCAGCGAGCCCTTTTCGGGTGGCCAACCTTCAGGCCGGTTGAAGGTGCCGAACGTTGAGCTGGAGGGATTGGCGACCGCGAAACTCATTGAGCTCCAGCGCAAACACCAGGTGCAGAGCGTGGCCCAGATCGCGGACGTGGTCGGCATCGTAGCCGAACGCGATGGCATCCACCTCAACGCCGTCGAGCTTCACGCGCATCTTGCTGTGTCCGCGACCGACCCCTCGCAGGGTGACGACGCTCACCGGGTTGTCGAACGAAGGCTCAGCAAACCCCTGCCCCCACGGACCGCCGCTGGCAAGGGCTTGTGCCAGCTCCGCCGAAAGGTCGTCAGCGCTCAACGGACCATCGGTGCGAAGGGTCTGCGTCAGCTGATCGGCCTCCAGCCGCTGCGAGGCCACCGTTTCAAAGGCCGCTTCAAACGCCGCCAGGCCACGCTCGCTGAGGGTGAGTCCTGCCGCCATGGCGTGGCCACCAAACCGCTGGATCAACCCAGGCGCCCGCGCATCTACCTCAGCGATCGCGTCTCGGATATGAAAGCCACGAATCGATCGCGCCGAACCTTTCCACGTCTCGGCGCCGGGGGCTTCCGGCGCAAAGGCCACCACCGGCCGGTGATGGCGATCCTTCAGTCGCGACGCCACCAGCCCGACGATCCCCTGGTGCCATTGGGGGTCCCACAGGCTCAAAGAAAAGCGTTCGGACCAGTCAGGCGCTTCCGCCAGCCCGTCCGAAATCTCCAACGCCTGCGCCTGCATGTCGTCCTGCAGGCTACGCCGCTCGCTGTTCAGGCGATCGAGGGCTTCCGCCAGCGACGCAGCACGGTCCGGGTCGTCGGTGGTCAAACACTCGATACCGGCGGCCATGTCTTCCAGCCGGCCGGCCGCATTCAGCCTCGGCGCCAGCCCAAACCCAAGGTCAGCCGCCGTCGCCCGCCCGAGATCCCGCCCCGCGGCCTGGGCCAGCGCCGAAATGCCCGGGACGCAGCGGCCGGCGCGCATGCGTCGCAAACCATTTTCGACCAGGATCCGATTGTTGACGTCCAGCTGGACGAGATCAGCGACCGTTCCCAGCGCAACAAGATCGAGCCATTGACCGAGATTCACGTCCCCTGCCGTCGCAACGCCGCGATCGACCAGCTCGGCCCGAACGGCCGCGAGCAGATAGAACATCACGCCAACCCCGGCGAGATGTTTCGAAGGAAAGTGATCGTCCGGCAGATTGGGATTCACCACCGCGTTGGCCGCCGGGAGCTTGGGACCCGGCAGGTGATGATCGGTAATGACCACCTGCATCCCCAGATCGCGGGCGGCCTGGGTCCCGGCAAGGCTGGCGATGCCGTTGTCGACGGTCACGATCAGGTTCGGGCTCAGGTCACGCAGGTGGGACACAAGGCTCGGCGTCAGGCCGTAACCGTCAGCAAACCGGTTGGGCACACGAAAGTGCAGATCGGTGGCGCCCAGCGCCGCGAGACCCCGCATGGCCAGAGCGCTGCCGGTGGCACCGTCAGCGTCGAAGTCACCGACGATGACAATCCGCTGGTGCTGGGCGATCGCGTCAGCGGTCAGCGACGCGGCCTCAACGAGCCCACCGAGCGTCTCCCGGTGGTGCAGGCGGTTCAGTCGATGGTTTAGGTCGTCGAAGCGGTCGACGCCGCGAGCTAAGTAAACACGCTCTAAAACAGGATGAAGTTTACCGCTTAAATCATTGTTTTTAAGCGGTATTTCTCGACGTAAAATGCGCACATCAGGCGCTGTAGGATACGCTCAGGATCTCGTACTCGCGCTCGCCGCCGGGCGCCACCACGTCTACGACGTCACCTTCTTCTTTGCCGATCAGGGCACGAGCGATAGGGGAACTGACGGAGATGAGCTGTTTCTGGATGTCAGCTTCTATATCGCCGACGATTTGATACTTGAGCTGCTTGCCCGACTCCAGGTCCTCCAGCTCAACCAGCGCGCCGAAAACCACCCGGGCACCCGGATTGAGCTTCGAGACGTCGATCACCTCAGCGTTGGACAGGGTGCGCTCCAGGTCCGAGATGCGACCCTCGATAAACCCCTGCTGCTCTTTCGCCGCGTGATACTCAGCGTTCTCCTTGAGATCGCCATGAGCCCGCGCCTCGGCAATCGCATTGATGACCGCTGGCCGCTCTTCTGATTTCAGCCGCTCAAGCTCTTTTCGAAGGCGTTCTGAGCCTTGCTTCGTGATGGGTGGACGTCTCATTTCTTCAGCTCCTGATGCAGTTCGCCCAGCGCGTTAACCCGGGTCTTTTCCAGGTAGTCTAACGCGTGTAGCGTGGCTCGAGCGCCCGCAACGGTCGTTGAATAGTTGACCCGGAAGTTTAAGGCCTCCCGACGGATCGAAAAGGAGTCCTGGATCGCGCGGCGCCCTTCTGTCGTGTTGCAGATGAACTGCACCTCGTTGTTCTTGATGATATCAACAATGTGCGGGCGACCTTCCTGGACCTTGTTGATCCGCTCACAGTCGATGCCGGCAGCGACCAGCGCCTTCCACGTGCCGTCGGTGGCGATCAGGCTAAACCCTTTCCGGATCAGGTCACGCCCCAGCGACAGGACCCGCGACTTGTCCGCGTCCCGCACGCTGATGAACGCCTGACCGCTGGTCGGCATCACCACCCCGGCCCCGACCTTTGCCTTGGCATACGCCGACCCGAAGGAACGACCGATACCCATGACCTCTCCGGTGGACCGCATCTCCGGTCCGAGCAGCGGATCCACCCCCGGAAACTTGAGGAACGGAAACACCGGTTCTTTCACCGAGAAGAAGTCCGGCACAACCTCACTCTCGATGCCCTGGCTGGCCAGCGACTGGCCCGCCATACAGCGCGCCGAGACTTTGGCGAGCTGCACGCCGCACGCCTTGGAGACAAAAGGCACGGTCCGCGAGGCCCGCGGATTCACCTCCAGCACAAAAATGGTGTCACCCTGAATCGCAAACTGCGTGTTCATGAGACCCACCACCTTGAGCGCATGGGCCATCTTTTCGACCTGTTCGCGCAGCTTGTCCTGCATGGCTGGACTTAGCGAATGAGCCGGCAGCGAGCAGGACGAGTCGCCGGAGTGCACGCCGGCCTCCTCGATGTGCTCCATGATGCCGCCGATCACCACCTGCTCGCCGTCACAGATTGCGTCGACGTCCACCTCGGTGGCGTGATCCAGGAAGCGGTCCAGCAGCACCGGAGAGTCGTTCGACACCCGGACGGCCTCGGACATGTAGCGCTGCAGATCGCTCTCACCGTAAACAATCTCCATCGCCCGTCCGCCCAGCACATACGAGGGCCGAACGACCAGCGGATAACCAATCTCACGGGCCAGCGCCAGCGCCTCCTCAGCATTACGGGCCGTGCGGTTGGCCGGCTGACGCAGCTCAAGGTCTTTGAGCAGACGCTGAAACCGCTCCCGGTCTTCCGCCAGGTCGATGCTGTCGGGCTGGGTGCCGATGATCGGTACGCCGGCCGCTTCAAGCGCCCGGGCCAGCTTGAGCGGCGTTTGGCCGCCAAACTGAACGATGACGCCCTCGGGTTTTTCGAGCGCCACAATTTCCAGCACGTCCTCGAGCGTCAGCGGCTCGAAGTAGAGCCGGTCGGACGTGTCGTAGTCGGTTGAGACGGTCTCCGGATTGCAGTTGACCATGATGGTCTCGAAGCCGTCATCCCGCAGCGCCAGCGCCGCGTGCACACAGCAATAGTCGAACTCGATGCCCTGCCCGATACGATTCGGCCCGCCGCCGAGCACCATGATCTTGCGCCGGTCGGAGGGCTCCGACTCGCAGACCTGCTCATAGGTGGAGTACATGTAGGCGGTAGCTGACGAGAATTCGGCCGCACACGAGTCAACGCGCTTGTAAACGGGCCGGATATTCAGGGAGTGTCGCAGGTGACGAACGGCCTTCTCGTCGCTGTTGAGCAATTCGGCCATGCGCGAATCCGAGAAACCAAGCCGTTTGTATTCGGTTAGCCGCTCGGCCGTCAGGTACTCGATGCCTTTCTCCTGAAGCGTTTGCTCCATGCGTATCAGACGCTCGATCTGCGCGAGAAACCATGGGTCGATGAACGTCAGGCGGTGCAGCTCATCCAGCGAATAGCCAAAGCGGAACCCGTCAGCAACGTAGCGAATTCGGTCGGGGCCGGGCTGGCCGAGCTCCCGCGCCAGCTGGTCGCGAGACGCCTCGTCCTGGCTGTGAAGGATTGGCGTCAGGCCATCGCAGCCGGTCTCGAGGCTGCGCATTGCCTTTTGGAGCGATTCTGAGAAGGTGCGGCCGATGGCCATCGCCTCCCCCACCGACTTCATCTGGGTAGTTAGCCTCGCGTCCGCGTTGGCAAACTTCTCGAACGCAAAGCGGGGAATTTTAGTGACCACGTAGTCGATGGCGGGCTCAAACGATGCCGGCGTGGCGCCGCCGGTGATCTCGTTGTCCAGCTCGTCCAGCGTGTAGCCCACCGCCAGCTTAGCCGCCACCTTGGCGATCGGAAAACCGGTGGCCTTGGAGGCCAGCGCTGACGACCGCGACACTCGCGGGTTCATCTCGATCACGATCATCCGGCCGTTCTTGGGATTGATCGCAAACTGCACGTTGGAGCCGCCCGTCTCTACCCCAATTTTGCGCAGCACCGCCAGCGAAGCGTCGCGCATCCGCTGGTATTCCTTGTCGGTCAGGGTCAGCGCCGGGGCAATGGTGATGGAGTCCCCGGTGTGAACGCCCATGGGATCCAGGTTCTCGATCGAGCAGATGATGATGCAGTTATCAGCCCGATCGCGGACCACCTCCATCTCAAACTCTTTCCAGCCGAGCACCGACTCCTCGATCAGCACCTGGTTGGTTCGCGACAGCTCTAGGCCGCGCGTCACGATCTCAACAAATTCTTCGCGGTTGTAGGCAA
>JBCDKA010000164.1:0-8365 GCA_038747195.1 Pseudomonadota bacterium
CGGCATACCACCTGCCATTACCTGTCCCCTTAGGCCGCCGAGTCACGCCACGTCAGCAGCAGCGCCTCCAGCTGTAGTTCTGCTCGAGCGCTGGTTTTTAGCATCGCTCGACACCGGTTGGTAGCATCATACAGCCGCCAAAGGCTTGTCAAATCATCCGCGGCCGCCGCCGGCGCATGCACCAAGCCCGCCAATTGATCTCGAGCGTAGTGCGCAAGCTGCCGCAGTTTCAGCTCGGTGACTTCACCACCAAGCCAGCCTGCGGCCAGGTCCGATACCGGCGTCTTGCCGCTGCGAAGCGCATCGAGATCGTCAGCGATACCGTCGCCGTCGGGCAGCTCCTCTCGGAGCACCAGAGAGAGAGCGTCATCAACGCGACCGTTGGCCAGCGCCACAATGCGCTTGGCCTGGTCGGCCCCGAGCGCTTCCACCGTCTCGCACAGGTAGTGCTCCAGTTCCGCGGGATCGGGTGCCGGAACCAGCACCGTCTGACACCGGGAGAGAATGGTCGCTGGCAGCGCGCTGCGCCGGGCGGTGCACAGAATCAGCACCGTGTCAGGCGGCGGCTCCTCGAGCGTTTTCAGCAGCGAGTTGGCGGCAGCGGTGTTCATGGCGTCAGCCGGGTGAATCACAAAAACCCGCTGCCCGGTGGCGGTCAGCGTTGCGTTGCGCGCCAGAGCGCGGGTTTGGTCGATCAGAATCTGGCCGCTTTTGGACTCGGGCTTCAGCACGACGAGGTCCGGATGACTTCCCGCCTGCACCCAGCTGCGCGCCTGCGCGTCCGTCCGACAAAGCAGATGCTGCGCCAGCGCCAGCGCCAGCTCCACCGTGAGCCGATCGCCCGACAGCAGCAGCGCGTGAGGTAGCCGATCCTGAGCGGCCAGATTTTTGAGGTAGGCCAGCGAGGGCTCGAGCCACGGCATCGCTTCAAGACCAGGCGCAGCTTCGCTCGGGGAGTCTGGAACGGTTGGGTTCGTCATTGGGCACCCCCGAACCGGTCCAGGATGCCGTTGACCGCCGCTGAGACGTCCGCCGCGACGGCGCGCCGACTCCTGCCGGCGTTGATCACCCGATAGCGACTGTTACCCCGCGCCCGCCGCAGGTAGGCCTTGCGGACGCGCTGGTAAAACGCCGCGCGTTCCCGCTCGAAGCGATCCGCGGTTCGATTCCGGGTTGCCCGGGTCAGGCCTCGCCCTGGCGCGACGTCGAGAAGCAAGACCAGATCCGGTCGGGCCAGGCGCGGCAACCAGCGTTCCAGCGTTTCGATCTTTGACCAGGGCAATTCCCGTCCGCCGCCCTGGTACGCAAAGGATGCGTCGACAAAGCGATCGCAGATCACCCAGGTGCCCTCCCGCAACGCCGGGACAATCACGTTCTCCACGTGATCAAAGCGGGCAGCAAATACCATCAGCAGCTCGGACAGGGGCGCAATCTCAGAAGCAGGATTCAGCAGCAGGCTGCGCAGCGCTTCGGCCAGCTCCGTACCTCCCGGTTCCCGGGTGCTGACAAAAGGCACCGCTCGGCTTTTGAGAAGCTTTTCAATGACCCTCAGGTTCGTGCTTTTACCGGCCCCCTCACCGCCCTCCAGGGTAATAAAGCGACCGCGCGGCGGGGCACTCATCGACGGAATCCCAAAATCAGCGACCCGGCGGCAACCCGAGGCAACGCGGCGTTGGCCATAAGGCAAACACCGACCTGAGGCGGGGGATTAATACTGACAATGTGCATTAAATAACTTTCTTATTTATTTGTTTTTAATCGGATTTATTTGATATTCCTGAACCGCTTGGTTGTGCGCCTCCAGCGTTTCAGAGAACTGATGGCTGCCGTCTCCCCGGGCCACAAAATAAAGCGCCTTCCCCGCCTCGGGCTGCGCCACCGCGTCGAGCGCCGCCCGGCCCGGTAGAGCAATCGGGGTCGGCGGCAGGCCAAAGCGCGTGTAGGTGTTGTAGGGCGTATCGCTGCGCAGGTCGCGGCGCCGCAGGTTGCCGTCGAACGCGTCACCCAAACCGTAGATAACCGTCGGATCGGTCTGCAGCCGCATGCGGAGCTCTAGTCGCCGCAAAAACACGCCGGCGATCTGAGCCCGTTCGCTCGCCAGCCCCGTCTCCTTCTCTACAATCGACGCCAGAATCAGCATCTCCTCAGGTGCTGTCAACGGCGCTTCCGGATCCCGACGCTCCCAGGCCTCTGCCAGCGCCTGCTGCATAGCCGCATAGGCCCGCTGATAGAGCGACACATCGGTGGTGTTGCGGGGAAAGTAGTAAGTTTCCGGAAGGAACCAGCCCTCCAGATGATCGAGCTCCGGATCAATCCGGCGGGCGATTTCTGTCGCCGGCAGCTCCAGCAGCGTGTGGTCCAGCGCAGGATGTCGGTCGACCGCCGCCGCCAGATCGCTGAAACGCCAGCCCTCCACAATCGTCAGAGCGTGCTGAACCACCCTGCCCTCGGCCAGCAGCGTCAGCAGCTCGTTGGGCCTGAGACCGGGCGACAGCTGATACTCACCCGCCTGGATGCGGCTGGCCAGGGCGCTGCGTCGGCCCAGCACCCACCAATGCCAGGGTTCCTGGATCAGGCCCTCGTCCTCCAGGTCTTTGATGATCGCAGCAAACCCTTGGCCGGACGTTATCGTGAAAGGCACCGGTTGGCTGTTGGGCAAAGGATCGTCGAGGAACGACTGGTAGCTTCGGTACGCCCACAGCCCGGCACCCAGCGCCAGGACCCCACCGATAGCCACGACCACGCCTACCATTTTCAGCAGCGTTTTCATCAGGAGCTCGCCAACGCCTCGGGCGTTTCCTGCCGCTCCAGCACTGAGGCCAGGCGCTCCGATAGCGCCTGCGCTGCCCCGCCGGTGAATGTGTTGATTCCGACCAGTTCGGTGATCGGCTCAACACCACGCACCGCGTTACAAAGCGCCAGCGCGGCGCAATGCTCCAGATCGCTCAGGCCCAGCTTCGCAATCCGCGCAAGGCCATGGCTCAGCAACGCGGCTCGGCAGGCGCCCTCTACGCCGGCGCCAACCGGTGGCGTCAACCACTGCGCATGCTCGTCCGGCAGCACCAGCACGTTACTCTGCAATCCCTCGCAGAGTTGTCCCTGCGGATCGAAAACCAGCCCCTCGTCCCAGCCGCGCTCCGCCACCTCCTGAGCGAGCACCACCTGATCCAGGCGCGAAAGATGTTTGAGACCCGCCGCCGGCCCGGCGCTCGGCAGCCGCGCTTCGCATTGCCCAACCCGCAGACCGCCCCGGGGTGCAGGCATCGGCAAACGCACCAGCAGACGCCGTGGCTGTTCCAGCCCGCTGGGGGCATAGCCGGGCTGCAGGCTGCTGCCTCGCGTCACGGTCAGGCGAAGCACACAATCGTTTTGGGCCGCCAGCGCCCGACACTCATCGAGCAGCAGTGCCCGGGAAGGCAATTCGATCCTCAGCCGCTCAGCGCCGCGCTCGAGCCGTTCCATATGCCATGGCCAAAGGGCACACCGGCCGTCGCGAAAGGCTGTGGTTTCAAACAGACCGTCGCCATAGAGCAGCCCGCGATCGTTGAGCGGCAGGCTGTCTGCCGGATGGCCATCGATGAGCGCGGCGGGTTCAACGGCCTGCTCACCCATGGTCAGCCGGCACAGCTTTGGTTGGCGGACGTGGGCTTAAGTGACGCCAGCAGCCCGCTGGCTTTGTGGCGGGTCTCTTCCAGTTCGCGGGTCGGCTGGGAGTCCGCGACGATGCCGGCACCGGCGCGAAGCGACAGGCGCTGATCGCTCAGGTGGAACGAACGAATCAGAATATTCACGTCCATATGGCCGCTGCGGCACAGGTAACCCATGGAACCAGTGTAGGGGCCGCGCCCTACCCCTTCCAGCTCGCCGATGATTTCCATACAGCGCACCTTCGGACAGCCGGTGATGGTGCCGCCGGGAAAAACTGCGCGGATCACGTCGACCGGCGAAACCTCGGGCCGCAGGCGACCATGAACCGCCGAAACGAGATGGTGAACTCGAGCATAGGTCTCCGTGGTCATGAACTGCTCCACGTTGATGCTGCCGGGCTGGCACACCCGACCGAGATCGTTCCGCTCCAGGTCGATCAGCATCACGTGTTCCGCCTGCTCCTTGGGGTGCGCAAGAAGCTGGCGCTTCAGCTCCTCGTCCGCCCGCGGCTCAGCAGCGCGTGGAAAGGTACCCGCGATGGGGCGCGTCTGTACGTCCAGTCCGTCAATTCGAACCAACCGCTCTGGTGATGAGCTGACAATCGCGGAATCGCCCCAAACCGCCAGGCCGGCAAACGGTGCTGGGTTGGTCTTTCGAAGCCGCCGATAAAGCGCCGAGGGCGTGCTGACGCACGGCCCCTCCCAGGCGCGGGAGATGTTGGCCTGAAAAACGTCGCCGGCAAGGATGTAAGACTTGACGCGATCGACGGCGCTCAGAAATGGGGCTGCGTCCGCCTCGCGAAGGGCACAGGTTGAATCAGGGTCGTGCGGCACCGGCCCCGGGGCCCGGTAGTCCGCCTCCAGGCGAGCCAGCAGGAACGGGGTTTCAGCGACCGCGTAGGTCTGCTGCTCATGGTGATCAAAGACCAACGCCGCGGGACACCGCACGGCCAACGCCTGCGGAAACCCGGTTCGTGCGTCGGGCAACGCCTCGAGAACCGACTCGATGCCCCGCCCCACCTCGTAGCCGAGGTGGAGAAACCACCCCCCCAGGAACGGCAGATCGTGCGGTCGCTCATCGCCAAGGACTTGCTGTTGTTCCTCGATCGATCGCCGGGTCCATTGATCCAGCCAGCTCAGAAATCGCGCGGCATCGCTGCCGCTGGCGGTCGCCGGCAGGGCCAGCGAACCGCCGCTGGCCAGAAAGAGCATGTCGTAGCGTGCATCGGGCGTACCGCTGGCGACACTCTCCAGCAGGAACGGATAGCGGTCGGGAGCAGCCTCGTGTAGCTCCAGCAAGTCCCGCCGCCCCTCAAGTTGGGTGCAACAGGTCAGAATTTCTTAAATACCAGCGTGCCGTTGGTGCCGCCGAAGCCAAACGAATTGGAAAGAACGTGTCCCAACTCAGCCTGCCGTGAGTCGCCAGGCACAAAGTCTAGGTCACAGCCTTCTCCCGGCTTGTCGAGGTTGATCGTCGCGGGGACCACCTGATCGCGCAGGCTGAGCACGGAGAAAATCGCCTCTACACCGCCAGCGGCACCCAGCAGGTGACCGGTCATCGACTTGGTCGAGCTGACGGGAATCTTGTAGGCGTGTTCGCCGAACGTGCTTTTGATCGCCTTGCACTCGGCGAGATCGCCCACTGGCGTGGAGGTCCCATGGGCGTTTACGTAGCTGATTTCCTCTCCGTTCAGGCCAGCGTCAGCCAGCGCGGCGGCCATACACTGAGCCGCTCCCTCCCCGCCGTCCGGCGGTGAGGTCATGTGGAACGCGTCCCCGGACATCCCGAAGCCCACGAGCTCAGCATAGATCTCGGCGCCGCGCGCCTCGGCGTGCTCCAGCGACTCCAGGACCATCACGCCGGCGCCATCCGACAGCACAAACCCGTCACGCTCCTCGTCCCACGGCCGACTCGCGCCTTGGGGGTCGTCGTTACGGGTCGACATCGCCTTAGCTGAGGCAAAGCCGCCCATCGCCACGTCACAGGTGGCATATTCGGTCCCGCCCGCAACCATCACGTCACAGTCGCCATAAGCGATCAGGCGCTGGGCGAGCCCGATGTTGTGCGTGCCCGTGGTACAGGCAGTGACGGTCGCGAGATTGGGGCCTTTGAGGCCGTGCATGATCGAGATATGGCCCGACACCATGTTGATGATGGTGGAAGGCACAAAAAACGGCGAGATACGTCGCGGCCCCGATTTGCTGTACTGGATCGACGTTTTCTGGATCGTGGCAATACCGCCGATGCCGGCGGCCACCGACACGCCGATCCGGGTGAGATCCTCGTTTTCGAGTTCAAGCCCGGCGTCGTTCATCGCGTCGACCGAAGCCGCGATCCCATAGTGGATAAAGGGGTCCATCTTGCGGGCGTCTTTCGGCGACAGGTAGTCCCCGATCTCAAAATCGCGAACCTCACCGGCGATGCGTGTGGCAAAGGCGCTGGCGTCAAAGTTTGTCACCGGACCAATGCCGCTGCGGCCGTTCAGCACGCTATCCCAGGCGCTGGCGATATCGTTACCGACTGGGGACTTGATGCCCAGTCCAGTCACCACAACTCTGCGTTTACCCATTAGCTTTGCCCTCGGATCGTCGGCCTGCCACCCAACGGTGTCAGGCCGCGTCTGTTTTTACAGCGCCATAACGACAGAAGCTGCACACCGGGTGGTGCGCAGCTTCCCGTACGCTCATTGACCGCTGACGTCAGCCGACGTTTTGTGAGATGTAGTCGATGGCCTGCTGCACGCTGGTGATCTTCTCCGCCTGCTCGTCGGGGATTTCGCACTCGAACTCCTCTTCCAGCGCCATCACCAGCTCAACCGTGTCCAGAGAATCGGCGCCAAGATCATCGACAAAGGACGCGCTGGGCGTGACTTCGTCTTCTTTAACGCCCAACTGCTCGACCACAATTTTCTTGACCCGCTCTTCAATGCTACTCATTTGAGTGTGTTCCTCCTGAAATGCGCGCACATTGTAGTGAAAGTGTATGCGCTGATCCACTGTTTCAAGGCCCTGATTTCCTTTGAAACGTTTGTATGAATATGGCCTGGCAAAACGGTTATTTACCAGGGTTACGCCATGTACATCCCGCCATTCACGTGCAGCGTCTCGCCGGTGATGTATCCGGCGGCGGGCGACGCCAGAAACCGCACCGCTGCGGCGATATCTTCACCCTCGCCTAGGCGCTTGAGGGGAATCTGTCCCAGCAGCGCTTCGCGCTGCGCTTCCGGCAGCGCCCGGGTCATGTCTGTGTCGATAAATCCGGGCGCAACCGTATTGGCGGTAATGCCGCGTGAGCCCACCTCTTTGGCCAACGACTTGGTAAAACCGATCATTCCCGCCTTGGCCGCCGCATAGTTCGCCTGGCCCGGGTTTCCGACCACGCCGATGACGGAGGCGATGTTGATAATCCGGCCGTAGCGGGCTTTCATCATCCCGCGCATGCAGGCTTTGCTCATGCGGAAGACCGACTTGAGATTGGTATCCATGATCTGATCCCAGTCATCGTCATTCATTCGCAGCAGCAGCTGGTCGCGGGTGATACCGGCGTTATTGACCAGCACCGCCGGCGGCGCCGGCAGTGACGCCAGCAGCTCAGCGATTCCGTCAGCGCTCGTAACGTCGAGCACCCGCCCTGCGTGTTCTGCGCCCTCGGCTCCGCCCGCGGCCTTCAGCGCCTCGTCGATCGCCGCAGCGCCCGCCTCACTGGTGGCCGTTCCGGTAACGCTTGCTCCGGCCGCCACGAGTTCAGCGGCAATCGCCGCGCCGATCCCGCGGGTTGCGCCGGTGACCAGCGCGAGTTTTCCGGCAAGTTCCATAGCTACTCCAGTTCGCTCAGCTCTGCGTGGATCGACGGCATGTCGATCAACGCCGTTTGGGTCACCTCGCGGTTGATACGGCGGGTGAGGCCCGACAGCACCTTACCCGGCCCGCACTCGACGATCCGCGTTGTGCCCGACTCCACCAGAAACTCGATGGTCTCCACCCAGCGCACTGGCTGATAGAGCTGGCGCACCAGCGACTCGCGGATCTGTTCGGGTTCCTGGAAGATCGCCACGTCGGCATTTTGCAGCACCGGCACCTGGGGCTGGCGAAGGTTGACCTGTTCCAGGCGCTTGCCCAGCTCCTCCGCTGCCGGCTTCACAAGATCACAGTGACAGGGCACGCTCACCGGCAGGATCGCCGCGCGCTTCGCGCCCGCCTCTCGCGCCATGCGTACCGCGCGGTCAACCGCGTCGACCGAGCCCGCTATCACCGTCTGCGAGGGGCCGTTCAGATTTGCCGGCGCAACAATCTCGCCCTCCGCCGCCAGCTGACAGACCGCCTCAACCCGTTCAGCGTTGAGACCCAGGAGCGCCGCCATGGCGCCCGAGCCCGGTGGCGCCGCCTGCTGCATCAATCGGCCGCGCTCGGCGACGAGCCAGGCGCCGTCAACCAGATCCAGCGCACCGCTGGCGACCAGGGCCGTGTACTCGCCAAGGCTGTGGCCCGCCATGATCGACGGCATCGGCCCGCCGTTTTCCCGCCACACCCGCCAGGTTGCAATCCCGGCGACCAGCATCGCAGGCTGGGTGTTTTCTGTGCGGTTTAGCGCCTCTTCCGGGCCCTGCTGCGTCATCTCCCACAGGTCAACGCCCAGTCGGTCCGACGCTTCGGCGAAAGTCTCTTTGACGCTGGGGAAGTCGGCCGCCAGCTCGCTGAGCATGCCCACCGACTGAGAC
>JBCDKA010000165.1:0-8348 GCA_038747195.1 Pseudomonadota bacterium
ACCCCAGCCGGCGTAGCCGAGCGCCAGGAGCGAGTGTTCAGGCCCATTGCCCGCGGCCAGGCCCTCGAGAATGTCGCGGGACGTCGTGAGGGTGATGTCCGGCGTGACCGAAAAGCTGGATTTCCACTGCTGACCGTTTTCACGGTGCAGCACAAAACCCCGATCCTGGTGCACCGGCCCACCAACCAACACCGGCTGGTCGCCCCACGCGTCGTCTTCGCACTCGATCTTGAGCTGGTCGAGCACGTCTCCCACCATCAGCTCCGAAGCGCGATTGATGGTGATGCCGAGCGCCCCAGCATCGTTGTGCTGGCAAAGGTAGGTTACCGCTCGGGAGAAGTTGGGGTCTTCAAGGCCAGGCATGGCAATGAGGAACTGGTCGTTCAGATAGGCTGATCCGTCCATACGCAAATGATAGCCCATAACTGCCACCATAGCGTCAACTAAAGGTAGACAAGATGTATGCGGCCGAAACGAGCAGACGGGTGGTTAACTATGAGACAAAGCGAAAACCCGGCACACGGATGTGCCGGCGCGCAGCGCGACAAATGTCGCGCGAAGCGTAAGCAAACGGGAAACGACGTTTTCCGTTTGCGATGTCAGGCAGGCCAGGATGGCCTGTCCTGACTAGGACAACAGCCGGCGCGCAGCGCGACATTCGTCGCGCGTAGCGTGAGCTAACGGGAAACTGCGTTTTCCGTTAGCGATGTCAGGCAGGCCAGGATGGCCTGTCCTGACATTGAACTAATTGTGTCGCAAGACCGCTCCGGGCAAGAACTGCCAGGTGCGAGTGATGTGAAGGATGTCCACCTTGTCGCGAATCTTTTCCGGCAGCGGCGCGTAGGGTGCCCCCATGCGGACAATGCGAATGGCCGCCTCGTCCAGGAGGGGATAGCCGGAGGGTTGAATCACGTCGATCGCTTCGATCGAACCGTCCCGACTGACCGCAACGGTCAGGACCAGGGATCCTTCGAGCTTGCGCTGGCGTGCCTCGGCGGGATAGTTAAGGTTGCCGATACGTTCAACCTTCGCCACCCAGGCCTGCATGTAGGTGGCAAACTCAAATTCACGGGTATTGGCTGAAATAAATTTGCGGCGCGGCCGCTTAGCGTAGGCCTGCAGCTCGCGCCCGATTTCCGCCTCCAGCCGCGCAATTTCCATGCTGCGCTGAAGCAGCTCCTGGGCGGTCGGCTGGGTTCGGTCAGGGACTGGCTTGCTCTCTTCGGTGGGAGCAACCTGCTGTTCGGCCAGCCGGGTGGTCAGCACTTCGGCGGGCTGTTCCTGCTGCGGTGTTGGGTTGGCGGGCGCCAGGGGAACCGGGGCAAGACCAGGGTCGGGTTTCGGGACCTGGCCGGTGATCGGACTTTGGGGGCGGACTCGCTCCAGTTCGGTGCCGCCACCTTGCTGCGACGCCTGGGCCAGGTAGTCAGCGTCTTCCGGTGGCGTATCACTCTTGCGCTGGACCAAAATGACGTCGAGAGACGGCAGCATTTCCGGCAGCTGGGGTTCCGCGTAGCTGAACGTCACACCCAGGATAATGACCGCGTGGCTGAGCAGCGCAAAGACCAGCGTCACGCTCAGCCGATCCTGGCTGGAAATGTGGTCTGCCGCGCTCATCGTTTAGCCAGGTGTGACTCCATACAGTCGAAAAGCTGACCCGCAATATTCAGTCCGTGCGCCGCGTCCAGTTCCCGGATACAGGTGGGCGACGTGACGTTGATCTCCGTTAGCCGGTCGCCGATGACGTCAAGACCCGCAAACAGCACCCCCTCCTCCCGCAGCATCGGGCCCACCGCCTCGGCGACCGCGCGGTCGCCGGCGTCCAGCGGCACGGCGACGCCTCGGCCGCCCTTGGCGAGGTTTCCCCGAAAGTCCTGGTCCGAGGGGATACGGGCCAACGCATAAGGCACCGGCTCGCCGTCAATCATCAGGATTCTCTTGTCCCCTTCTGTGATCTGCGGCACAAATCCCTGCGCCATGATCAGGTGACGGCCCATCTCACCAACCGTCTCCAGCACCACGTTGAGGTTGGGGTCTTCGGCGCTCACCTTAAAAATTTGATGTCCGCCCATACCGTCCAGGGGTTTGACGATCGCCTGTCCCTGCTCGAGCACAAAATCGCGCAGGACCTGATGGTCGCGCGCAACCAGCGTCGGCGGCGTGAGCTCGGGAAAGCCGCAGATGGCCGCTTTCTCGTTGATGTTGCGCAGGGCCTCAGGCCGATTGACGACCAGCGCTCCGTTCCGCTCAGCTCGATCGAGTACATAAGTGTCGGCGACGTACTCCATGTCGAACGGCGGATCCTTGCGCATCATCACGACGTCCAGGTCGCCCAGGCGAATCGTCTCCTGAGGAGCCAGGTCGTACCAATGGTCTGGGTTGTCTTCGACCGTGACCCGTGCTGCCCGGGCAAAAGCCTCACCGTTGGCCACCCAAAGGTGTCTCGGTTCGACATAGTAGGTTCGATAGGCACGTCGCTGCGCTTCGAGCAGCATGGCGAAAGTGGAGTCTTTTTTGATGTTGATACCGCTGATGGGGTCCATCACAACCGCTAGGGAAATGGTCACGAGTGCTGCCTTTGCTGTTGCGTCATCCGAAAACGGGCACTTTTGTGAGCGGCGCGCTGCGACGCCAGGGGTTTACAAAATTTTGCGCACGCTCACATTCGGGGCATTCTCGCGGTGATATAGTGCGAGTGCAAGTATTCGGCAGGCTGGATGCCGCCGTTCCGATTCTCGCGATAGCGGCTTTTTGGGGGCCGCCCACGCAGCGAAAACGGGCCCTTGCACGGGAAGTAAAATATTAATTGTCTGAAACACTTAGGCAAATAACTTGACATCGCTACTCAACATTGGTTAAACAGGCCGAACCTAGCCGGCGTGGTGGCCGGTGAACCAAGCGGGGAATGTCGTGGAAGCAGCACCGGAAACATCTGGCCTGGAAGGCCTCAAAGTGATGGTCATTGATGACAGCAAGACCATCCGTCGCACTGCCGAAACCCTGCTGAAAAAAGAAGGTTGTGATGTCGTGACCGCAACCGACGGATTCGAGGCGCTTTCGAAGATCACTGACCACCAGCCAAGCATCATTTTTGTGGACATCATGATGCCTCGTCTGGACGGGTACCAGACGTGCGCACTCATTAAAAATAACCGGGTGTTCAGGACAACGCCGGTTGTGATGCTGTCCAGCAAGGACGGTCTGTTCGACAAAGCCCGTGGTCGAATTGTCGGTTCAGAACAGTACCTGACCAAGCCTTTCACCCGTGACGAGCTGCTGGGCGCCATCAGACGTCACGTCGATGATTCGGAAAGGTCGACGTAAGCCATCTCTGGGGGGACCATGGCGCAAATTTTGATCATCGACGACTCACCAACCGACCTGCATGTGTTTCGCACCATGCTGGAACGGCACGGTTTTGACGTCACCACCGCGCAAAATGCCGAAGAAGGCATCAGCATGGCGCAGCGCCAGTGCCCGCAGCTCATCTTGATGGACATCATCATGCCGGGCATGAACGGATTCCAGGCGACGCGGCAGCTCAGCCGGGATCCGGCTACTCGCGACATCCCGATTGTGATTGTCACCAACAAGGACAACGCAACCGACAAGGTCTGGGGTATGCGGCAGGGGGCGGTCGACTACCTGATCAAGCCGGTCAAAGACTCGCGGCTTCTCAAGTCCATCAAAGGTGCACTGGAGGCGGCGGCGTGAGCAATACACCTTTTAATACGTTGCGCGATGTGGAAAAGCGTTCGCTGATTCACGCCGTTGGCTTGCCGGAGCAGGCGCTCGCGCAAGGCACGTGGTCCGGCATCGCGTTTCAGGTTGCTGATCTGAACCTGGTCAGCGAAATCAGCGATATCGTGGAAATTCTGACCGTGCCGTCACTCACCGTGGTGCCCGGCGCGAAGGACTGGGTGATGGGTGTGGCCAACGTCCGCGGCACCCTGGTGCCGGTCATCGACTTCCGCCTATTCCTGGGCGGCGGTCGCACGACTCACACCAAATACAGCCGGGTGCTGGTGGTACAGCAGAGCGGCGGCGTGGTGGGCCTGTTGATCGACGAAGTCCAGGGACAGCGGCATTTTCTGGTTGAGGACCTGTCGCAGGCGGGGCACTACGCCGAGCAGGCGATTGCACCCTACCTGACCCGAGAGTATCTGAAAGGCGAAGAGTTCTGGGGCGCGGTCGACTTCACCCGCCTGGTCAACAATCCGGTGTTTATGCAGGCCGCGGCCTGAGCAAGGGGAACGAATCATGTGCGAAATCAATGACGTTGTTGCCAGGGTGAGGTGCTCGCTGTGAGTGCAGCGGCTGGCACCCTGCAGGCAAGGGAAAGCAACACCGGGCTGTATCTGATCGGCGCGCTGCTGGTAGCGGTCATCCTGCTGCTGGTTGCCAACTTCGTCTTTCTTAACCAGGCCAACGAACAGCAGCGTCGACACCTGGCGTTGATTACCGAAGTTCAGGTGCAGTCGCAGCAGATCGCCAAGCTCGCCAACGAGGCGGCGGGCGGCGCGTTTGCGGCGTTTGACGCGCTGCGCGAGACCCGGGACAAGATTCAGATCAATCTGACGACGCTGACCGAAGGCAACGACGCCGGCGTCACGGCGCTGCCGAAAGATGAATCGCTAGAGCAGATCCGGGTCAAGCTGGTGGATTCGACCTGGGCGGGCATCAAGACCGACGCTCAGACCATCCTCGAAGCCGGTGGTGAGGTCACAGACCTGGCGCAGGTGGTTGGTCAGTTCTCAAGGGAAGTACCGGTGATGGGCGAGCGTCTGGACGACGTCGCCAAGGTGCTCACCGACATTAACGCCGACCGGCAGCAGATCTATCTCGCCACCGGACAGCAGCAGGTGGCCGAACGTATGCTGCGCCGGATCGCTGAGATTCTTTCCGGCGCCATGAACGCCAGCCAGGCCGTTGAGGGTCTGGCTCGAGACGTGGATCAGCTGCGGGGAATCCTGTCCGGCCTGCTCAACGGCAGCCCGGAGCTCGGCATCCGCGCGATCCAGAATCCCGAGGCGCTCGAGCGGCTCGGCTCGGTGTTTCAGGTCTTCAACGAAGTTGAGGCCAACGCCAAGCTGATCCTCGAGGCCGCCGCAACGCTGTTCCGTGCCAAGGAGGCTTCCGACGGCATCTCACTCGGTTCAGGCGTGCTGCTCAGCGACGCTCAGCAGCTCGAAGAACGTTATGAGGAGCTCACCGAGGGTGAACAGCTGTTTCCCTCGCCGATCCTCGGATTTGGTCTCGGCGCCGCGGCGGCCCTGCTGATCGCCCTGCTGCTGTGGTATCTCTATCGCGACCAGCGCGCCCGCTTCCGCGTCACGGAGGACCTGAACCAGCGGAACCAGGAGGCTATTCTTCGCCTGCTGGACGAGATGGGCTCACTCGCTGAGGGTGACCTGACGGTGAAGGCGACGGTGACCGAAGACATCACCGGCGCAATCGCGGACTCGATCAACTTTGCGATTGAGGCCCTGCGCTCCCTGGTAACCACCATTAACGAAACCGCGGTGCAGGTGGCCTCCGCGGCCCAGGAAACGCAGGCGACCGCCATGCATCTGGCCGAAGCGTCCGAGCACCAGGCGCAGCAGATCACCTCAGCGTCTGCGGCGATCAACGAAATCGCCGTGTCGATCGACGAGGTGTCTAAGAACTCGGCCGAGTCAGCCGACGTGGCGCAGCGCTCGGTAGCGATCGCTGCCAAGGGCGCGGACGTGGTGCGCCAGACGATCGACGGGATGGACAACATCCGCGAGCAGATCCAGGAAACGTCCAAGCGGATCAAGCGGCTGGGTGAGAGCTCCCAGGAAATTGGCGACATCGTTGAGCTGATTAACGACATCGCTGAGCAAACGAACATTCTCGCACTCAACGCCGCTATTCAGGCCGCGTCAGCCGGCGAGGCGGGTCGCGGTTTTGCGGTGGTTGCGGACGAAGTTCAGCGCCTTGCGGAGCGCGCCTCCAACGCAACAAAACGCATCGAGACGCTGGTCCAGACGATTCAGGCCGACACCAACGAAGCGGTGATCTCGATGGAGCAAACCACCACCGAGGTGGTCAACGGGGCCCGGCTGGCGGAGGACGCCGGTGAAGCGCTCGGCGAGATCGAGAAAGTGTCGCACGACCTGGCGGATCTGATTCAGAACATCTCCGAGGCGGCGCGCCAGCAGTCGGCGGCGGCCACCAACATCTCTGGCACCATGAACGTGATTCAGGAAATCACCACCCAGACTTCCGCCGGTACCAGCCAGACCGCTGAAAGCATCGGTCACCTGGCCGACCTCGCGGCGGAGCTGCGGCGTTCGGTAGCGGACTTCAAGCTGCCGGCCTGATCCGGCGCTGGTGAATCGACGACTTTATGATCAGTGGGCAGGCTCAAATCATGATGAATCCCGGCGTCTTACCCGGCGACGGGATGGTGATGGATGACGCCGAGTTTGACCGCTGGGTTAGGCTGTTAGAACAGCGCACGGGTGTGGTCGTACCGCACAGCCGGCGCCAGTTTCTCGAGACCAATCTGCGGCTCCGCCTGGCGGAGCTGAAGCTGGTGAGCCTGGAGCGTTACCACGACGAATGGCTGGTAGGTCCTAACGGCGCCCGTGAGTGGGCCGTGCTGGTCGATCGACTCACGGTCCACGAAACCCGATTTTTTCGCCATACGCCGTCACTGGCACTGCTGCGCGAACACATTCTTCCCGCCTACATGGCTCGCACCGGAGGGCGGCAGGAGTTTCATGCCTGGAGCGTCGGCTGCGCGACCGGCGAGGAGGCGTTCAGCCTGGCGATGGTGATCGACGACTATGCGCGCCGTTCTCGCCCGCGGTTCCGCTTTGCCGTGACCGGTTCGGACGTGAGCGGCCCGGCCCTGAAGGTGGCGGAAGCTGCCGTCTATTCGGTCGAACGCGAGCGCGAGATTCCCGCTGGTTATCGCGACTACAGCCGAACTCATGGTGTGGATGAATTTGTCATCGACGCGGCGCTGCGGGCGCGGACCCGGTTTGCGCAGCTCAACCTGCTCGACATTGAACGCCAGCCGATGAGCGGCCTGGAACTGATCTACTGCCAGAATGTGCTGATCTATTTTCCCCGCGCTCGGCGTGAAGCGTTTCTAGACCAGCTGGTGAATTGCCTGCGGCCTGGCGGTTGTCTGATCATCGGCCCTGGCGAAGTGACTCAGTGGCGCAACCCGCTGCTGGAACGGATCGACAGCAGGCGCGCCCTGGCATTCCGCCGCCGCGGCGACGCCGGCCCGATCGCCGAGGACAGCTCAACATGAGATTGCAGGACGACATCGATTTCACCACGTTGAGCTGGGTCAAGCAGGAGCTTGACGAGACGCTGAAGCAGGCCCGGCAGGCGCTGGAGGCGTACGTCGAAGACGCCACCGACGCGAGCCAGATGAGGTTCTGTGCAACGTACCTCCACCAGGTACAGGGCACGCTGCGAATGGTCGAGCTCTACGGGGCGGCCCTGGTGGTCGAGGAGATGGAGCAGGTTGCGCTTGAGCTGCTCGAGGACGAGATCTCCGACCGGGAGGAAGCGTACGCGATGCTGATGCGCGGCATCGTTCAGCTTCCTGACTACCTTGAGCGGCTGCAGAGCGGGCACCGGGATATCCCGGTGGTGCTCCTGCCGCTGCTGAACGATCTTCGCGCGGCACGAGGTCAAAAGCTGCTGTCGGAAACCGCGCTGTTTTCCCCGGATCTGACTCAGCCGCTGCCCGATTCGCTGGCTTCGCCCAGTCCGGAGCTTGGCGAGCGACAGCTGAGGGTCGCCGCGGCAAAAATCCGCAAGGCCTTTGAAGCCTCCCTGGTTCAGTGGTTCCGGGCTGACGGTGACTTCGGGCTGATCGAACGGCTCCAGTCGTGCTGCGGCAAGCTGCTGCAGGTGACCCATCACGAGGACGGTCGTCGTCTCTGGTGGGTGGCCGGCGGTGTCTTTGACGGTCTTCGCATGGGTGCGGTCAAACCCAACGGCGCGCTCAAGCTGCTCATCGGCAAGATCGATCGACAGATCAAAGGGCTGGCGCTGAAGGGTGAAAGCTTTTTTGATTCCGGCGAAGCGCAGGAGCTTACGCGTGGGCTGCTTTACTACGCCGCTCACGGCGGGACCGGATCGCGGCTCATCGACGACCTCAAGGAGCGTTATGACCTCGCCGCGCTGCTGCCGGAGGCCGCGGAGCTCGAACACGCGCAGGGCGCGATGTCGGGCCACAACCGCGAGCTGCTGAGCACGGTTTCCGGGGCGATCAAAGAAGATCTGATGCGGGTCAAAGACTCGCTCGACCTCAAGGTGCGGCGGGGCGATCTGGCGGTTGAAGGCTTCGACGAGCAGGG
>JBCDKA010000166.1:0-8309 GCA_038747195.1 Pseudomonadota bacterium
ATCTTGCTGCGTTTCAGGCTGATTATGAAAATCTGAAAACGGGCCTTATTGCTCACCCGCGTCACCCTGCGCTGCGCGCAACGCTTGCACAGCTGATGGCTCTCGGAGCCGATCAATCGATCGGCCGAGGCGATGACCAGGCCCGATTCATGGAGCTGTACAACAGCTATCGGGAAGGCGCCATAGCCGCAAATCCGCTACTGGCCCATCGCTTTTCAACAAAACCCGACTAGTTCAACACAATCCGCCACCCGCCAGTTTGTCTGTCCTACCGGGGAACCATCGTAGTAGGCTAAGACGCTCCATGGTTAGAACGCAGATCCATGAGCGCCCTACGCCTTGAATACAGAAGCGGGCAGGAGACCCGCCGCTGGACCTTGTCGCCGGGTTCCTACACCTTGGGCGCTGACTCGCAGAACGATTTGGTCATGGCCGAGCTAACCGTGAGCAGACAGCATGCGCGGCTGTCCGTCAGCGAATCAGGCGCGCTGCAGATCACCGATCTTAGGTCGAGTAACGGCACTCGCGTCGAGGGCCAGCGCCTCGAGCCAGGGAAGGTACGCACTGCGCATCCAGGTCAGGCCATTTCGTTCGGTGATGTGTGCGCTGTGCTTTCAACGGTCGACGCCGACGACCTAGTAGCGGCCGTAGACCCCGATAGCGTTGCTCTTGTCGAGCCTGATGCTGGGCGCATTGAGGCGACTCTCCTTGAGGAAAGTGTTTCTCGGTTTTGCCTCAGAGAACTTCCTCAACTGCTAAAAAGAATGCGCGGCTCCCGGTCTGCGGGTGAACTGGGAGTCAGTATCACTGCAGCCCTGGGACGTGTGTCGCCCGAGTCGGGGTTTGTGCTCAGCACCGATGAGATGGGCCAACTTGCCCAGGCCGGTCGGCTCACCGGAACCCGCCGAGAACAGGTGGGCGAAGGACCCTGGCGTCTGGAAGTCGTTTTTGACTCGGCGGAGCAATCCAGCACGCTGCGACAGCTAGCTGAGCTCGCGTTGAATCTTCTTTCCTTATCCACTCCCACGTCGCGATTACCCGAGGCCGATCCGGGCGGCACAGCAGCACCGATACCGCAACCTGAGACCACTCATCCCCCTCTTAGACAGCTTTATGATCAAGCGCGCCGGATCGCAGTCAGCGATATCGGCGTACTGATTGTGGGGGAAACAGGTACCGGAAAGGAGGTGCTTGCCAGATTTATCCACGGTTCATCGGATAGGACTGACGGGCCACTGATCGCACTCAACTGCGCGGCTCTCGCCGAAGATCTTCTCGAGGCGGAACTCTTTGGTATCGAAGCCGGCGTTGCCACCGGCGTCAGCGCAAGGCCAGGCAAGTTTGAAGTGGCGGACCAGGGTACTTTGCTTCTCGATGAAATCGGGGACATGGGCCTCAACACGCAGGCCAAGATACTGCGGGTACTGCAGGAGCAGGTGGTTCATCGCGTGGGCGGCCGTAAGGCGCGACCAGCAAGGGTCAGAGTTCTGGCAGCGACGAATCAACCCATTGCGGCGATGGTGCAAGACGGAACGTTCAGGCGGGATCTTTACCACCGCATTGCCGACTGGACGGTCGAGCTGCCGACACTCTCACATCGTCGGGGTGACATCCTCAATCTCGCGGCCCATTTTCTGCGCGCTGAGCTCGAGCGGCGTCAGCTGAGTTTCGGCGGGATATCTGAGAAAGCCGCCAGGGCTCTGCGGGGATACTCGTGGCCCGGTAACGTACGCGAGCTAGAACGGGAAATGAAGCGCTGTGCGCTTTTCTTGAGCTCTGGCGCGATGCTGGAGAGTGAGCAGCTCCAAGCTCACATTCGGGAGGGGTTTGCTGGGTCGACTAGAGATGCTAACGGGACGCTCCGTGACCAGCTCGATCTCGCCGAGAAAAATGCGATCAAAAGGGCTCTCGATCAGAGCGACGGTGCTGTGGAAAAGGCTGCGAATGATCTGGGAATCGGTCGATCAACCCTATACCGGAGAATCAAAGAACTGGGGCTGGATCCGTCGTCATATGATTGACGTGTCGGTGATGGCATGGCTGCCATCGGGTTTTTCCCCGCTGCTGATCCATCGCCGTCGCACACTGCGCGGCGAACAACCGTACCAGCGGCGGCAGGCACGTGTTAGTACGCTTGTTTCAGAGTAGCCAAGCAACTCAGCGACTTCAGCCACCGAGAGTTTCGACGAGGTCAGCAGACGATGTGCCAGCCGCCGTCGGACCTGATCCAGCAGCTCGCGAAAGCTTGTGCCCTCAGCTGCAAGCCGGCGGTGCAGCGTTCTCCGGTGGATCCCGCTGAGGGCGGCAACCTGCTCGATCGAGCAGCGGCCGGACTTCAGGGCATGCTCGATCATCGAGGTCGTTTGAGCCTTAAAGTCGTCCTGGTAGGCCCTTCGTAGCTGTTCGAGATAGCGGTGTGTAAGGGCCTGCAGGCCGGCGTCAGCCGACTCCAGGGGGCGATCCAGATCGCTCCGGGGAAAGACCAACGCGTTTGCCGGCTGATCCCAGCGGACCGGGGCCCCAAACAGGCGCTCGTACCGGGCCCGAGCGGCTCTCGGCGCCGGCGGGTGGTGATAGAAATGTACCGCCGCTGGCGACCAGCGCGCGCCGATGAGCTGGCGCATCAGCGAAAGACCAGCGCCAAGGCACAGCTCAGCCGAGTGCCGGAAGCTGGCCATCAGGCTGGGGTTGCCGGCCAAGGCAAAAGAGAAACTGACGGCGGAGCGATCAACGTCGAGTTCGAGTCTGGCGCCCCGAACCTGGAAAAAGAAGTAGCGCCGCAGTTCCTGCAGCGCCGCGCCCGCAGTCGACGCATGTTGCAGGGCGAAACCCAGCGCCCCCAGCAACGCCTGGGGCTGTTGCCGTGAGCCGAGCAAAAGAGAAAACTCCTGCGTGTCGCAACGGCTGGCCGCGAGCGCAAGCGCGAGCTCAAATTGGTCCAGCGGCAGGTAGTCGTCCTCTCGATCGGGCAGCAGGCACTCCCGAGGCAAACCGGCTTCGCTCAGTAGCGCTAGGGGGTCTTGCCCGAGGCTGCTGACCAGATCCGCGTAGCCATGAAGTGAGCCCGCTCTGACGCTATAGATCATTACTGCTCCGCCACATGGCACCGAATGTCAACTTTTAGGCACGAAATGTCAAATTGTGAGTGCAACGGGCAAGCATACTTGGGAGCAGAAAACGGAGAAACCGCATGAGCGCAACCGCCGAGACCCTTGGCCCTGGTGTCTGGAAAGACCGGAATCGGTATCTGTGGCTCCTGAGCCTGACCGGCCTGGTGCTACCGTTTGTGGGGGCCGGGGCCGCACTGGCCACCGGCTGGGACGTGTGGTGGTTTTTGACGCCAATCTACGTTTATGCGCTCCTCCCATTGCTCGACGTCTGGGTGGGCGAGGACCAGGCCAACCCCCCGGAGGCTGCCGTGGCGGGGCTGGAGTCAGACTCCTACTACCGATCGCTCGTGATTGCCCATATACCGCTTCAGTACGTCCTGATTGTGGCCGGCGCCTGGGCGCTGACCGAGCTGGACCTGTCGCTGATCGCTAAGCTAGGGCTCACCATATCCATTGGCCTTTCGAGTGCTGGCGGTATCAACGCGGCGCATGAACTGGGCCATAAGAAAGGCCGACTGATGGCCTGGCTGGCGCGGTTGGCGCTGGCTCCGTCCGGCTACGGACATTTTTATGTTGAGCACAACCGGGGTCACCACGTGCGGGTCGCGACGTTCGAAGACCCCGCCAGCGCCCGCTACGGTGAATCGCTGTATCGATTCTGGCCACGCACGGTATGGGGTAGCCTGCGGTCGGCATGGCGGCTTGAAAGAGACCGACTGTCGCGGAAGGGACAGTCGGTCTGGTCAACCCAGAACCAGAATCTCCGGGGTTGGGTGCTGACGATCGCGTTGTTCGCGGCCCTCCTCGCCGGCTTCGGCTGGTCGGTGCTGCCGTGGCTGCTCCTGCAGATGGTGATCGGCTTCCTGCTGCTCGAAACGGTCAATTACGTCGAACACTACGGACTGCTGCGGCAGCGGGACACGAGCGGCAAGCTCGAACGACCAAAGCCCGAACACTCCTGGAACAGCAATCATCGCGTTTCAAATTTGATGCTTTACCAGCTGCAGCGTCACGCGGATCATCACGCCCACGGCAGCCG
This sequence comes from Pseudomonadota bacterium, assembly GCA_038747195.1. Classification (GTDB taxonomy): domain Bacteria; phylum Pseudomonadota; class Gammaproteobacteria; order Xanthomonadales; family SZUA-38; genus JANQOZ01. The sequence goes on from JBCDKA010000166.1 coordinate 4,150, forward strand.
AGCCTACCAGGCGCTGCGACACATGGAGGGTGCGCCCCAGCTGCCGGCCGGCTACGCCGCGATGATTATGCTCGCCGGCGTTCCACCGCTGTGGCGCCGGGTGATGGATCCCAAGGTCCGAGCCCACTATCGGGGTGATCTGTCTCGCGCGAATCTGCAGCCTGGCGTCCAGGCAGAAGCTTAGGCAGCCACCTAAGTTCCAGCTGACGGAGGTCAAGCTTCACCTCGTAGGTGTTTGGCCGAGGCTCAGCCCAGCCCCAGGCCGTCGATTTCAGGCAGTTGACCCCGAACCAACAGCAGGGCTCCGCGAGGGCATTCGATCGGCGGATGGGGCTGACCTTTTTTGCCGAGCATGTAGTCTCCGGCCCTCACCGCGACACCGTTGACCACAAGCTCTCCCTCAAGCACCAGGCACTCTTCGTCTTCGTCGTGATCGTGACCGTCCAGCACTACGCCGGCATCAACCTTCCACAAAGCGGTGACGCGGCCGTTAACAGGGCTTCGATACAAGGTTTTTACCTGGATACCTGCCCCGAGGGTCTGCCACAGACCGTCGTCGGTTCGAATCAGGTGCAGGCCCGGATCCTCCTCGACTCTTTCCATCAGCCGATCCTTGATGCGGGCGCGGCGCCGATCGGCCAGTGGTGCGGGCTTGAGTCCGCGGGCAAACAGTTCGATGTCGATGTCGTTCAACACCCTATCCTTTTTGTCTTCCATGTTATTGCTCCCTGATCGTGTCATTTTGGCGCAGCGCGTTAATGGCACGGCGGGCGTGTGATTTAACGGTTCCCAGCGGCATGCCCAAGACCTCGGCAATCTCGCTATGGGAATAGTCTCTTAAGAAGGCCAGGCTCAAGACCTGCTGCTGGGCGTCGTTCAGCGACGCCAGGGCGGTGGTCAGTGCGGAGCCCCGCGTGACCAGGTCCAGAAGTTCCCCTGGCCCCGGGTTGTTGTCGGCGGCGTCCGGTACGTTATCACTATGATCACGGCGCCGCCGCAGCTGATCCAGGGCGCGGCTGCGAACCAGCACCGCCAGCCAGCCCAGGCCACTTCCTCGGCGGGGATTGTAGCTGCCGGCCGTTCGCCAAACCTGAGTGTATGCGTCCAACACGGCTTCCTCGGCGTCCTCCGCCTGTCGCAGAACCGCAAAGGCGATGCTAAAGGCGAAGTCGATGGTCAGATCGTAGAAGCGGTTCATGGCGCCTTCTTGTCCGACGGCAATCTGCGTAATTAGCGACGCATGCTGCTGGTCGCTGTGGGCCAGCGTGTCGGTTTTCACCGCGCGTGCCGGACTGAGAGTGCCAGCATATTCGCCGGAAAGGTTGAACGGATCGGGCACGATTTTCTTTCCTGATCTTCGATGGTCTCCACCCCTAATACGCAGCTAATCGTCAATCGGATGCAGGCAAATTTTCTGCATCCGGATTGCTCGCGGTTTCGTAATGACTCACCAAACCGAGCCGCTTGATGGAGCGATCTGATGCAAGCTTTACCTATCCTGCTGTTGAGCCTGCTGCTCAGCAGCCAGACTGTCAGCGAGAATCGACCGAGTCTGGACTGTAACTGGCTGAAACTCGCTGCACCGCAGACCGAGTGTACGTTAGCTGGGGGCTGGCAGCTTGCCGCCCTGGGCCAGCAGACCGGAGACCCTGGCTATTACCGGTTTGCGCTGGCGATCGGCAGGCGGTTCCGGCGTCAGCCGAGGCTGCACACCGAAGCCGTTCTGCTCGAAGGTTATTCGCTGCAGCAGCTGCACCGCTTTGACGACGCGTACCGCGTTGTGGAGCCCCTGTTGGCTATCGCCCCGATCGCCGCCGTGTACCAGCTTCTTGGTGACATCCGGCTGGAACAGGGGCTGATCGATCAGGCGGCGGCGTACTACCAGCAGCAGCTCAACCTCAAACCTTCACCGTCAGCCTATGCCCGGGGAGCCCAGGTGCGCTACCTGTCGGGCGACGTTGAGGGCGCGCTGTCTTTACTGGAGCTTGCGCTGGAAGGCGCAACCCGATCATCGGACGTGCGTGAGCTCGCGTTCGCGCTGCGCCTCGGTGGGCGCTTCCTTTTGACGAAGGGCGAGTCTAGGGCAGCCAGTCGGATGCTTGTGGACAGCGTTCGACTGATGCCCAGCCCCAGCAGTCGGCTGCTGCTGGCACGGGCGCAGCTGGCGAGCGGCCAGCGTAAAGCCGCCTGCTCGACGCTCCTGGGCCTTATTGACACTTACCCCGCTCCCGACGCGGTCGCCTGGTTTGACGATCTAGCGGCTTGCCCTGGGCAGGATGGCCTGCGACAGGCCTTGCGCGGCCAGGTTGGCGGCGTGGATGCCCGAGGCTACGCCCGCTATCTGCTGCTGGAGGCCCGGGAAACGGCAATGGCCGCCGAGCTGCTGGAGGGGGAGCTGAGGCAGCGGCGTGACCCTCTCACCCTGGCCTTGGCTGCCTGGGCGGACCTGGATCTCGGTTACGCCGCCGCGGCGGAACTGAAGATTCGGGAGGCGCTCGCGACCGGATACCCGGAACCCTTGCCCTACCTGGTGGGCGCCATGGTCGCGGCGCAGCGTGAGGATGCCCCCGCTCGCGAGCGGCACCTGGTCCGCCTGTCCCGACAAATTTTTCTGCTGAGTCCGCGGGAGCGGGAGATCTATGCCCGTCTCAAAGACTCAGCGCTTCAACCGCAAAAACTCTAGGAGAAAAAAGATGATTTTGCCAAAGCTATGCCCCCCGAAATCGGTCTGGAAACCGATGCTTCTCGCCAGCCTGGTTGCAGCCAGCGGCAGTGCCCTGGCGTCCAGCCATATGGATGCGCCGCTAATCACCGGCGACGATCCGGCCAACACGACGGATGTCTATGGGTTTGTCGCCGGCGACGGCAACCAGAAGTATCTGAGTACGGCCCTCGCGGTCTATCCGTTTGAAGAACCGGGAATCGGTCCGAATGCGTATGATTTCGACCCGACCGTGCGCTATGAGATCCATGTCAGTCTCGGTGACGATCTGGCTCGTGGGCGGCCGACGATTACGTATCGCTTCGATTTCGATACCGCCTACAAAAACCAGCAAACGATTCTGCAGGGTTACCTCGGCGTCATTGAAAATGTCGACGACGAGGCACAAAACCGCACCCAGACCTATTCGGTGACCAAAATCGATCGTCGGGAACGCGGTCGGAATCGCCGCGAGCTCCTCGGGTCGGGCGTGGTGCCGCCCAACAATCAGGGAATCGCCACCCCGTTCTACAATACCAATAACGACGGCGAAGCGCCGGCCCGCGATGGTGTCGCAACGGCGGCCGAGCTTGACCGCTACACCAGTCAGACGGTCGCTGAGCTGGACGACGGATACCTCGCTTTTGCGGGGCAGCGCGATGACGGCTTCTATGCTGACATCCAGGCGATTTTCGACCTGCTTTCGCTGCGCAATGGCGATGACGTGTTCGACAGCCAGTCAGGCTTCAACGTCCACACCATCGTGCTCAACATCCCCGTGGAGGAACTGGGTGGCGATCTGCAGCAGGTAGGTGTGTTTGCGACGACCAGCCGGCAGGTGGTGTCGATCTTCGGGCGGGCCCAGGGCCTGCACCGCCAGGTCGGGCGTCAGGGCAATCCGCTCTTTGCCGAAGGCTTTATTGCGCTGGAGGATAAGGATCTCTACAACCAGTCGCTGCCTCATGTTGATAACCGACTGTTTCGCAAATATGCCGAGACGCCGGAACTGGCCGCACTGATCAATGCCCTGATTTTTGGGGGCGAAGAGGTAGCGCTGGCCAGCGACCGATCGGACCTGGCCGGGATCTTTATTCCTGACGTCATCAAGGTTGACCTGTCGACCGAAGCTGCTCGCCTGGCCGGCTCTGGTGCAGACCACGCCACCAATCCGGACGACGAAGGGTTCTCCCGTCTGTCCATTTTTGGCGGAGACGTGCTGGTCAGCCAGATCAGCAACGGCTTTGGTGATGGCGCGGTGCCCGGCGGTTGGCCCAACGGCCGGCGTTTCGGGGACGACGTGGTTGATATTGCGGTATCGGCAGCCCTGAGTGACCTGCGCGACCTCGACAATCTGCAGATCACGGTGGCCGATGGTATCGACAACGTTAGCGCCAACGACATCGGCTACAACAAAGTCTTTCCTTATGCAGCCACGCCGCATAACGGTCGTAACGTAAAA
>JBCDKA010000167.1:0-8186 GCA_038747195.1 Pseudomonadota bacterium
CCAGGTCGCCGCTCATGCCCATCGACAGCACCGGGAGTTCAACACCCGGGCCCCGGAGCGAGTCGCGCAGCTCGCGCAGGCGACGAAATACCGCTCGCTGCTCGTCAGCATCGCTGCTGGGACGGGGAATACACATCAGGCCTTGAAGCGCTAGCTGCGGGAGTGTTGTGGCCAGCTCGATCAGCGCTCCCACGTCGTCCACGGACGCGCCGCTTTTGCTCGACTCCGCTTCCAGGTTGACCTGCAGGCAGCAGTTCAGCGGGGGGTGATCCGAGGAGCGGGCCTCGGCGAGGCGTCGCAGAATCTTGGCCCGATCGACGCTGTGCACCCAGCTGAAATGCTGGGCGATCAGCCGCGTCTTGTTGGACTGGATGGGGCCGATGAAGTGCCACTCCAGATGCCGCTCCCCCAGCCGTTCGATCTTGTCGACAGCCTCGGACACGTAGTTTTCGCCGAAGGCGCGCTGGCCTGCGTCAGCCAGCGAGGCGATCGCCGACGCCGGGTGACGTTTGCTGACGGCCAGCAGCGTAACTTCCTCAGGGGCCCGGCCGGCGGCACGAGCCGCTTCAGCAATTCGGTTTTGCACCGAAATTAGGGGTTGTGAAGGTGTGTCAAATGTTGTCAATGTTTTTTTGCATCCACCTGTTTGATCACGTATTTTACGAAATCGACTGCCTTTGGGAGGAGGCACTGATGCCGACCGGCATCATCGGCCCTGGAGATTTGAATGGATATCGCTGAACTACTGGCCTTTTCGGTAAAAAACAACGCCTCGGACCTTCACCTGTCCGCGGGCCTGCCGCCTATGATTCGCGTGGATGGGGACATCCGCCGCATCAACGTGCCGGCGCTCGATCAGAAAACGCTCCATGCGCTCATTTACGACATCATGAGCGACAAGCAGCGCAAGGACTACGAAGAATTTCTCGAAGTGGATTTCTCCTTCGAGATTCCCGGCCTGGCCCGCTTCCGCGTGAACGCGTTCAATCACAACCGTGGATCCGGCGCCGTGTTCCGGACGATTCCCAGCGAAATTAAATCGCTTGAGGACCTTAACTGTCCCGCGATCTTTCGCGACATCATTTCTGTGCCCCGCGGCCTGGTGCTCGTGACCGGACCGACCGGCTCGGGCAAGTCCACAACGCTCGCGGCGATGGTCGACCATCTCAACAAGACCGACCATGGTCACATTCTGACCATCGAAGACCCGATAGAATTTGTGCACCAGTCGAATAAGTGTCTGGTCAACCAGCGGGAGGTCCATCGGGACACCCACGGCTTTAACGAGGCACTTCGATCCGCGCTGCGGGAAGACCCCGACTTTGTGCTGGTGGGGGAGCTGCGAGACCTGGAGACCATCCGCCTCGCGCTGACCGCAGCGGAAACCGGTCACCTGGTCTTCGGCACGCTGCACACGTCGTCCGCGGCAAAAACCATCGACCGGATCATCGACGTGTTCCCGGCGGGCGAAAAGCCGATGGTTCGCTCAATGTTGTCCGAGTCGCTGCGGGCGGTAGTCGCGCAGACGCTGCTCAAGCGCAACGGCGGCGGCCGGGTGGCGGCACATGAGATTATGATCGGCATACCGGCAATCAGAAACCTGATCCGGGAAGACAAGGTGGCGCAGATGTACTCTGCCATCCAGACCGGTCAAAACGTCGGCATGCAGACCCTGGATCAGTGTCTGCTCGACCTGGTGAACAAGGGCCTGGTGTCGCGCAAAATCGCCGGCTCCCGGGCCGCCGACAAGAAACTGTTCCAGTAAGTAGGAGACGGTCATGGAGTTCAATTCGTTCCTCAAGCTGATGGCGCACAAAAAGGCGTCTGATCTGTTCATCACCGTAGGGATGCCGGTGGCGATGAAGGTGCACGGTCGTATCAGTCCGATCTCACAGAACCCGCTGACTGCCGGCCAGTCCCGCGACCTGGTGCTGGGCATCATGACCCCGAGCCAGAAAGAGCAGTTCGAGCGCCATCACGAGTGTAACTTCGCGATCGGCGTGCAGGGTGTCGGCCGCTTCCGGGTCAGCGCGTTCTACCAGCGCAACCACGTCGGCATGGTGCTGCGCCGGATCGAGACCAAGATTCCCACAATCGAAAGCCTCAACCTGCCGCCGATTCTGAAAAACCTGTCCATGACCAAGCGGGGCCTGATCATCTTTGTCGGCGCAACCGGCACCGGTAAGTCCACCTCGCTGGCCTCGATGCTCGGCTATCGAAATCTCAATTCCACGGGTCACATCATCACGATCGAAGACCCGATCGAATTTGTGCACAAGCACGAAGGCTGCATCATTACGCAGCGCGAGGTGGGCATCGACACCGAGACCTTTGAGATCGCCCTGAAGAACACCCTGCGCCAGGCGCCGGATGTCATTCTGATCGGTGAGGTCCGGGCTCGCGAGACGATGGAACACGCCATCGCGTTCGCCGAAACCGGCCATCTTTGCCTGTGCACGCTGCACGCCAACAACGCGAACCAGGCCATGGATCGGATTATTCACTTCTTCCCGGAAGACCGCCGGCCCCAGCTCTACATGGACCTGTCGCTCAACTTAAAAGCGGTTGTGGCCCAGCAGCTGATTCCGACGCCGGACGGCAAAGGCCGCCGCGCCGCGGTCGAAATCCTGATCAACACGCCGCTGATGGCTGAGCTCATCCGCAAAGGTGAGATCCACAAGATGAAGGATCTCATGAAAGAGTCGGTCAACCAGGGTATGAAGACTTTCGACCAGGCGCTGTTCGAGCTGTATCAGGCCGGCGAGATCTCCTACGAAGATGCGCTGCGTCACGCCGACTCGGCGAACGAGGTACGGCTGCGCATCAAGCTGTCGCAGGGTGGTGACGCCAAGACGCTCGCTCAAGGCCTCGACGGCATCGGCCTCGTCGACTCCGAAGAAGAGTCTGGGATGCTTTGATGGATCGCCGAAAAAGCCATCCATGGCTTTTTCGGCATCGCTAACTAAAAAGCGTGGTTTTTAGTTAGCTCACATTTTCGACGGCTTGCAGCCATCGAAAATGCCGGTACATACCTGTACCGGGGTGAGAACACCGCAGTATCCAGGTCCGTTCCGACCCTATTTCTTCTTATCCCAAGAGAGCCTCTGCTACCGCCTGCGGGCTGTTGATTAACAGTTCAGCGCCGGCTTTCGTCAGCTCCTGCGCTGAGCCGAACCCATAGGTGACGCCGACGGCCCGCAGGCCGTTGGCTCGCGCGCCTTCCACGTCATGTCGCCGGTCTCCCACCATGGTTGCGCCGGGAGGCGATTGCGTTTCCGTCAGCGCGTAGCCCAGCAGATCCACCTTGCTGCTGCGGGTCCCGTCCAGCTCTGAGCCAAAGACGGCATCAAAGTGCGGCCGGAGCTCGAAATGATCGATGATGCGATCGGCAAAAACCTGGGGTTTGCTGGTGGCGACAAAGAGGGTGTGGCCTCGGTCTCTGAGCGCCTGGAGCTGCGTAATGATGCCGGGGTAGGGGTCGTTTTCGCGCCATCCGCAGTCGTCGAATCTTACCCGGTAAAGCCTGACGGCCTCGTCGGCCCGCTCTTCGCCGACCAGCTCGGCAAACGTTTCTTTGAGCGGCGGGCCGATAAACCGGCTGAAGTTATCGCCGGCGCAGTAGGGTACCGCCAGCCGATCCAGCGCATATTCAATACACCGGACGATGCCGGTTTCCGGGTTGGTCAGGGTTCCGTCAAGGTCAAAAAAAATGGGCTTTGGTGGGGTCATAGATCAGCTCCGAGCATTCCGCGCGGCAGTTTACACATCGTGCTGCAAGCAGATGCTTTAATAGCGGGTCTAACCCTCTTTAAACGGAAAATCTGGAACGCTAATCATGAGCAGCACGGAATATGCGCCTCCCAAGGTTTGGCAGTGGGATCAGGAGAGTGGCGGCAAGTTCGCCAATATCAATCGGCCGATCTCCGGGCCGACCCACGACAAGGAGCTGCCCCGCGGCAAACATCCGCTGCAGCTTTACTCGCTGGCCACGCCCAACGGCGTCAAGGTCACGATCATGCTGGAGGAGCTGCTGGCCCTCGGGCACAGCGGGGCGGAGTACGACGCCTGGCTGATCCGCATCACTGAGGGTGATCAGTTCGGCAGCGGTTTTGTCAGCGCTAACCCCAACTCCAAGATTCCGGCGCTCGTCGATCACAGCACCGATACGCCGACACGGGTCTTCGAGTCCGGGGCTATCCTGGTTCATTTGGCGGAAAAGTTTGGCGAATTTCTACCCACGGATCCGGCGTCGCGGGCCGAGACCCTCAGCTGGCTGTTCTGGCAGATGGGCAGCGCGCCCTACCTCGGCGGTGGCTTTGGGCATTTCTATGCGTACGCGCCCGAGAAGTTTGAATACCCGATCAATCGCTTCGCGATGGAGGTCAAGCGCCAGCTGGACGTTCTCGATCGGAACCTGGCCGATCGAGAGTACCTGGCGGGTGATGCGTACACGATCGCGGATATGGCTACGTGGCCCTGGTACGGCGCGACCGCGCACGGCCTCATGTACGACGCCGGCGAATTCTTGAGCGTACACGAGTACAAGAACGTGATTCGCTGGGCGGACCAAATCAGCGCGAGGAATGCCGTGCAGCGTGGCCGTATGGTTAATCGCACCTGGGGTGAGCCGGAGAAGCAGCTGCCGGAACGGCACGACGCGGGGGATTTTGAAACCCGTACGGCCGACAAGCTGCCGCAGGAAGAAGGCTAAAGGGCTGTGCGGACGCGGCCGTGAAAGGTCCAGTGTTTGAGCGGGGTGTTGCCCCCACTTGAACGCCAATGCTCGCCGCAGGGTGACCAGTCCTCCGACGGATCGTAGACCACCACGCGCGCCCCTGGTCGAATGGCTGGGGGTTCCAGGCCGACAACTCCAGCCGGGCCCGCCGTCAAACGCTCGAGCAGCTTGGCGAGCGATATGTGGCCGTCTTCGGTCAGCCGAAGCCCCAGGCCCAGCAGCGTTTCCAGGCCGCTGATACCGGGTTCGGTATCGCCAAACGGCGCCAGCTTGGCGTCAGCAGACAACGGTGTGTGGTCACTGCAGATGGCGTCGATGGTGCCGTCGGCAACCGCGCGCACCAGGCTGTCCCGGTCGCCGGTACTCCTCAGCGGCGGCTGAACGTGGCACAGCGGATCGAACCCGACCAAATCGTGTTCTGTGAGGAACAGCTGGTGGGCGGCAACATCGGCGGTGATCCGCAGCCCGTCCTCCCGGGCACGCTGCAGCATCGCCACCCCGGCCGCGCTGCTGAGACGCGTCAGGTGGATTGTTGCGCCGGTGTCCGCGGCCAGCGCGAGAATCCTTGCCATGCCGGCACTCTCAGCGGCCGCGGGCACCGCCGGCAACCCCAGGCGGGTAGCGATTGCGCCCTCATGGGCGCAGCCGTCCGCCAGTCCAGGATCCAGCGGTTGAAGGAATACGGTCAAATCTAATGACGCGGCGTACTGCAGCGCGCTGCGCAGCACTTTGCTGTCCGCAATCGGTCTGCCGCCATCGCTCAAACCCACGCAGCCAGCCGCGCGTAGCGCTGCCTGATCAGTGAGCTGCTGGCCAGCCTGGCCGCGGGTCAGCGCCCCGAGCACGTGCACCGCGGCGGGTGCCGCTTCGGCGCTCGCCAGCCGCTCGCGGACCTTGGCAGGCGTATCGAGCGGCAGGCTGTCTGTCGGCGGGCAAACGACGTGCGTCACGCCGCCGGCTGCCGCAGCCGCCAATTCGCTGGCGGGCTGCTCCAGGACTCGCGCCGCCAGGTCAACCAGTCCGGGCAAGATCCAGCACCCGTTGACGTCAACCGGCTGGTAGTCATCGGCGTCTGACGGCGGCTCGGCCACGGCGGTGACGGTACCCCGATCGATCCACAGGTCGTCGACGGCATCCAGCCCGTTTGCGGGGTCTTTGAGATGGCCGTGCTGGAGGCGCTGTTTCATGGGCGCGACTCCGTCGCGAGGCCGGGTCCTGCCCCCATGGTCAGGGCCATAATCGCCATACGAACCGAGAGCCCGTTGCGGACCTGTTCCAGCACAGTGGACTGAGGCCCGTCAGCCACGTCGCTGTCGATCTCGATCCCGCGGTTCATCGGGCCGGGATGCATGACCAGACATTCCGGTCGCGCCAGCGCCAGCCGCTCAGCGGTGATCCCGTAACGCTGGTAGTACTCGTCGCTGCTGGTGAGCAGCGGACCGCGCATCCGCTCCTTCTGGAGCCGCAGGCCGATGACAACGTCAGCCTCCACCATCGCTTCGTCGAGGCTGCTGAAGAGGTGAACCCCCATCTGCTCCACGCCGCTGGGAATCAGCGTGGCAGGCCCGACCACCCGAACCTGCCGTACGCCAAACAGATTCAGCACCTGGATCTGCGAACGGGCAACCCGCGAGTGGGCGACGTCGCCGACGATCACCACCACGAGGTTTTCCAGGTCGGGTCGATGACGCCGAATGGTAAAAAGATCCAGCATCCCCTGGGTAGGATGGGCGTGGCGCCCGTCACCCGCGTTGAGCACGGCGACGCCTTCCGGCACGTGGCGCGCAAAAAACTCGGCGGCGCCGGCCTGCGGGTGGCGGATGACAAACAGGTCGCAGCGCATGGCTTCCAGGGTGCGCAGCGTGTCCAGCAGGCTTTCGCCCTTGACGGCGGACGATGCGTTAATGTCCAGATTGACCACGTCCGCTGACAGCCGGCGGGCCGCCAGGTCGAAGGTGGTACGGGTGCGGGTGCTCGGCTCAAAAAACAGGTTGAGCACCGTCTTACCACGCAGCAGCGGAAGCTTGCGCACATTTTTCTGGGATGCCGCGTCAAACGATTCAGCGGTGTCCAGGACGCGGGTCAGGAGCGCCTGGTCTAGTCCCTCGATCGACAGAAAATGGCGCAGCGTGCCGTCGGGGCGAACCTGCAGGTTGTTGGCGTAGGGATCGCGCTTCACGGGGAGCTCGTCGGGGATTGCAGGGTCAGGGTCAGCGGGTCCGGGCCGCTCAGCCGCAGCATCTGGTCGGCGGGGATGTCGACGGTGACGCCGACAAAATCCGGCGAGATCGGCAGCTGGCGGCCACCGCGATCCGCGAGCACGGCAAGCCAGATTCGGCTGGGTCGACCAAATTCAAACAGGGCGTTGATCGCCGCTCGGATCGTCCGGCCCGAGTGCAGGACGTCGTCGATGAGCAGCACCGGGCGACCGCTGAGATCGCCTTGCAGGCGTGTCGGCAGCGGCACCCTGCGCATGCCGCGCTCGGCGAAATCGTCGCGGTGAAAGCCAACGTCGAGCTGTCCGATTTGATCGCGCGCGATGTCGAGCGCCCGGCCAAGCTCGTCGGCGATCCAGCAGCCGCCGGTGTGGATTCCCACCAGGGCTGGCGGCGACAGCTCGTCGCGAAAGCCGAGGCGAACGGCCTCGGTCAAGGTGGCTAAAGCTTCGGCGGCATTAGGCGGGGTTGTCGGCAAACCATGCCTCCAGAATGATCTGCGCCGCGATCGCGTCTTCGCGTCCAGCCTGGGAGCGGCGGGCGCCGCCGGCGGCCCGCTGCTGGCGAAACCGCTGCTGAGCCGCTTTGGAGCTGAAACGTTCGTCGGCCTCAAAAACCCGCAGACCCGATCGCTGTGCGAGCTGAGCAGCAAACTTCCTGGCCTGGCGGGTCATGGACTGGGTCTCTCCCTCAACGGTCAGCGGAATGCCGACGACCAGCGCGTCAGGTTGCCACTTTGCCAGGAGTTGTTCAATCTGCTCCCAGTGCTGGTCACCGCCGGTTTGCGTGATCACCTCAAGTGGCGATGCGGTCATCGTCACTCGCTGACCGGTGGCTACGCCGATACGTTTCAGGCCGTAGTCAAAACAGAGAAAGGACCGATCAATCAACAGAATGCAAAAGACGCTGTAGGTCGCGACAGGGAGTGGCTGTCAGGCATGCCCCGCGACGCCGGTGAGCGTCTCGATGTTGACGCCCAGGTTGGCGGCGGCGTGCTGCCAGCGGTCGTCGAGCGGCGCGTCGAAAAGGATCTGCGCATCGGCGTCGCAGCTCAGCCAGGCGTTGTTGAGCATCTCCGATTCAAGCTGACCCGCACCCCAGCCGGCGTAGCCGAGCGCCAGGAGCGAGTGTTCAGGCCCATTGCCCGCGGCCAGGCCCTCGAGAATGTCGCGGGACGTCGTGAGGGTGATGTCCGGCGTGACCGAAAAGCTGGATTTCCACTGCTGACCGTTTTC
>JBCDKA010000168.1:0-8172 GCA_038747195.1 Pseudomonadota bacterium
GACGTTCTCATATGCAATGCGATGGCACGCGTCGAGGTCCACCAAAATGGCGGTGAGATATTTGAACCGCTCAAGAAACGCCATCAGCCCCGGCTCCTTGCCGTCGATCTGGACGTAAGGCAAAAGGTCGGCGGCGTTGTCCGCGGGCAGCGGCACACCGTGCTGCTTGGCCAGCTCGAGGATGGTCGTCAGCCGGACGTTACCGTCGAGGTGGCGATGCAGGTCCACCAGCGGCAGGTTGGGGTCCATGGTTGTCACGCGAGCACTCGCTAGGGCAATCAATGAGAAATAGTTAAAGGTCCGAGAGCCCTGAAGGACTCTCGGACCCAAAGTTGGTCCTGAGTAGTGTGACTGACGTCAGGCCAGCAGGCTGCGCAGCATCCAGGCATTTTTCTCATGCACTTGCATCCGCTGGGTCAGCAGGTCTGCCGTAGGCTCATCGCCAGCCTCATCGGCTGCCTCAAAAACACTGCGTGCTGTCCGCACAACCGTCTCTTGTCCGTCCACCAGCTGCCGGATCATCTCCTCGGCATTCGGAACGCCGGTTTCTTCGTCGATCGACGACAGCTCGGAAAACTGCTTGTAGGAACCCGGCGCGGCAACGTCCAGCGCCCGAATCCGTTCGGCAATCTCGTCGACCGCGGTTGCAAGCTCCGTGTAATGCGTCTCAAACAGGGTGTGCAGCGTCGCAAACATTGGCCCGGTCACGTTCCAATGGAAGTTGTGCGTCTTCAGATATAATGTGTAGCTATCCGCCAGCAGTCGGGACAGGCCTTCAGCGATCTTGTCTCGGTCTGATTCGTTGATTCCGATGTTGATGCTCATTGCTCGTACTCCTTAATCGATGCGGCTATGTTACGCATTGATATTCAATTGTTCAAATCAATTGATATGATTATATCGATTGAGTATTGCTATTAAATGACCAAGCCCGAGCCCCACAATCCGCCGTCAGACCCGGCAGCTAGCGACTCCGCTGGCGCCGCGGCTGCACTCGATCTCAGCGGGGCAATGAATCGCGATATCCCGGAGCTGCAGCGGCGCGCCCGACTCATTGCGCGGCGACGCCGCGAAGGCAAGCCGGTGGACCGAGCCGTGGCGGCGCTTGAGGGCATGGCGGCCGAGTCTCGCGCGGCCCGGGAAAAACGGGATGCGGCGGCGCTAAGGGTGGAGTTTGATCCTCAGCTGCCCATCAGTGGGCATGTCGACGAGATCTGCCGTCGGCTTCAAAACCACCAGGTGCTGGTGGTCGCCGGTGAAACCGGTTCCGGCAAAACGACTCAACTCCCCAAGGCCTGCTGGCTGGCGGGGCGCGGCCGGGCGGGATGGATCGGCTGCACGCAGCCTCGGCGAATTGCCGCCAGGAGCATCGCGGCACGGCTGGCGGAGGAGCTCAACGTGACCGTGGGCGAGGCCGTGGGCTATCAGGTGCGCTTCGACCAGCAGGTCGGCACCGACAGTCTCATTAAGGTCATGACCGACGGCATCCTGCTGAGCGAAACCGAGCGTGACCGCCAGCTGATGGCGTACGACACGCTGATCATCGACGAAGCGCACGAGCGTTCCCTGAACATCGATTTTCTGCTGGGTTACCTCAAGCGCCTGCTGCCCAAGCGCCCCGATCTAAAGCTGATCATCACCTCAGCAACCATCGATACCGCCCGTTTCTCGGCGCACTTTAATGATGCGCCGGTGATCGAGGTCTCGGGCCGAAGCTACCCGGTCGAGATGCGATATCGGCCGCTGCTGGACGAGGCGGGCGAAAGTGTCAGCCTGCCCGACGCGATCGTTCAGGCGGTGGCTGAACTCAGCCAGGTGGACCCTCGCGGTGACGCGCTGGTGTTCCTGTCCGGCGAACGCGACATCCGCGAGGCGGCGGACGCACTCAGCAAAGCCCAGTTCCGGAACACCGAAATCCTGCCGCTGTACGCCCGGCTGTCGCGTAAAGAGCAGCAAAAGATCTTTCGCCCCGGAGCAGCCCGCCGCATTGTGCTGAGCACCAACGTCGCTGAAACCTCGCTGACCGTGCCGCGGATCCGCTTTGTGATCGACACTGGGCTCGCCCGAATCTCTCGCTACAGTCAGCGCAGCAAGGTGCAGCGCCTTCCGATCGAGCCCATCTCGCAGGCGAGCGCCAATCAGCGGGCGGGGCGCTGCGGTCGACTCGGGCCCGGCGTGTGTATTCGGCTTTACGCCAAAGACGATTTTGACGCTCGCGAGCGCTACACCCAGCCGGAAATCCTGCGCACCAACCTGGCTTCCGTCATTCTTCAAATGGAGCTACTCAAGCTGGGACAGGTGGAAGACTACCCGTTCCTGGATCCGCCCTCCGCGGCCTTTATCCGCGATGGCTACCATCTGCTGACCGAACTCAACGCGATCGACGCCGGGCAGAAGCTCACGGCGCTGGGCCGCAAGATGGCGCGCTGGCCGCTGGACGTTCGATTGGCGAGGCTCGTGCTTGCGGGTGAGAAGCTCGGCTGTCTCGACGATGCGATGGTGCTCGCCGCCTTTTTGTCGCTGCCGGACCCGCGCGAACGACCGCTGGACGCCCAGCAGGCGGCTGATCAGCAGCAGGCCCGCTGGCAGGATACCCAGTCCGACTTCGGGGGCGTCCTGCGGCTGTGGCAAGAGTGGCTGGGCGTGCGGGCGGATCAATCCCAGCGTCAGCAGCGTACCTGGGCACGTGACCATTTTCTTAGTTACCTGCGCTTGCGTGAGTGGCACGACCTGACGCGCCAGCTGGCTGACGTTGCGGGCGCGTCCAAACCCGGGCGGCTGGCTCCGCCAGAGGGTACGGAGCGAGAGGTCGCGGCGGCGGAGAAGGAACGCAGCGATCGGGTTCACAAAGCGCTGCTCAGCGCATTTCTGGGCCATGTCGGCGTCAAAGACGAGAAGGGCTACCTCGGCGCGCGCGATCGTCGCTACGACATCTTTCCGGGCTCCGGTCTGTTCAAGCGCGGGCCACGGTGGATGGTCAGCGCTTTTCTGGTCGAAACCACCCGACTTTACGCCAGGCTCAACGCCTCGGTTGAGCCGGCCTGGATCGAACAGGCGGGCGCGCACCTGATCAAACGACGCTTCTTTGATCCCTACTGGTCTCGACGACAGGGCAGGGTGCTGGGGTATGAACAGGTCAGTCTCTATGGACTGGTTCTGGTCGGAAAACGCCGGGTGCATTTCGGGCCGCACGAGACGGCTGAGGCGCACCGGGTGTTTCTGCTGGAGGCGCTCGCTCGCGGGGAACTCAATACGCGAGGGAGGTTTGCTGAGGCCAATCGAAGGCTGTTGGCGCAGCTCGAATCGCTCGAGCAGCGCATGCGCCGGGCTGACCTGCGGGTGGATGATGAAGCTCTGGCTGAGGTGTTTGGCGGACGCGTTCCCGGCCATATTCACAGCGCCAAGCAGTTTGAGAAATGGCGCGGTGAGGCCGAGCAGGCTGATCCCCGCTGCTTGTTCCTGGCTGAAGCTGACGTATCGACCAGCCAGCCGCTGCCGCCGGCTGACGACTGGCCCGACAGCCTTGAACTGTCAGGCGCGCGCTTCCCGTTAAGGTACCGGTTCGATCCGGCAGCGGACGACGACGGCGTCACGCTTGAGCTGCCGCTGGCGCTCGTCAATTTGCCCGCGGCGGAGCCGCTGGAGTGGCTGGTTCCCGGCTATCTGGCGGATAAGGTCACCGCTTTGCTCAAGAGTCTGCCCAAAGCGCTTCGCCGGCGCGTTGTGCCGGCGCCGGATTACGCCCGCAAGTTCCTTGAAGGTCTCACCGACGAGGATCGGCATGGGTCACTGCGCACGGCCCTGGCGACGTTCCTTACCCGGGAAACGGGGCAGGAATTCAGTGCTGCGCAGTTTGATGAAGCCAATCTCGAACCCTGGCTGCGCATGAATGTCCGTCTGCTCGACGGGGACGAGGTGTTGGACGAGGGTCGAAGCCTCAGCGCCATCACGCGCCGCTGGGAAGAGCAGGGGCGCGAGCAGTTTCTGCGTCTGAGCGAAGCGACGCTGCGTCACGATGGCGCCCGCGAATGGCATTTCGGATCGATCCCGGAGACGACCGAACTGCCGGGCGACATCACGGCCTATCCTGCGCTGGTGGATCAGGGGGACGCGGTGGGCGTTCGGGTCTTTGACGGTGAGGTTGAGGCACGCGAACACCATCGGTACGGGCTGCGCCGCCTGCTGGTGCTGAGTCTGGCGGACCGTTTCAAATACCTGGGTCGGCATCTGGCGCTGACTCCGGAGAACTATCTGCAGTATGCCGGCGTCGGCTCCGCCAAAGAGCTGGAGCACGACATCGTGTATGCCGTTTCCATGGCGCTGGTCGACGAAGGTGAAGCCCCGCCGCGCAGCGAGCCGGCGTTTGAATCGCTGGTGGCTCGAGCGCGGTCGCAGGTGGTGCGCGCTGGTACCGAGCTTTCGACGCTGGTTGCAGAAGTGCTCAAGCGATTTCATCAGATCAGGCATCAGCTCAACGATGAGCTGGAAAAAATCTCGCCCAGCGCGGTCGCCGACGTTCACCAGCAGCTCGAATATCTGATTTATCCGGGCTTTCTGACGGAGGTGACCTACGGGCGCCTCACGCACTACCCGCGCTATCTGGACGGTATCTCGCTGAGGCTCGAGCGGCTGGAGAAAGATCCGCTGAAGGATCGGCGGCATCTGTCGCAGATCAGCGGATTTTGGGACGACTACATCCAGCGCTGCGGTATTGAGGACGGCTATCCCGCCGCGCTCGATGAGTTTCACTGGCTGCTGGAGGAATACCGAATTTCGCTTTTCTCCCAGCCGCTCAAAACCGCCCAACCGGTTTCAGCGAAGCGCCTGAAGAGCGCCTGGACGAAGGTCTCGGCCCCGGCCTGACGCAGGCCGTCGGCGAACTCCTGAGTCTTAACATGAGCGATCGTTCCCCTATCGCCCCGCCTAATCATCGACAGGTGCTTAACCTCGCCTGGCCGATGATCTTATCCAACGTATCCATTCCGCTGCTCGGCATGGTCGATACCGCGGTCGTCGGGCATCTGCCCGAGGCGCACCACCTCGGGGCGGTGGCGGTTGGCGCGACCATCTTCAGCTTTGTGTTCTGGGGCTTCGGATTCCTGCGCATGGGCACCACGGGATTCGTGGCGCAGGCCTACGGCAAGCAGGACGAAGTTCGTGTGACGGTCCTGCTGGCCCAGGCTGGGCTGCTCGCGCTGGTCATCGCAGCGCTGATCATCGCGGCGCAGTTTTTTATCCGGGAAGTTGCGGTGAGCCTGATTGCGCCGCCGCCTGAGGTCGCCGCCGGTGCTCGGACCTATTTCGCCATCCGAATCTGGGCGGCACCCGCAACCCTGCTTACCTACGCGCTGGTCGGGTGGTTTCTGGGCTGTCAGGACGCCCGTTCGCCGCTGCTCATCATGTTGACGGCCAACGTCGTCAACATCGTCTTTGACCTGATCTTCGTGGTGGGTATGGACCTTGGCGTTGCGGGTGTCGCCTGGGCGTCGCTGCTGGGTGAGTATCTTGCGGTGGGGCTCGGCCTGGTGCTGGTTGCACGACGCCGCATACTGGGCCTGGCCTGGCGCGAGCGTTCTCGGATATTCAACCGCGATGAGTTGCGCGCACTGCTGCGGGTCAACGGCGACATCATGCTGCGAACGCTTTGCCTGATCTTCACCTTCGCCTTTTTCACCCGCCAGGGCGCGCAGCAGGGTGAGATTGTGCTGGCGGCCAACGCCATCTTGCTGAACCTGCAGAGCTTCATGGCCTACGGCCTGGACGGTTTCGCCCACGCGGCGGAAGCACTGGTCGGCCGGGGCATCGGCGTTGGGCGACGCAAGCACATCGTGGAGGCTATCCGGCTCAGCGGCTGGTGGTCGCTGTGGTTTGCGTCAGCCATGGCGCTCCTTTACCTGCTGGCGGGGCAGTGGATCGTCTCGCTGATGACCGACATTGAGTCAGTCCGGGCTGCAACCGCTCGCTTTTTGCCCTGGATGATCCTGTCGCCGCTCGTGTCGGTGTGGAGTTTCTGGCTCGATGGGATATTCATCGGCGCGACGCGCGGGCGCGATATGCGAAACACGATGCTGGTCGCCACGTTTGTGGCTTTTTTGCCGGCCTGGTGGTTCCTTCAAGGATGGGGGAACCATGGACTGTGGGCGGCGTTTATGGTGTTTTTTGCCGCGCGGGGGCTGCTGCTGGGGTGGCTGACGCCCCGCGTTGTCCGCCTAGGGAGCTGATCAATCCCGGCGTCGAGTCGCCCGGACCCTCCACGCTATTTGATGCGTTTGACCTTTACGGACCGGCCGACGCCCTCGACGTAGAGCTTCCACGATCCCAACGACTTCGGTTCGATGGTGACCTTGGGGCTGTCAGAGCTGGCGCGAACCTCGCCTGATCCAACCTGCTGCCAAACCATGCCGTTGTCGAGCTTAAAGCGCGTTCGACCGGACCAGCCGGTGAATTTACCGTCGATTCTGGCCTCGATGGGCGTGCGGGAAGATTCTTTGGGCCGTAGACCTCGCTGGTCAATAGTGGCAGACTCTCGCGCCGCCATCGCTGGAGCGGGGGTGGTAGCGCCCCCTGCTGGCGCCGGCGCGCCGGAAGCGGGTGCGTTTGCGGCCTTTGGGGGAGACGCCGGGGGCCGGTCGTCTTTTAGCCATTGGTTTAAAAACTCTAGTTCCGCAGGGCTAAGCTTATCGAGGCCCGCCTGCTCGAACTCCTGGCCGGTCATGCGTTCCTCGAGGGTCGACTGTGCCAATGCGGCGCTCGCGACAAAAAGGTGAGCGCCTGCGGCGAGGATCAAGAAGCGGGCAAATCGATGCATACGGATGTCCAGAAAGTTTTCGGCAACGGCCGGGGGCATTCTGAGCGACAAACAGGGCTTTTTGCAACGCGGATTGAGAACGTAAATTTAACGCTGAGCTAATGTTTGTTTGTTAGCCTGTGCGAAATTTTGGACCTACGTCCCGTAGTTTTGCGGCGGCATTTGTTAAACTACTTTAAGTAAGTGGGCCAACCGCCGAGGTCCAAAAGCCATAGCCGGGGGACACCGAGCGGCGCAACGAACCTGGTGACAGGTTGGTTTATTGGCGGGAGCGCATCCGATGCCGGGGCCGCGGGCCAGGCTGGGTGCCGACACACAACAGATTATATGAAGCGCGGACATGACCGTGCTCGAGAGCATTTTATGAGCTTATTTAACTGGACTGGCAGCGGTTACGCCCTGGGGACAGGTCGCGCTGCCATTCTAACGTCGGGACTGCTGGCTGCGTTCCTTGCGGCGCCAGCCGCGCAGGGTGAAACGGGCGGTTCGCTTCGCCTGGCCAGAAACGATTCAGGCAGTATCGTCCAGGCGATTGCTATTAAGGAATGGCGGATCGACGCCAGGACCGGCGAGCTGCGGGTGACCAGCCAGGGTGGCGCACGCCGCTGCGGAATCAGCTCCGGAAAGCAGAGTGACCAAACGCTGATTCTTGATGGCGTACGGTACCCGCTGGAGCGGTTCCGTGTTGCCGGCAAAAACGAAAAGCGGATTGAAGTCACGCCGGTGATTGTCGGTGAGATGTTCCCACTGTGCGTGGTTCCGCAGGCGTCGCCGGGGTTAGTCTCCGCGGTGAGCTCGAAAGGCACAGCTTCCGGGCTAAACGTGGAACTCGACGTGTTGGGTCAGCCTCCGAGCGATCTCGGGGTTTCTGACGGCATCGGCTATGAAGTGTTTGCTACCCCTGCAACTATTTCACTGGGCCTCACCGAAGACGTGTTGTGCCTGCAAGGTCCCGGTCAGGGCGGCGTGCAGCTGTCGGTAACCGACACCAACCTGATCACCACCAACTACCAGGGATTCCAGTCTCTCGATTACCGGCCCTTCGGTGGCACCGGCTCAGCGCAGCCGACGCTGCGAGCGATGACCGACGCAAACCCAGTTTGTCTGGCTTTTCCGGCGCTTGCCCAGGTGGTAACGCCAGAGACGCCGGCCGGCACGTGTTCCCCTGCAGATATCTTTTTTGCCGACGGCTTTGAAGACGGCGGCAGCCCGATCGGAGGCCCCGCCAGCACCGATCTGGAGATCGATCTGCGCCTGGTAGAAAACCCGAACACCACCACCCTCCAGAATGCCGTTTACGAACTCGTGGTCACCAACTGCGGCGACAATCCAGCGACCAACGTAGTCGTACGAGACTTCTATCC
>JBCDKA010000169.1:0-8128 GCA_038747195.1 Pseudomonadota bacterium
AGCGTTGTTCCAAGCCGCGGTTGCCGAAATGGATCCCGCCGCCTCGGGTGACGTGTTTGTGCAGCTGTTTGAATGGCGCTGGGACGACGTCGCCGAGGAGTGTGAGCGGGTGCTGGGGCCCGCGGGCATCCGTGCGGTGCAGGTTTCACCACCCAATGAGCATATCGATCATCATGCCCTGCCCGAGCCGTATCAGGACGCATGGTGGGCGCGCTATCAGCCAGTCAGCTACCGGCTGGACAGCCGCTCGGGGAGCGAGAAGGCGTTTCGTGAGATGGTCGAGCGATGCGCGAACAGCGGCGTCGAGGTGTACGCGGATGCTGTGCTCAACCACATGGCCAACAACGGCCAAACCGGCGTTGCCGGCTCAACTTTTGACCGCAAGGCGCGCCGCTACGAGGACTACGCTGATGCCCAGTTCCATGAGTTCTGCGTCATCGACGGCGAAGACTACTGGCTGCGAGACGAGCCATCCGATGCGGTCGCAAAAGAAAGGGCCAGGCGCGTGCGTGACTGTCAACTTGGCGAACTGCCGGACCTCGCCACCGAACGCGAAGACGTCCGTGCAACGCTGCGGGCTTATCTCAACAATCTGCTGGCGACCGGGGTGAAGGGCTTGCGCGTCGACGCGGCCAAGCACATGCAGTCCGCGGACATCGCCGCGATTGTTGCGGACCTGGATCAGCCGACCTACCTCTTCCAGGAAGTGATCGACACGCGAGGGCAGTCGGTCAACGTGGAAGAGTATCTCCCCAACGGCGCCATCACAGAATTTCTCTACAGCCTGCGCATCGGGGAGGCTTTCGCGCAGGAAAAGCTTTCTGCTTTGCAGAGCCTGACTCAAGCAGGCGGTCTGCTGCCCTCGTCAGCGGCGGTGGTGTTTGTTGATAACCACGACAACCAGCGTGGTCACGGCATGGCCGCGAGCACCACACATCGTGACGGCGCCCGCTACCAGCTCGCCACCACGTTTATGCTGGCCTGGCCCTACGGCTATCCGCGACTGATGTCGAGCTATGAATGGGGTGGTGTGGACGACCACCGTGGTCCACCGGCTGACAACTCAGGGGCTACGCTGCCCATCTATCGTGCCGACGGGTCGTCGGACTGCGGCGCAGGCCGCTGGATCTGCGAACACCGCTCAGCTGAGACGCTGCGTATGGTCGATTTCAGGCGCCGCGCGCACGCCGTGGATGCAACAACGGTCGCGAATTGGTGGGACAACGGCAGCACGGCTGTTGCTTTTTCGCTCCGCAGCCCGGAAGCCGCGTTTGCGCAGGTTGTGATCAACAGCTCGATGCAGGCGCTGGAGGCGCAGGTGTCGACCTCGCTACCGGATGGTGGCTACTGTGCGCTGGGCGATGTTGAGACGCCCTGCAAAAAACACGAGGTGAGGGACGGGGAGCTAGCGATCAGCCTGGCGCCGGAAAGCTCGCTGGTGCTGGAGCGATCTAGGGCGACGCCCTAAACAAGCCGGTCTGCGGTTTTCCTGCCGCGGTTCCGCCTCGTCCCCTGGCATCTTGGCGGGCACAAAAACCGATAGCTAAGACAAAAAAAAGGGGCCCTCGCAGCGCGAGGGCCCCCCAATCCCTTTCGAGACGTTAGTACGCGTAGCTCAGGCCAACAAACATCTGCCGGCCGAAGAATGCGTTGCTGCTCACTTGCTCGGGCTGACTGAAGTAGGTCACAACCGGTTCGTCGGTCAGGTTATTGACCTGGAACAGGAGCGTGAGCCCCGCCAGGTTGCCGCCCTCGTAGAAATCGTAGGACGCCTGGAAGTCGAACACCGACTCTTCGTCGTTGATCGGCAGCTGCTCTCCGATACCCCGCTGACGAGAAATAAACTCGTCTCGATACCGATAGCCAAGACGGGTTTCGAAACCGCCTTTCTGGTAGAACACCGTGGCGTTGAAGACGTTTTCTGACAAGCCGGGCAGCGTAATGTTGCCGCCGCGGCCACTCTGCGTGTCGGGCAGCGCAATCGAACTCTCCGTGTACGAGTAGTTTGCGGTGACACCCAGGCCGTTGAACGGCTCGGGAAGCAGCTCATCAAACGATTGGGTAAAGGCGAACTCGATCCCGCGGACAAAGCCACCGTCACCATTGGCCGGTGAGGTGAACTCGCCGATCGGATTGAGGGTCACTCCGGGATTCAGGTTCACGTTGTTCGGGTCGATGAAACCCTGCTGCACGAAATCCTGCTCCAGGGTCTGGGAGATGATGAAGGTCTTAATATCCTTGTAGAACACGGCCGCCGTGTAGATGCCGCCACCGTCGGTGTAGTACTCAAACGAGAGATCAACCTGGTCAGCTTCAAACGGGTCGAGATTGGTGTTACCGCCGTTGCCGTTGACAATACCCGTGTTCGAATCGACGTTGACCGAGTTGCCGGCGCGCAGATCGTCCAGGTCAGGACGCGCAATCACCTTGGACAGACCCAGGCGGAGCTGGTGGTTATCCGTCAGCTGAAACGCGGCGTTGAACGACGGCAGAATGTCGTCGTAGTCATAGTCGATGCTGATCGGTACCGGCGAGCCGTTGAGGATGGTGTTCGAGTCGGAGCTCTGCTCCGTGTCGATCGCACGGATACCGAAATTACCTCGAACCGGGATGCCGAAAAGCTCGACGTCGTAGTTCGCCTGCGCGTAGGCGGCCGTCGTGTCTTCCTCCACCAGGAACGACTCGGTGATCAGGAAGTCCAGGTTGCCACCAGCGATAGCCGCCGCACGACCGGCCAGCTGGCTGGGCGTGAGCCCCGGAAACAGACCGGTTACGGCGTCAAAGTCGATGGCAAGATAGTTCGGGTAGCCGCTGAAGTCACCGTTGAACTGCTCAACCGAATAAAAGCTCGGGTCGACAAACACCGGCGAAAAGCCCGGGATGTCGTTAACAAACGGGTTGGGGTTCGCTTCCGGTGAATCAGCGTTGTTGCGTGCGAACTGGTAGAAGCCCGCCTCGTTGCCCACCGCAAAGCCGGTACGCTCCTGCGAAGTCTCGCGGCTGGAACGTCTCACGCCCACTTCGACCGAGGTGATGCCCGAGACCCGTTCGAAGTCATATTTGACGTCGAAGGCAGCGGCATCAAGCGTGTCGTCGTTTTGGGTGGGAAACGACTGATACACGCCCACGTACGGCTGTGAGGGGTCGTCACCGAAGTTGTTGCCCAGCGTAAATGTCTGAGGCACGTCCAAACCGTTCAACAGGAAGTCGAACTGCACGTCGCTGTTCAGCTGGAATCCGTTGTTGACCTGATGGATGACCACACGCGTGTCCGGCTGGAACGCGTCGGAGTCCGAATAGGAAAGGTCACCGGAGAACGTCCAGGGGCCGCGGTACCACTTGGCGCCAAGGCCAAGGTTGAGAATCTCGTTGTCGAAATCCCGCGTCTGCGTGTCGCTGCTCGGGGTGATGGCAAAACCACCGCAGCAGGCGCCGGTCGAGAACGGATTATTCGGATCGGTGATCGGCGAGCCCGCGTCGCGGGTGTAGGTGCCGCCGATGATCACGTCGTTCGAAACCCGCGCGTTGGTCAGCGTGGTGCCGCCACCGATGGACTGCGGGCCGATTACGGTGACGCCGCGGGCAAAGCCTGTTGAATCGAACTGAGAGTAGTACGAGTCAAAGGTCAGCTCGAAATCATCGTTAGGCTGCCATTGAAAGGACGCAATGTAGGCGTCGCGTGTGTCCTCACCCCCAAGCTCCTCGGCGCCATAGCGGAACGGAACAAAGTCGTTAACGCCGTTGCCGTCAAAGTCGGAGCCGGTCTGGGTGAAGGTGTCGGTGCCGAAGCGCGAAGCCACGTTCGCCTGCTGCAGCCGGGCGTAGCCCAGCACAACGCCGAAGGTCTCGTCGGCAAAAAGGCCGCGATAGGTGAAGCTCCCGCGGTAACCGTAATCGTCGGAGTCCACGGAGTCGCCGGCGAGGTCGTTGTAGGACGCGCGCAGGTTGAGATTCAGATTGTGCTGCTTATCCAGCGACTGCGACAGCGGGCGCGCCAGCTTCAAAGCCACCGTACCCCCGAGGCCTCCCTCAATCAGCTTGGCCTCGCTGCCTTTGTAAACGTCGACGCCGGAAATCAGCTCCGATGGATATTGGGAGAAGTCGATTGCCCGGCCGCCGCTGGTGGCGACCTGCTCACGACCATTCAGCGTTGAGAGCACGAGGCCCTGGTCGAGGCCGCGGATGTTGATCGCGCCAGCCTGACCTCCTGTCCGCTGCGCGGTGACGCCGGGCAGTCGTGCAATCGAGTCGGCGACTGAGATGTCCGGCAGTCGGCCGATGTCTTCAGCCGAGATCGATTCGATGACCGTTCCCGCATCGCGCTTGTTGTCGATGGCATTTTCCAGGCTACGGCGGAAGCCGGTGACCACAAGTTCTTCCAGGACTGCTTGATCATCATCGCCCTGGTCGTCCGCGGTTTGCGCAAACGCGGGCACGCCCGTGAAAGTGGCGGCGGCAACTGCTGAAGCGATAAGGTTGCGTCGCAGGCCTGGAAGCCCGGTCGCGGTGGTTTTGTTTTGGGCGGCTGCTGTTTGAAGCCGGCTGCGGGAGCGATTCATGTGCACCTCGTTATTTGGACTGACGGTTCCCTATTCCAGATTCCAGGAATGTGATTCAAACAGCAATGGCCTGCATACGTATTCACTATTGAGCAGGTCCGCCAGAGCGCCCTAAGATCGACGGATTCACGAATTTGCCGGCCAAAACTTTGACAAAAGAAGAGAATCGATTCGCGTTCCGGTGCCCACGGTCGTGGGGCCCACAGTCAAACCTCTGGCCCGATTTTTCGGTGAGCCGGGTTAGATTCGCTGCGCTCGCAGGGCTCGGTGAAACGCGTCTTTTGTCCCTTAAAGCCTTGGTGTCCTTCCATGCTTGAGATGCAGCGCAAAAGTACGTCGCCCTTTCTGGCGCTGCTCAGTCTCCCCGCAACGGCGATGGGCTTTGCCCTGTCGGTCCAGATCTCAGCGCTGAGCTGGATTCTCACCACTCAGTACGGGCTGGACATTCACGACGTTGGTTTGGTGTGGGCTGCCGGCCCGCTGGCGGGGATTATCGGCCAGGTCATCATCGGCATCGTCAGCGACAACACCTGGCTCTGGGGTGGACGGCGCCGGCCCTATATTCTCATCGGCGGCGTGCTGGCCGCCCTCATGCTGCTTGCGTTGCCCAACATTGACGTGATTGCGGACGGCCTGGGCGTTGACGGCATTTTGGGCATTGCGATTCTGATCGCCCTGGCCCTGGATCTGTCGATTAACGTTAGCTTCAACCCTACCCGATCGATCATCGCTGACGTCACCACCAGTGGCCCGAACCGCACGCGCGGGTATACCTGGATGCAGACCATTTCAGGTAGTTTTGGTGTGCTCGCCTATGGCATCGGCGCGGTCTGGGACAACTACACGCTCATCTACTTCGGCGTGTTTTTAGTGCTGCTGTTCTCTGTGCTTCCACCGCTGTTTGTGGAAGAGCCCCGCGAGCTGAACGAGAGCCACGAGGCTCAGGAGAAGCAGCCGGTAAGCCTCGGCGCTGTCCTGCTGAACATTCGGCCGCTTTGGGGGTTTTTGGTCTATGGCGCCTATGCGCTCACGATGAGGCTGCTGCATATCGAGGTGGAGCATTACTGGATCGAGGGGATATGCGCCGTCGCCACGTTAGTGCTCGTCGTCCAGACCCTCTTCAGCCGCAAAACTTCCGACGGCAAGGGCGGCGGCAGCCTCGAGGGGTTTCGGCGCGTGCTGGCAGCCCATGCGTTCAGCTGGCTCGGCGTGCAAACCATGTTTGTCTACATGTTCGCCTATGTCCAGCAGACGCTGCCCGACCTGAACGACGTGGATATGGGCCGGGTGGTATCCATCAGTTTTCTGATTCTCAACGCCGTCGCCGCCGTGCTGCCGGCGTTTGTTCTGGAACCGTTGACCCGTCGGCTAGGGCGGGTCAAAACGCACGTGCTGTGTTTGCTGATCATGACGATCGGCTATGGGGCCATTCTCCTCGCGGGCAGTTCGCTAACGATGCTTTATGCCTGCATGGCGCTTCTGGGAGTCGGCTGGGCCGCGATTGTCAGCCTGCCGTTTGCCATCATGTCCAACAAGGTGGACCCGGCCCGCATGGGGCTGTTTATGGGGCTGTTCAATCTGGCGGTGGTTCTCCCGCAGCTGACCGCGAGCCTCGGGGTTGGCGTGGCGGTTAGCCGCGCGGAGGACAAAGGCTTGATCTTCGTGATCTGCTGCGCGTCGTTGCTGCTTTCCACCATCGCCTGGATGCGGGTCGAAGAAGACGAAGGTGCAGAATCGGAGCTGATACCGAGCTCGGGTCACTAGGCCGAGTTTCCTTCGGCGATCGTCAGCACGTGATGGTCGGAGTCGATAGCATGCCGCCACTTGTCTGGCCTTGAGCGGTCTTTGTTCAGGGTGTCACTCGATCGGTTTATGGCGTCCAGGCCAGTCGGGCAGGCTCGGATGCTCCTCTGGATGTACAGGAATCAGTTCTGGGCCGGTGAGGTGATCACTCTCATGGGCCGCCACCATATTGGTGCTGATCACACCGGGGAACAGGTTCTCACTGTTGCCCGCAAAATTTTTGGGGTTGAATAGCGTGACCCGGTGCCAGTAGAGGCGGTAATTCAGCGCCTGGACACCTTCGATCAGCGCCTTTGATCGGTCGACACGATCGTTCTCCAGGTACAGCAACGGGTGGAACTGGTTAATGAGGCCTGCCGCACCCCGGACCACCGATAGCTCCATGCCCTCAACATCCGCTTTGATCAGGCGCAGGGAAGGCGGGTCCAAATATCTGTCCAACGCCACCGCCTCGGAAGCGCGGCCCAGGCCATCCGTCCGCAGTGATACTCCCCCGACGTTCTGCTCAGGCCGGTCTAGACCAGCGGGAGCACCGACAGTGTCTGCTCGTGCTCTGCCAGTGCCAGCGGATGCATATGAATCTGGCGAAGTCCATTCATGGCAGCGTTGGCGCCAAGCAGGCTGGCCGTCTCGAGCTGAGGCTCAAAGGCATGCACCTGCCCCTCCGGCCCTACCGCATGAGCGAAGGCCAGGGCGTGAGACCCGACGTTGGCACCCGCGTCAACCACGACGTCGCCCGGTCGACAGGCGCTGCCCATGAGGGTCATTTCTCCTTCGCACCACTCCCCGTAATGAGCCAGCGAGCGGCCAATGTAGCGATCGAATCGCCAGTGCAGCATCAGGCCGTAACGCGCCTGAACCAGCCCGCAGGTATCGGACGCTGCGCCGAGTAAATTGGTGATGGTCATCATTTGCCCCGCTTGAACCGGCATCAGCTTAGCCGATTCGGGGAGGCCGCCACCTTGACTTTTTGGGGCTTGAAGATATTCGTTAAGAGAGAGAATTTTGTTCGTTTTTCCGTCCGCTGGCATTTCATAGGAAAAGGGTCCAACCCAACAGCGCGAGAAAGGAAGCAGGATGCCCACCAAAGTTCCCGGCAATAGAGTCCAGCTAACGCTTGCCATCCGTCGTGCGATTGCCGCTGCGATGGCCAGCGGTGCTGCGGCCACAGCTCTGGCTCAGGACAACACTCGCTTTGCCGGGCTGGATGGCGTGGCCAAAGGTGTCCAGTCGGGGACCGAGCTGGTGGTTAACAGCAGCGCCGGCAACTTCGACGGTGAATGCGGCGTTGCGGTGGACGGATGCTCTCTTGCGGACGCTTTGGTGGTCGCCAATCAGCAGTCGCCGCAGCCTGTGTCTATCACGTTTGATCCGGCGGTGATGACCGGCGCCACCATCATGCTCACGAGCACCCTGCCGACCGTGACCGGCAACATCACGGTGACCGGGCTGGCCGGGTTGACGATTCAACGAGACCCCGCTCTGGGCTGCAGCTTCAACAACGAGCTGGATGCCGGTGAATTCCGTCTGTTGACCGTCTCCCGCGGCAGTCTGGACCTCGCTGACATTACGCTCGCGGGTGGCTGCGCTGACAGTATCGACGGTGGCGCCCTTGCCGCCGGTGCGCCGGTGACGCTCAGAAGAGTCACGCTGCAGGGCAACTCTGCCTCCAGCGGCGGTGGTGTGGCCACCAGTGACGCGCCGCTGACGCTGGTGGACAGCACCGTAACGGGCAACTATGCCGAGGACAACGGCGGTGGGGTCTA
>JBCDKA010000170.1:0-8106 GCA_038747195.1 Pseudomonadota bacterium
ACCAGGCGCTGGTGGGTGAGCTCTGCGGCAAAGAGATCGAAAAGGATGTGACGCGCTCAGACTGGCTGGCACGGCCTTTGAGTCCCGCCCAGATTCGTTACGCGGCGCTGGACGTCGCACACCTCGACAGCCTCTACGAGCAGCTCAGCGGCAGGCTTGCGGGCCTCGGTCGGACCCCCTGGCTTGAAGCGGACTGCAATCAGCTGACCACGCGGGTGGGCCTTGACGACGTGCTGAAAACTCAGTTCCAGCGCTTCAAGCAGGTTTGGCGGCTGAATGGCCCGCAGCGTTCTGCGCTTGCGGGTCTGCTGCGCTGGCGAGAGGTCACCGCCCGAGACCTCGATCGCCCTCGCAGCCACGTCCTGACGGACAACGACCTGCTCGCGCTGGCGCGGGATTTACCCACCGACCGCGAGGCCATGATGGCCTTGACGCTGGAGCGCAGCCGCAGCGTCGGTCGCCGCTCGAAAGTCCTGCTGGACGTGCTGCGGACCGCCAGCGGCGAACAGGATCATCCACCCAAACAGCCTGAACCCCTCGACCGCAGCGCGCGAACCCTGGTCAGCCAGCTGCGTGCCGCCATCGCCGAGCAGGCGCAGAAGCTGGGGATTGCACCGGAGGTGCTGTGCGGCAAACGCGATCTGTTGCACCTGCTGCAGGTCGGTCAGCCGACGGCCAAGCTGTCGGGCTGGCGCTTCGACCTGGTGCGCCCGCTGGTGGCGGAGCATCTGCCAACATGACGCCAGCTCGCGCAAAAGCTTTCCTGGTGATGGTCCTCGCGGCGCTCGGTTCGGCGCCGGCTCTCAGCCAAACGGCGACCGACATCTATCTGCTCGATCTGGCGGCGCTGGAGGATGGCCGGACGGTGATCCTGCGAATCACCGATGTGCCCGGCTACGACAATCAGCCGCATTTCTCCGCTGACGGCAAAAGCGTTTACTTCAGCCGGATCCGGGGCGGGCGCGCCCACATCATGGCGTACGACATCGCCAGCGCCGAAACCCGGGTTATCCGTGACGACCCGGAAAGCGACTACTCGCCGACGCTGATCCCGCGCATGGATGCCCTGTCTGTGATCCGGGTTGAGGCCGACCAGCGTCAGCGCCTCTGGAAGATCCCGCTGGGCGAAGGTGAACCGCAGGTTCTCTTTGAAACGATCGAGCCGGTGGGTTATCACGCCTGGGCCGCGCCGCGGATTGCGCTGCTGTTTGTCCTGGGCGAGCCGCCGACGCTGGCGCTGGCGGGCCCGGCGGGTGTTGCGCTGCCGATCGATCGCAACATCGGTCGCGGTCTTCAGTCGCTGCCAGGGACGACCGAAGTTGCCTACGTGAGCAAAAGCGCCGACCCGGACCGGTGGGTGATCAACGCCTACGACTACGCCCTGGACAAGACCCGGTTCTTAGCGCCCACCCTGCCTAAGCGCGAGGATTTTGCGGTGAACGGCCGGGGTGATGTGTGGATGGCAGACGGCACGGTGCTGTACCAATGGAACGTCGACCGGCCGTCCTGGGTCCCGTTGCTGGACCTGTCCACCATGAAACTCGGGACCCTCAGCCGCCTGGCGCTCAGCCCGGACGAGCGACAGCTGGCGCTCGTCTCCGAGGAGAAGATCGGCGGTTAAGCCGGTTTTCGCTAGAGCAGCCTTGCCAGCAGCGCGTCGCGAAACCGGCGAATCCGCTCGGCGTTCAGCCCAATATCAGACATCCCGACCCGGGACTTTGAACGGACATCCACCAACGTCACCTCGTTTCCGGCGACGATGCGAATCACCACGTCGTCCTTAAACGCAAACCAGCGGGTGGTGTCGGTCGCCTCGATCCGCCCTTCGCCCTCCTCCACCGCGTGGATTTCCCAACCGAGGTCAGCCACCGCCGCGCTGGCCTGGCTAAACACCTCGGGGACCGTCGCGCGGATGCGGATGGTCTGCAGATCGGGATATGCCTCGCGCTGCTTGACCGCCGTTTCCTCGCCGGCGTAGTCGACCGGATTAGGGGCGTCAGCCCGGAGCGGAGCGATCGCCACAAACGCCGGAGGGTCCATGGTGTTGGTTGTAATGTCGTGGATCGGCGGGACCTCGGAGGCCTGAGACCGCATCATGACCGGCACGCTCGCCGCGCCGCCAGCCAGCACCATGCCCAGTAACGCGAGCACGACCGAACCTCGACCGCTTCGCCAGCGAACGATTAGCGCCAATACACCCAGCACGGTTGCGCCAATGGCGGCATAGACCACATAGAAAAACACGCGGAACGTGAACCCGAGTTCCCACCAGCCCATGCGATAGGCCGGTCCCGTCAGGAGCAGCCCAACCGCCGCCAGGAGTCCGAGGAGAAAGGTAATACGTGCGAGCCACTGCATCGATGTGCCCTGCGGGAATGGAAAGTGGGCGCCACCTTAGCATCCTCAGTGCGCCATGCCGATCGTCCTGTCGCGTCAGCGGTCGTGCCAGCACAGTCCGCGCGGCTTGCCGCGCTGCCTTGCGGTAGAATCGCGCATCCTTAACGTGAGTTTGTTCCATGGAACGCACCACCGTGGTCCTGGTGACGCTGGTCGCCTACAAAATCCTGCTGCTGGGTATCGGACTGTGGGCGCAGCGTCGCACCCGCAACACGGAAGACTATTTTCTCGGTGGCCAGCAGCTCGGCCCCTTTGTGGCCGCCATCAGCTATGCGGCGAGCTCCTCGTCAGCCTGGACGCTGCTCGGCGTCAGCGGGGCGGCGTTCAGCCTGGGGCTCGGGGCATTCTGGCTGCTGCCCGGGATTGTCGCGGCGCATATCGTCTGCTGGTTCTGGGTGGCGCCGAGGCTCCAGGCGCGCACCGCCGGCGGGGCCGCGCTGACGCTGACCGACGTCCTCGCCGGGGACGCTCACGGCCCCTGGCGCGGCGCGCTGGCGGTCAGCGCCTCACTGATCGTGCTGTTTTGCTTTGTGTTTTACGTGGCGGCTCAGTTCCAGGGCGCCGGCAACACGTTTACCAGCAATTTCGACATGGATGGGAACCACGCGCTCTGGCTGGGGGCGGCCATTGTTCTTGTCTATACCCTGCTCGGCGGCTTCTGGGCCGTCAGCGTGACCGACGCGCTCCAGGGCCTGCTGATGTGTATCGCGGCGGTGCTTCTGCCGGTGGCGGCCGTGATGGCAGTCGGCGGGCCGGCGACGCTGCTGGCGGCGCTGCCCGAGATGACACCCGGGCTTGGCGGCGGGTTCGCCGCGACCGCCGCGATCGGTTTTGCCGCTGGCATGATGCTGGTCGGACTCGGCACGTTTGGTCAGCCTCAGCTGCTCAATCGTTTTATGGCGTTGCGTGACGAAAAATCGCTGCGCCAGGCGCGCGTGATGTCGGTGGGCTGGTTTGTGGTGGTCCTGGTCGGCATGCTGACGCTCGGCTGGTGCGGCAGGCTGCTCATGCCCGATGCACCCAATGGCGAAACCCTGTTTTTTGATCTCACCAACAGCCTGTTTCCCGTTCTGATCGGCGGGGTGATCACCGCAGCCGTCTTGTCAGCCATCATGTCCACTGCGGACAGCCAGCTGCTGGTCGCCGCCGCTGCGGTGGCCCACGACATGGGCCTGTCGCGGCGCTGGCCGAATCATTCGCTGCTCGTCTCGCGGCTGGTCATGGCGTTGCTGTGCGCCGGTGCCGCGCTTCTCGCTTCCGCCCTGCCCGACTCCATTTTTTCCCGGGTGCTGTTCGCCTGGAACGGGCTGGGCTCAGCCTTTGGGCCGCTGCTGATCATCATGTTGGCTGGACGCACTGTCGCCCCGCCCTGGGCACTGGCCAGCATGTTGACAGGCTTTGGCCTGACCGCGGTGATCTTTAGTCTGCCCAACACGCCGGGAGACATCGCTGAGCGCGTGGTGCCGTTTATCGCCGCTCTAGTGCTGGCGCTGGTCGGCACGCGAAGCCGTCGCGGTGCGGTTGCCGCCGCTCCCGCTACCACCGTCAGAGGATAATCTTGGAAACCCAAATTCTCGCCGAAAAGCTGATTGTGGCCGAAGACGTCTTCGAGCCGCGCGAATACGACATGGTGGAAAAAGAGATTGCCAGCCTGCGGCAGTTCATCGAACCCACCTACCACGGCAGTGACGTCACGCTCTATCGCACGGTACTCGACCAGCTCTACGGCGATCGGAAGCGGTCGTTTATTCTCCAAATCCTGCCGGAGAAACTATACAGTCGGTCCGTGCTCGACCAGGCGGACACGATCCTGGACCTCTGCTACACCCTGCTGAACAAGCAGCACAAGTTCACCACGGCGCTCACGGAGATGCGCAGCGACACCGATTACCGGACCCACACCGATACGGGTTCCGGCGTCGGCTGGACCCAGATTTTTATGTCGTGGATCTGGTACTACAACCCACAACCCGAATTGTTCACCCACGGTGATCTGATTGTCGAGGACCTGGACCTGACCATCACGCCGAAGGACAACCGGCTGGTGCTTCTACCGGCCTATCTCAACCATCGGATCACCCCGGCCGTCTACGCTGACGGCAGCGGGGACTACTACCGCACCACGCTGAACGGGTTCCTGACGATCGGCTGACAGACCGGGGAGTTAATCCCGGAAGTTTTTGAACTGGAGGGGCAGGCCGACGTCCGCTTCTTTCAGCAGCGCAATGACCGCCTGAAGGTCGTCACGCTTCTTGCCCGTCACGCGGAGCTGGTCACCCTGGATCTGCGCCTGAACCTTCATCTTGGCGTCTTTGATCTGCTTCACCATCTTCTTGGCGAGCGGCGTGTCGATCCCTTCCCGAACTGTTGCGTTCTGGGTGGCGGTCTTGGCCATGACCACCGGCTCGCCGGTTTCCAGCGCAGCGGTATCGATGCCGCGTTTGGAAAGCTTGTTGTAGAGGATGTCCAGCATCTGCCCCAGCTGAAACTCGGCCTGAGCCGTGAGTTCGATGACCGTTTCCTTCAGTTCGAACTGCGCTCCGCTGCCCTTGAAGTCAAAGCGGGTCCCAACCTCCCGATTCGCCTGGTCTACCGCATTGCTCAATTCGTGATGATCGACTTCAGAAACAACGTCAAATGACGGCATGGCGTGCTAATCTCTCTGGCTAACGGATGCTCAATTCTAGCAAAGAGCGCTGACCTGATCGCCGCCGGCACCTTTTGTCGATTTCGTAGTCTGACCTCCTTCCATGTCCTCTTCCCCGCACCGGAAACTGCAGTGAGCTCGCGGTTCTTCAAACCGCTCTTGCTGCTGTCGATTGGGCTCTTGCTAGCGGTCTTTGGCACCGCCACCGGTCTGGAGCTGAAGATTGACGGAGGCAACGACGCGCAGCGCGAGGCGGTGCTCGGGACTACGCCGGCTCGACGCATCCGCGACGCCGAAACGGATGAGTCGCTCGATTTCTGGCTGAGACGGCTGAGCACCGAAGGGGCGAAGGCGCTGCAGCCGCTCGGGTACTACAACGCTCAGATCAGCGGGGCACCGGAAGGCGCCGCGGTCCGGGTCCAGGTTGAACCCGGAGAGCCGGTCCGAGTCACGTCGGTGGCGATTCGCTTTCAGGATGCTGACGTGTCGCCGACGGTCACCTTCCCGCTGGCCGCCGGGGCGGTGTTTGATCACCAGAGCTACGAAACGGGCAAGCAGGCGATAGCTGCCTGGCTGTTGGCGCAGGGTTATCTTGCCAGCGAGCTCATCACTCATGAAGTCCGGGTCCACCGCCAGCGACGAGCCGCAGAGATTGAGCTGACCTGGCGCCCGGGCCCGCGCTATCGTTTTGGGGAAGTCCGCTTCACGGACAGTCCGCTGGCGGAAGGATTTTTACGCCGCTATCTCACCATCAGCCCGGGGGAATACTTCTCCGAGCGTCGGCTCCAGTCCATCAGCGAAGCCTTGCGCGGCAGCGGCTACTTTGCTGCCGTAGAAATTGTGCCGGGTGCCCTGGATCCGCTGACCGAGACGGTGCCGCTGGAGATCCAGCTGACGCCGCGCAAGCAGTCCGCCTACCAGGCCGGGGTGATCTACGCGACGGACGCGGGGCCCGGTCTTGAGGCGGGCGTTGAGCGACGCTGGCTCAACGACCGGGGCTACCAGGGGCGCGTGCGGCTCGAGCTGGCGACCCGCCGGTCGCTGGCCGCAGCGCGGCTGGATATTCCCTCGGCACGGGACCTCGATCGGTCGTTGAGCCTCAGCCTCAACTACGTCGATGAGTCCACCGACAGCTCCGATCGTCAGACCGGCCAGCTGGCGGTGTCGCGACAGTCGAGGTGGGGCGCCTGGAATCGCGTCGACGCGCTCACCTACCTGCGGGAGAACTTCGAGATCGGTCAACAGGAAGACACCGTGAGCTTTCTGCTCGGATCGCTGGAGCTGGCCCGGCAGGTCAGCGACGGCAGCCCCGTTCCCCGCGCCGGCTGGCGGGCGAGCCTGGAGACCCAGCTCGGCGCTGACGCACTCGCCTCCGACACTAACCTCGCCCGCGTCGAACTGAACGCCAAGTCCATCTATGGCGTGGGTGAGCAATACCGACTGCTGCTGCGGGGCAACCTGGGGGCGCTGTGGTCGGATGATTTCAACCAGGTTCCTGCGTCGCTCAGGTTTTTTGCCGGTGGCGATCAGAGCGTGCGCGGCTTTGACTTTGAGGAGCTCGGTCCAACAGACGAGCTCGGCGAGCCGACCGGCGGCGAGTACCTGGCGGTGGCCAGCGTGGAGTTCGACGGCCCGCTGCGGGGCAATTTTCGCTGGGCGGCATTTGTCGACGCCGGCAACGCGTTTGGCGGCGGCGACGATGACATCGCTTACGCGGCGGGACTGGGTCTGCGCTGGCTGACCCCTATCGGCCCGCTGCGGCTGGACATCGCCAGCGCCCTGTCCGACTCCGACAGCAATTTCCGGATTCACTTCACCGCCGGGCCGGACCTGTGAGCGACGCACCCGCGCAACCGTACCGACCCAGAAGGTGGCTAACGCGACTGTTGTGGGTCGCGGCTGTTTTGCTGCTTGTGCTGCTGCTTCTGGTGGT
This sequence comes from Pseudomonadota bacterium, assembly GCA_038747195.1. Taxonomy (GTDB): domain Bacteria; phylum Pseudomonadota; class Gammaproteobacteria; order Xanthomonadales; family SZUA-38; genus JANQOZ01. Next base: position 6,978 of record JBCDKA010000170.1, read on the forward strand.
GACGCTCGTTTACACCAATCCCGGCCTCAGGCTCGCGGCACGGGTGGCCGGCGGACTCGAGGGAGTCGAGCTCAGCTACGACACATTGGAGGGCTCGCTCGCCAGCCTAGATGCTACAAACCTGGCTGTGAGCACCAAGGACCTGCGCCTGCGGGCGCAAACGCTCACGCTACGCTGGTCGCCGGCCGAACTGATCGGCCCGCTGGTCAAGATCGAGCGTCTGGCCGCTGACGGGCCGACGCTGACCCTACCCAGCTCGAACGACGACATCTCGAGTGGCTCTCCGCCGAGCCTAACGCCACCGGAGTCTTTGCAGCTGCCCGTGGAGGTGATGATCGACGAGCTGGTCGTCACCAATGTCACGGTGGGCACGGGGGACTCAGCGCCCCTTCGGATTGACGAGCTGGCAGCCAGCGCGAGGCTGATGGACGATCAGTGGGAAATCTCGCGGCTTACCGTCTCCCAGCCCAATCAGCGCCTGTCCGCAAGCGCCCGACTCAAACCCAACTCGCCGTTTGATCACCGGCTTGCCGTGTCCGTGACGTCACCGGAGCTGGAGCTGTCGTGGCAGAGCGACGGGGATCTTAACGGCAGTGCCGGCTCGTTGCGCGGTCGGCAGGGCGACCAGCCGATCGACCTGTCCACGGTACGCGTGGCGTTTTCCGAAGCGCGGTGGCGGCTCGAGGTAGACGGTCTGGCCGGACCGATGGAACTACAGGGCGCCGCAGCGCTCGATGCGCTTGAGCTTTTTGCGGCGGACTTTCAGGCAGTTTACGCCGACCCTGCCGGCGATCTTCAGGATCTTGAGGTCACGATCAGCGCCAGCGGGCCGTTCGAGAAGCTGGGCGGCCGCCTGGAACTTCGGTCCAACGAGCTGGGGGCTCTGGGCCCCATCGACGGCGAAACCCGCTTCAGCCTGCAGTCCTTCGACCAACTGGTTCTCAGCGGCCTGCTTCTCACGACGTCCGACGGTCGGGTCAGCGGAGGGGCGCAGCTCAAGCTGAGCGAGCTGCCGCACGCGGATCTCGATCTGCGGATCGATGACGTCAAGCTGGCCCGGGTGCACCCAGCACTCACCGGATTCATGGCGGGAAACGTACGGGCCCAAACCCGCAGCGAGAACGGCAAG
>JBCDKA010000171.1:0-7999 GCA_038747195.1 Pseudomonadota bacterium
CACCGCCCGGATAACCCGTCCCGGGTTAGACCGGTCGTCCAGTATTCTAGATGGAGCGCTCGCGCAAGTTGGGTCCAAGCACCGCGTGAACCAGAGATTCGGGTTCCCCGTGGATCCGTACCAGACAATCATCGTCGGCTGGCCTTCGCCAGCCAGGACTGTGGCTGAAAAGCCCGGCCGAGCGTCGACGTCCTCTTCGACACCGGCAGAACAGTCGGGGTTGCTGCAGGTATACACGGTCAACTCGCCGGCGATGGCATCTCTAAATGCCAGCACCGGATTGCCGTTGCCTTGAATAGCTACCGAGGTGGTCGACCAGGTCGCCGTGTCGACAATTCCGGACACTACAATCTCCCGTGCGATCCGGGAGCCGCACAGGCTGGTTCTACAGATCAGCAGCCCTAACTTGCCGTTGGTATTGCGGTAGGCAACCCGAGCAAGGCCATCGCTGGTTACTGCCACCGGGCTGATCAGTCCCGAATAGTCCTGGGCCTGCAGAGAAGAAGACTGCCCAGAAACTGAGGAACACAGGTCATCGTCGCAGATCAAACGGCCTATATTGCTGCCGATTGTGCGGAAAACCATTAACTGACCGTCGCTGGTCTGGGAGATCGGGCCGAGCTGGGGCAGCGCTGTGATTCGAGCCGTTCCGCTTAAGCAGTTCACATCCGCACAATCGAAGACATAAACCTGCCCCGATTTTTCATAAAGTACGGCCGGCAGGCCACTGGTTCGAAGGTAGGGCCTAAGATTGCTTCCCTCGCTGTCGAGCAAGCGCGGTTCGCCCTGTTCGCAGGAGTTGTCGAAGCAGTCGTAGGCTACCACCTGGTCAGATGCGTCCGTGCTCATAATCGCCAAAAACGGGCGGCCGTCATTTCTCAGCACAATCTCGGCGCCGGCAAATCGCGTTAGCAGTGGACGCAAAACCGCTTGAGAACGCGACTCGCAAACGAGCGTGCCATCAGCGTTCACCGCCGAAACAAAGGTCCCTGGCTGACAGGCGTCCGCGATGCGCCGTTGAACCTCCGAATCGTCCAGCGAAATTTCATTGGAATTGAGTAATATCCCGGAGCCGGCTGTATAGGTGGTATCGGAGTCGACGCCGCAGGTCACGGCCCCGCTTTCCTGCACCGCCCGGACATAGTTCCCCGGGGAACAAAGACCCGCAATTCTCTGTTGAATCTGGCTCGTATCAACGTCGCCCGCCTGAACCGTGCCGTCGGCGATGTTGATGCTGGTGACCCCGCCGGTAGAAATCTGGGTGCTGCCAATCGCCCCCGCTTCCACCTCCAGCGCCACCAACGCCAGCGGCACCGCGCCGATCTGCTGCCGCGGCTCAAGGGTGGTAAACGCCCCCCCGGATCCGCTCTCGCGAACGCGCACCTCAAGCCACAGGTCCATCGATCCGAATACGCCGGGTCCAAAATCCAGGTCGATACTAAATGTACCTCCGGCTACACCTCGGTCGAGCAGGGTGAGGGGGCCGGCAAATTCGATCGTCTGGAGGAAGTCCGGCGAGTCAAATAGCGCAAACTGAAAATCGAATTGCCCGTCTGCAGGAGCGCCGCTTTGGGACAGCTCACCTTGGTAAGTGAACGGCGGCGACTGCGCGAGCACCAGCTGAGCTGTCATCACGAGGAACGCAAGCGTAAGTGTGGCGAAGGTCTTGGTCATTGGTTAGGCGTCTCAAAACTGTCTGTAAAAAGAACACCGCCGGCTGTCGGCGTCGGCGAAAAGCCACCTACGACGGAGAATTCTCCGCCGGAGATGATGCTAAGGCGGGCCTGGCCGGTGGTGGTGTTTGCCGAATAAGGCTGGCGTTCAACTCTTCCGCCGGCGTTGGAAATCCAATCAGCTTGCACCGAAAACTCGCCGCCGCGTAATTCGCTCGCAACGGCACTTACGCCGGCGAGCGTGATGATCAGCATCAAAAATCGGTGAGACCTGGTGTCCATTGCTCCCTCTTTACCAACCACAGCCGCGATCCGACGATGGCCTCTCAGTAAACAAAGATCGAGAACATGGCAAAAACCCGCCATCGGGTGAGCGGGCAAGACTTCGGTCCAGAAGCGTTTGTTCCACCACTGGGTTCGTTGCTTGTCGCTGAGCGATGGGCTTTTTTGCCGCCGATTCACCTCCAGGTGCGGAAGCGGCCGCGGCGATGTCGATCACGTTGCAAAGGCTGCCTGATGACGGGCAAGCTAGGCTGATCCGGGATTTGGCTCGATTCCGCCTCTATACACTGAGGCCACCAAAAACAGGCACGATCAATGCGTTTAACATTTCAGCGTCAGGGACGACACTTTCGAACTTTCTTCGGTCTGATGGCCGCCAGCGTGGCATTGCCCATGGTCAGCATGGCCCAGATTGAGCGGGTTAGCGTGCCCAACGGCGGCGGCGAGGCGGACAGCGACAGCTACGTTGCCCAGCTATCCGATGATGGCTCGGTAGTCGTCTTTCGGTCCAACGCGGAAAACCTGATCGCGGGCGACACCAACGGATGGTCCGATATCTTCGTCCACGACCTGAACGCCGATACGGTGGAACGAGTCAGCGTGTTAGCCGACGGCAGTCAGAGCCCGCGTTTCTCGTCACATCCCTCAATTTCGGATGACGGTCAGCTAATCGTCTTCGAAGGCCGCCCGGTGACGAACACAGCCTGGCCCACAATCTTTGACCGCAGTGACGACAGCGTCCTGCAGCCTCTTCCGCGCCTGCAGAGTGGCAATCCGGCAAGTCCCCAGCGTGCTCGAAATGAGCCCCAGATTTCGGGCAACGGCCAGTTCCTCCTGTTCCATACCTGGGAGACACTTCAAAACCTGTTCGACGTCGACGCGCGCCCGCCGAATGACGACAGCAACAGCGCTGACGACGTCTTCGTGTTCGATCTGACGGCAAGCCCGATTGAGCCCCTCGATCGCGTCACCCGCGATTCAAGCGGCAACAGCGTCGATGGCGACAGCCTCTCGGGGTCGATGTCCGACGACGGCCGCTACGTGACCTTTTTCTCGTACTCCAATGAGCTCGTTCCCAACGACCTGAATGGTCATGAAGACGTCTTTATCAAGGATCGCAATACCGGAACGCTTGAACTGGTCAGCGTCAGTACGGGCGGCGGGCCCGGTGATGCCGACAGCTATAACCCGATGGTTTCAGGGAACGGTCAGTTCATCGTCTTTCGATCATTGGCCAGCGACCTGGTGACCGGAGATAGCAACGAGAGTTGGGATATCTTCGTGCGCGACCGCATTGCTCAGGTCACACAACGCGTCAGCGTGTCCAGCGCGGGTCTGGAGGGCAACAACCACAGCTTTGAAGGCTCGATTTCCGATGATGGTCGATATGTCACTTATCGTTCGGCTGCGTCCAACCTGGTTACAGGTGACACCAACGGCCGCTACGACATCTTTGTGCACGACCTGACCCGAAGTTTGACCGAGCGCATCTCCGCCGGCACAGCCGGGGAATCGAACGGAAATAGCTTTGAACCGGCGATTTCCGGTGATGGGCGCTGGATTGTCTTCGAATCGGACGCCACCAACCTCGTTTCGGGTGACAGCAACCAGGCGCGGGACATCTTCCGAGCGCCGAACCCGCTATTCCAGGTAACGAAAAATCAAAACACGGGAGCAGCGCGATGAGTAAGATCACCCAACGCCCCCGCCGTTTCCTGCCCGTCGTCATTGCGGCTCTGTGCTGTCATCAGGCCCACGCGATCGACTGTGGAGAGATCCTGAGCGACGGCTTCGAAAATGACACACCGCTCTCGCTGCCCCAGATTGCCGCTATTCCCGATCTAGTGACCCCAATCGGCGAGCGGGTCGAAGTGGATATCGATACAGCAATCCCGTCTGAGCAGACCGGCAATACCTTTGCGCTCGTCGAAGCGCCCGACGGTATGACGATCGATGCAAGCACCGGCGAGGTGGCGTGGACACCCTCGTCCGCCCAGGTAGGTACCACGCTTGTTTCGGTCCAGGTGACAACGGGCGCAGGCATCAGTAATTCGCGGTGTTTCGCCGCGCAGGGGATTGGCACCTCAGGTTCCCCGCTGATCGACTCTATCCCGGACCAGGTGGCCCTCGTCGATCAGCCGTTCAGTGTGACGGTGACCGCCACAGATCCCGATCCGGGCGACGTCCTGTCATTTGAGCTAGTGAGCGCGCCCGTCGATATGGTCATCGACCCCCTCAGCGGCGAGGTGAGCTGGATGCCCATGCCAGGTGATGTCGGGGCCGTTCCGGTTCGCGTCAGAGTATCCGACCCCGGCGGCGCCGCGGATGAAGAGGCATTCCAGGTTCAGGTGGTGGCACAGAATGCGCCCCCGGTGCTGGAGGTCGTTCAGGGCCGCGGAGGTGCCCCAAATGTTCAGGTGGAAATCGACGCAAACGCCGTGGATCCGGACGGTAATGACGTGACCTACGCTCTGTCTGTGCGGCCCACCGGCATGACTATCGATCCGGACAGCGGCGAAGTCCGCTGGACGCCAACCTTTCAGCAGCTGGGGCCACATGACGTGACCATCGCTGCCCGGGACTCGCTGGGCGCCAGCGACACTCAGTCGTTCGAAATTCTCGTCGACCTGAATCGTGCGCCCGTTGCAGTGGATGACTCCGGCTTCCGGGTTGAACGTGGCGATACGCTGACCGTCCCGGCATCGGGCGTCCTGGCAAACGACATGGATCCGAACGGCGACGTCCTGAGCAGCCTGCTTGAAACAGGACCGTCAAGGGGAGATCTGTCGCTAGGCAACGACGGCAGCTTTGAGTACACCCCGGACAACCCGGCTGGCACTATCGGTATGCAGCTTAAGTGGGAAAACATCAGCACCAATGGAGGACAGTCGGGAGGCTGGCAGCCGCTGATCGGACAGCTGGACGATGACCCGGCTTCCGAAATCATTATTCTCGACTCTGGCGGCATAACCTCAACACGAATTGAAGCTTACGACGGGGACACCGGCGCTGAAGAGTGGGTCCGAACTTTCGGCAGTCGAGACCTTGGAGCTTCCAGCCAATGGGAGGGGGCCCTCGCGGATATCGATCTTGATGGAAAGCCCGAGATTCTTCTGGTGGGCGGCGATCCGGACAATTCGCCGACCCGGCTGCTTCGTCTTTACGCGCTCGAACACGATGGCGGGCTGAAGTGGATCAGCGAGTCGCTCCCGAAGCAGGGTTTCGATCCCACGCGCTCGGACATTCGCAACACCGCCAATGGCGATCTGTCTGATTCTGCGATCAGTGTGGCCGACCTGGATGGCGACGGCCTGCCGGAGATCATCGTTGCCCCCAATAGCGATTTCACGTCCTATCAGGTGTGGGACGCCAACGGGCGTAAGGTCGACTACGCCTTTGCGCCGGGTGTGAGAGAAAGTACCAGCGGGACGCGGGTTAGCGTGGTCGATCTGGATCTGGATGAGGTCCCCGAGGTTGTCGTGTCCAATGCCGCCTTCACCAACAAGGGTGAGGTGATCTGGACCCGGGACGACGTCGAAGACGGCCTCGCGCCCTACGCGCACCCCCAGGTCGCCAATCTCGACGACGACCCCTTTCCAGAGCTGGTGCGACGCCTGGGAGGGTTTCGCGAGACCAACGTTGTTCTCGCGCTGAATCACGACGGGTCGACGCTGTGGGATTATGAATTCCCGGGCGGCAATACGTCGCTCTGGTCGCCGATCACCATCGCCGACGTCAATAACGATGGTCAGGCTGAAGTGCTGGCCGCTGGCGGGGTGAACTCCGATCGGTTCGACGTCATCAACGGGCAAGACGGCACGCTGCTTTGGTCAAACACCTTACAAACGGGCCGGTCGGGTGCCACCGTGTTCGACATGGATCGCGACGGATTTAACGAAGTGATCTATATCGATGAAAACAGCGATCTCTACGTCTGGGACGGCCGTGACGGCTCGGAAAAGCTGGTGGTCGATCTAATCACCGAAGACACGTTTCCCACCGAGCATACGGTGCCGGTCTTTGCGGACGTTGACGCAGACGGCCAGGCGGAGCTGGTCCTGCCCATCGGCTTTACTTTTAACGCTACGCCCAGTCTGCAGGTCTGGGAGAGCACCAGCGACGACTGGGCGCCCACTCGCGGAGTCTGGAATCAGGCGCGCTACTACGTCACCAACGTCAACGATGATTTGACGGTGCCAGCCAAGCAACGTCCGCACTGGCTGCTGCCTGGCCTGAACGTGGCCATGGTGAACGAGCGGCTGCCCGAAGACCGCATCGAAGATTCCGACCAGTTCAGCTATCGCGCCAGTGATGGTGAGCTGATCTCCAACGTGGCCACGGTCGATATCACCATCCTGCCGCCCAACACCGCGCCTCGGATCCTCTCCTCGCCCCGGCTGGCGGCCTCACCGGGCTTTGAGTACGTCTACCGTGCTCTCGCTGTTGACGCGGACGTCGGTGAGTCGCTGAGCTGGTCTATTGCTGAAGGGCCGGCCGGTATGGCCGTCGACGCGCTGGGTACGGTTACCTGGACGCCAAGCGCCGGCGACCTCGGCTCAAATCCAGTCGTGCTGCAGGTCACCGACAGCGTGGGTGCTTCGGGTTTTCAGAATTACCTTATAGAGGTTGCGGCTCCCGTGTCGGTGCCCGATGTCAATGGGCTGACTCAGGCACAGGCGGTCGACGCAATCGAGTCAGCAGGCCTTGCCGTCGAATCGATCCGCGAGGTGTTCAGTGAAACCGTCGCTGCTGGCCTGGTGGTTGCACAGCAACCTGCTGCCGGCGTGTCCGCAGCCGCCGGTGACGGTGTGGTGGTGGACGTGTCGCTGGGGCCTGTCCCGCTGCGAGTCCCGGATGTGGTTGCCCTGACCTTGGACTCAGCGACTGCGGATATCGTCGGCGGGGGCTTGAGTTTAGGCACCGTCGCATTCGTCAACGACAGCCTGCAGCCCGCGAACACGGTGCTGATCCAGGATCCGGCGCCCCGCGCATTTGCGGCCCCGGGAAGCCCTGTTGACATCACCGTGTCCGGCGGCCCGAGAGCCTCGATCGATATCACACCTCGGGTTATCGCCGCCGGAAGTACCGCCGAGGTATCGGTGGTGGTTCGTGATTTGGACGGCACGCCGCTCGATCCGCAGCCGGCCGTCTCGCTGTCGCTCGATGTTTCGCCCGACGATGTCGACGGCACGCTGCCAACGCTGAACGCTACAACGATAACCACGGCCACGGACAGCCAGGGTTCATTTGAGGTGACCGCCAGTTTCACGGGCAATGGTCCCGAGTCTATCTCCACTGTGGGCGTGATCGCTCAGGCCATCAGTGACGGTGACGGTGCTGATGTGTTCAACCTGTTTGCAGCCCAGCTCAGAGCTTTCGAGGTCTTGATCGGCGATCTGATTACGGCGGTCAACGCCAACGACAGCGCCACCATCGTCTCCATTGATAGCGATTTAGGCGATCTGCTCGACGAGATCGATCTCGCGCTGCTGAGCGTATTGAGCCCGATTGCCCCGGTAGGCGGTGTTCCGCCAAGCGCGGAGACGGCGGCCATGAACGGCTTCCCGCCGGCGCCCGATGATGCAGCGTACGTTGGGGCCGCGCTCGATCTGTTTGTTTCCCTTGAGCAGACAGAGCAGGTGATTACGGAAGGGACCGCGCCCGACGCCGTCATCAACGCGCTTAATCAGGACCTGGCCGACGTGGCTTCGGTGGTGAGCTCCTTGGATCCGAGCGTGTACGGCGTGCTCGACGCCTCCGAGGTGCTGATCGCGCTGCTGGGCACGCGGGCGCCGCGTATGCTCGTGGCTGATATCCGTGCGGTTCGCCAGGCCCTGCGCGACCAGGGGTTGATCGCCTCCAAAGAGGGTCCCGCGGCGCAGAAGTTCAGCCTGATCGGCATCATGTCCGCTACCCAGCTTCGCTCCAAGATTATTTCGGAAATCTACGTGCCGTACCTGGGCCAGGTGGCTAAATCGATTGGCACGATTGTTGGGGCTGACCTTCTCGGTCCCTACGCCAACCAGGGCGCCATCGCCGGCATC
>JBCDKA010000172.1:0-7976 GCA_038747195.1 Pseudomonadota bacterium
CCCCTCACCGTTTCGGGCGCCACGGGCGCATTCGTCGGCACGCAAATTTACGACTCGATGTCCTACGACACCCAGATGACAATCGGCGGCACCATCAGCACCGCCCTGGACAATATCCAGGACTTCTTCGGTCTACACATCCACTAGGGAGAACCGGCCAACCATGTCCAACTCTGCGCCCCGCTGGCACGAAAAGCGCCACTATCCGTTCAATCCAAAAGCCATCGGCCTTACGCTGGCGATAGCGGCTTCACTGTGGCTGTTTTGGATCGCTGAGCACGAAGGCGTCGAACACGTGTTGGGCGCAGCCGGCATCATTTTTCTCGGTTGTCACCTGTTCCTAGCGCCAGCCTACTATGGCGCCGAACTGGACAAGCTCGAACGAGAAGAGCACCTGGATCGTCACCAGTTCATCAAGCTGATGGCCGCGTTTTTGCTGGCACTTTGGGTGGTCGCTGAGTTCATCGTGTAGGCCGGTCCTGCGGTAACGTCGTAAGCGCCGGCCTCACTTGATTGCGGCCGGCGCTTCTCTGCGGCGCCGCCGAGCCTTAAGATGGCGGACTTTTGCTAGCGCGAGTCTACGATGAAAGCACTGCCGCTCCTGGTCTGTCTCCTTGCTGCTTGGGTCCTGCCCGGCACCGTCCAATACGCTACAGCCCAAGAGGCGCTGACCCAGGGTCGGGTCGTAAACCAGGTCCCGGCCATTTTGCCGCACCGGGAACGCGTCGCGGTGATCAACGACCTGTTGACCGATCGACTCGATCAGCTGCTACCGAAGCTGATGCGAGAAACCGGCGTCGATATGTGGGTTGTGATCAACCGTGAGTACAACGAGGATCCGGTTTATCTGACGCTGGTACCCGAGCCGGTTTTTGCGGCCCGGCGGACAACCGTGCTGGTGTTTTTTGATCGCGGCCCTCGCAAGGGCGTAGAGCGTCTCACGGTCAGCCGCTATCCGATTCCGGATTATTATGAAGCCGCCTGGGAAGGTGGCGACCTCGATCAGCAGTGGGAACGGCTGGCAGAGGTCATCAGCAAACGTAAGCCGAAGAAAATTGCCGTCAACCGGAGCGCCGATTGGCCGGTGGCTGACGGGTTGAGCGCGTCGCTGCACGATCGGTTTCTGACGTCTCTGCCTGAAAGCTATCGAAGCCGTGTTGTCAGCGCTGAGGATCTCGTGATTCGCTGGATCGAAACCCGCAGCGAGAAGGAACTGCAGATCTATCCTCAGGTGGTCTCTATCGCTCGCGCGGTCATCAGCGAGGCTTTTTCCGACCGGGTGATTACCCCGGGGGTCACCATGCCCTCGGACGTCGCCTGGTATATCCGCCATCGCTTTGAGGAGCTCGAACTTGCGCCCTGGTTTCAGCCGTACGTCAACGTACAGCGGCCAGGCAGCAACAGCGACCCTGACGCGCCCTTCTTCGGGCTCAACGACCAGCCCATCGAGCGGGGGGACGTGCTGCATACGGACGTTGGTATCTGCTATCTGCGCCTGTGTACCGACACGCAGGAGATGGGCTACGTGTTAAGGGCCGGCGAGGATGCGGTGCCGGAGGGACTGGTAGCCGCGCTGGCCGAGGGCAACCGGTGGCAGGATATCTTGACCGGGAGCTATGTCACCGGACGAACCGGCAATGAGATTCTCGCAGCGGCCCGTGAGGCCCAGCAGGAAGCGGACATCGATGGCAGCATCTACACCCATCCGCTAGGCCATTTTGGTCATGCACCCGGGCCGACCATCGGCATGTGGGACAACCAGGGCCCCACGCCCGTACGAGGCGATTGGCCGCTCTTTCCCAATACGGTTTATGCCATCGAGGGAAACATCAAGACGGTGCTGCCGGAGTGGGACGGCGAGCCGATCCAGATCAAGCTGGAGCAGGATGCGGTATTTACCGGAAACACGGTCCGTTACCTGGCCGGGCGACAGACCGAATGGCACGTGGTGCACTGACGCCGGCGGCTCTTCAGTCACCCACCTTGGTGCTGCCGGGCATCACGGCCCGTGCGGATCGGCGGGACCATGGTGCGGTAAAGGCGCTGGAGGAGCCCCTCGCCGACTTTCGCCGATCCAATAGAGAATCGGCTCACCGCCGGCCGTCTGGTAGCCAGTGGTACCGAGCCGGCGCAGGTTTTTCTGCGCCCGGCGATGGCGAATACTCGACAGCCAGACGCAACCTCCGCCTGCGGTCCGGTAGGCAAAATAATCCAGCGTCCTGACCCGGTGTGCACGCGTATCCATTTGGTGGCAGACCTGATCTACGCCGCCGAGTGCGCGGTTTATACGACGCCACTGCCACCCATGCGCCTGGCTTCTAGGGTGCAGCCGCCAGGTGATGATGTGAGCCAGCTCGTGAATCACGGTGGCGGGCCAGTGCTGCGGATTGTCGTCGAGCAGGCCTCGATTGAGGCGGATCAACGCGCCGCCACTCGCCTGCCCAGCGCTCTGGCCGCGCAGGTCCATCCGCACCTCGGGCGCAACTCCAACCGCCTCGCCGAACAGGTGTCTGGCTCGCGCCATGCTCCGTTCGACCAGGGCCAGCACCTCAGACTCGGTCATGGTGCCGTTTCAGCCACGTTGGCCCATTTTGTCGCCCTACCGGAGCTGATCGAATGGCAAGGGATTTTTGGGTGAAAGCGCATTACCATGACCCGATGAATATCGCGCGCATGGTGCCATTTCGCAACCCTTCACGTCTGTACTCAAGCGGCCGCCTGCCACGGCCGCACGACCAGCGATCCAGACGGTCGTGTTAACCAACTCGGACGTGTGGAAAGTCTGCCGCGCGCTGCCCGGCAGCACGGATCAGGTGCAGTGGGAAAACGACCGTGTCTTTAAGGTTGGCGGCAAGATGTTTGCGTGCACGGGCCTGAAAAAAAGCCAGCCGTTTTCGTTTAAGGTAGAGACGCACCGGTTTCTGGAACTGACCGACCAGCCCGGCATCAGACCCGCTCCATACCTGGCACGTTTTCACTGGGTACAGGTCGACCCCGGCGAGTGCGCGCTAAGCGATGAGGAGCTGCGAGCGCTGCTCCGAGGGTCGCACGCCCTTGTGCTCAGCGGACTCAGCGGTAAGAAACAACGCGAGATAATGAACGCATGAAGGTTCCCAGCAAGCTTCCGAACACCGGCACGACCATCTTTACGACCATGGCGCGCATGGCCAATGAATGCCAGGCGCTGAACCTGTCGCAGGGCGTGCCGGACTTCGACCCGCCGGCGGCACTTGTCCAGGCGGTGCGCGAACATTTTTCTGGGCCTGCCAATCAATATGCACCCATGCCGGGGGCGCCGGCGCTGCTGGAAGCCATCGCGGGAAACCTGCATCAGCGTTTTGGTTTGGCGCTCGATCCGCAAAACGAAATCACCGTCACGCCCGGTGCTACCGAGGCCCTTTTCTGCGCCATTAATGCTTTGGTGGACCGCGATGATGAGGTGATCGTTTTTGACCCGGCCTACGACAGTTACGAGCCCGCCGTGACGCTGGCCGGCGGCGTGGTTCGCCACGTCCCGCTGGCAGCACCCCACTTCGCGGTCGACTGGGATCAGGTGCGGCAGAGCATCAACCCGCAGACCCGCATGATCATCATCAACTCCCCGCACAATCCGACCGGGACCCTGCTGTCCCAGAATGACCTCGACCAGCTCGCCGAGCTCACGCGCGACAGCCGCATCCTGGTGCTCAGTGACGAGGTTTATGAACACATGGTCTATGACGGCAAAACTCACCTGAGTCTGCTGACACACGCAGAGCTGCGTGAGCGTGGACTGGCCGTATCGTCCTTTGGCAAGACCTTTCATGCCACGGGCTGGAAGGTGGGTTATCTGGTTGCGCCGCCGGCGCTGACCGCAGAATTCCGAAAGGTGCATCAGTTCTGCCAGTTCAGCGTGATCAACCCGGTCCAGCTCGGTCTGGCGCAGTTTCTCCGGGAGCACCCCGAACACCTGACCGAACTGCCGGCGTTTTTTCAGGCCCGGCGAGATCGGCTTGCGAGTCTCTTGTCAGAGGGCCCGCTTCGGTTGATTCCGAGCGGCGGCACCTACTTCCAGATGGTGGACTACAGGCACCTCTCGAAGATGCCCGACGTCGAGCTGGCGGAACACCTGACCCGTGTCGCCGGTGTCGCGACCATACCGATCTCGGTCTTCTATGCGCCCGAATCGCGTCAGCACGGGCTACGGCTGTGTTTCGCCAAGGATGACGCGACGCTTGCCGAGGCGGCGCAGCGCCTCAACCGTATCGAGCAGTATCTGCCAGACGCTGCCTGACGCTGCCTGACGCTGCCCGTAGAGGGCAGTACCTCGTAATCGTCTTCGCATCGGGGAGGCCAGCCCCGGCATCCCCTGATTGACACCAAAATACTTTAATACTAAAGTTTCTCTATGAATCAGAAGCGGGTGTTGGTGACGGGAGGCGGCACAGGCATCGGCCTGGCGATTGCTCAGCAGCTGGCATCCGATAACCATCAGGTCACCATCAGCGGGCGATCCGCCGAAACCCTGACCGAAGCCGGTTTGCCCTATGTCGTCATGGACGTCACCAGCGAAGCGTCCGTCGACAGCGCGTTCTCTGAGCTAGGCACGGTGGATATCCTCATCAGCAATGCCGGGGCCGCGCAGACCGCGCCCCTACTCAAGACTCCTCTCGCCACCTGGCAAGCGATGCTCGACGTCAACCTCACTGGCGCGTTTCTGTGCGCTCGCGCTGCGCTGCCCCCGATGATTGACGGCGGCTGGGGCCGCATGGTGGTGATCGCGTCGACGTCGTCGCTCAAGGCCTATCCATACACCGGCGCTTACACCGCGTCGAAACACGGTGTCATGGGCCTGGTAAAAACCCTCGCCATCGAGCTGGCCAGAACCGGAGTGACGGTCAACGCCGTATGCCCAGGGTTCAGCGATACGCCCCTGCTCACGCGATCGGTCGAAAATATCGTCCACACCACCGGCATGAACGAGGAGCAGGCGCTCGCAGCCCTGCTCAAAGACAACCCGATGAAGCGGGCGGTTGATCCCGCAGAGGTCGCGGCGGCGGTGAGATACCTCGTCAGCGACGATGCGGCGGCCACCAACGGCCAGGCGGTGGTCATCGACGGCGGTGAGCTGGCGGGCTGATGGACGGACGCGGCAAACAGGCGCTACTAACTTGGCTGAGCCTGCTGCGGACCTCCAACCGCATCAAAAAAGACATCGACGGCCGCCTTAAGGCGAGCTTCGGTCAGTCGATCTCCCGATTTGATGCCCTCTCAGCGTTGCAGCGGGCCGGCGCCGAGGGTATCCGTGCGGGTCAGCTCAGCCGCCAGATGGTGGTCAGCGAAGGCAATATCACTCAGCTGATGGGGAAGCTATTGCGGGACCAGCTGGTCACCAAGTCGGCGGACGCCCTGGACGCGAGGGTTGTCATTTACCGGCTGTCAGAGGCTGGTGAAACCCTTTTTGACGCCATGGCGATGGAGCACCGGCAGTGGATCGAAAACATTTTCGACGAGCTGTCGGACGCTGATACCGCACACCTGCAGTCGCTGATGGGCCAGCTGTCAGCCGCCTTTACGATGAAGGAAACCGCATGAAATTTTCCGCCAGCCAGTACCAGGCCAAACACTTTTTGTGGGCGTTCGATGAGCATGTCGCCACCGTCGCGCTGAACGCACCGGAACAAAAAAACCCTCTGACGTTTGAATCGTACGCTGAGCTGCGTGAGGTCTTTCGCCAGCTTGTCTACGCAAGCGACGTCCGTGCGGTCGTCTTCGCCAGCAACCAGGGCAACTTCAGCTCGGGCGGCAACGTACACGACATCATCGGACCGTTGACCCAGATGGCGATGCCGGAGTTGCTCGAGTTCACCCGCATGACCGGAGATCTCGTCAAGGCCATGCGAGCCTGCCCCCAGCCGATCATCGCTGCAGTCGCGGGCGTCAGCGCCGGTGCCGGCGCCATCATCCCGATGGCCTCAGACTTCCGCCTGACCGAACCGGCGTCAAAGACGGCCTTCCTGTTTAACCGAGTCGGACTCGCGGGCTGCGATATGGGTGCCTGCGCCATCCTGCCCCGCCTGATCGGTCAGGGGCGCGCCAGCGAACTGCTGTTTACCGGCCGGTCGATGAGCGCCGAGGAAGGCGAGCGCTGGGGCTATTTTAACCGGGTGGTGCCCGCTGAAGATCTTGCCGCTGAAGCCACGGCGCTGGCTAAAAAAATTGCCGCCGGCCCGGCCTTTGCAAACGGCATTACCAAAAATCAACTCAACATGGAGTGGGACATGAGCCTCGATACGGCGATCGAAGCCGAAGCGCAGGCGCAGGCGATCTGCATGCAGACCAAAGACTTTGAGCGGGCCTACCAGGCGTTTGTAGAAAAGCGCCGGCCCCAGTTTGAGGGCAACTGACGTGAGCGATCAGCAGTACCTGCAATGGCCGTTCCTGGAGGATCACCATCGAAACCTGGCGCTGGAGCTCGATGAGTGGGCGGCGGCCAAGATTCCGCCGCTGACCGAGACCCACGAGGCCCATGATCAGGTCGATAAGACCTGTCGCCAGCTCGTGCGCCTTCTGGGTAAGGACGGCTGGCTGCGCTACGCAGTGCCCGCAGCCTATGGCGGCATCCATAAGAGCCTCGACGTCCGGTCGCTGTGTCTGATTCGGGAAATCCTCGCCCGCTATTCGGGACTGGCGGATTTTGCCTTTGCGATGCAGGGACTGGGGTCTGGCGCCATCAGCACCTTCGGCAGCGAAGCGCTCAAGGAACGCTATCTGCCCGCGGTGGCCAGTGGAGAACGCATCGCCGCCTTCGCGCTGTCTGAAAAAGATGCCGGTTCTGACGTCGCGGCTATGCAAACGCACTTTACCGATAACGGTGCCACGCGAATGCTGCAGGGCGAAAAAACCTGGATCTCCAACGGCGGCATCGCTGACTTCTATACGGTCGTCGCCCGCGAGGGACACGATGGCCGGAAGATGACCGCGGCCGTGGTCGACGCGGGCAGCCCGGGCTTTTCCATCGCGGAACGAATCGACGTGATTGCGCCCCACCCGCTGGCAACCATCCGCTTTGATGGCGTGACCGTAAACCCCGAGAACGTGATCGGCGAGGCGGAATCCGGCATGCGGGTGGCGCTCGGCACTCTGGACATTTTTCGAACCACCGTCGGGGCGGCGGCGCTCGGCTTTGCCCGGCGGGCGCTGGACGAGGCCACAGAGCGGGCGCTGAGCCGCAACATGTTTGGCGCGACGCTGGCCGACCAGCCGATCGCCCAGCAGCAGCTGGCCGAAATGGCGCTTGAGGTGGACGCGTCCGCCCTTCTGATCTATCGCTCCGCGTGGACCCGGGATGTGACCGGACGCCGGGTAACCCGCGAAGCCGCCATGGCCAAGCTTTACGCCACCGACCAGGCTCAGCGGGTGATCGACCGCGCCGTCCAGCTTTTTGGCGGGCTTGGCGTTAAGCGCGGCAGCAAGGTCGAAGAACTGTATCGAGAGGTTCGAGCACTGCGCATCTACGAAGGCGCCTCAGAAGTGCAGAAAATTGTCATCGCCCGGCAGCACCTGAGTGATTTCCAGGGAGGGAGCTGCTGATGCACCAAACGCTGCAGCCGCCAGACTGGCCCCGGCCCAAAGGTTACGCCAACGGCATTGCCGCCCGCGGGACTTTCGTATTCACCGCCGGCATCGTCGGCTGGAATGCCGAGGAGGTGTTTGTCGCCAAAGATCTCCCGGGACAGCTTGAGCAGGCGTTGCTCAACACCGTCGCCATCCTCAGCGAGGCCGGCGCCCGGCCCGAACACATCGTGCGGATGACCTGGTACATCACGGACAAGGAGGCGTACGTCGAGCATTTACCGGAGGTTGGCGCCGTGTGGCGCCGGGTCCTGGGCAAGGTATTCCCCTGCATGGCTTGCGTGCAGGTGGTTGCCCTCGTGGAAGACGAGGCAAAAATTGAGATTGAGGTCACCGCGGTGATCCCGGAAGAGGAAACAGCA
>JBCDKA010000173.1:0-7946 GCA_038747195.1 Pseudomonadota bacterium
ACGTTAGCCTACCTGGCGCGACGTGAGACCCCGGGGCCCGCGCTGACCCTGAGTCCGCCGCCGCAGCTTCTGGCGGAGCCGGAGCTGGTCGACGTGATCGCTGCGCGCCTGGCGGCCAGCGGCGTCGATCGGAGCGAGCTGCTGCTGGACTTCGACGAGGCTTCAGCCATCGCCCACGGCGGCGCGGCCAACCCGGTCCTGCGTCGACTTGTCGGGCTCGGCCTGAAGATCAGCGTCAGCGGCATCGGTGGGGCGCTCAGCTCGCTCAAGTTCCTGCGTGACTTTCCGCTCGCCGAGCTGCGGATTCATCGCGATTTTGTCAGCCGTATGGTGCAGCAGCGGCCTGACGCCCGGCTTTGCGGGGCGCTGATCCACCTCGCGGAATGCCTGGATATTCGAGCCGTCGCGTGCGGGATCGCGGACGCCAAGACCAGCCGGCGCCTCCAGGAGCTGGGCTGCCGCTTTGGTGTCGGGCCCGCAATCAGTCGGGAGATGGCGCTGGAAGACTTCGACACCTGGCGGTCGGAGCTGCAGGTTTTGCCCCTGGCGCGGCGTTTCCGCCGACGTGGCGCCGAGATCGCCAAAAACTCCGCTTCCAAGGTCGGGTAGTACCGGTTCCGGGGACCTGCGGCATCGGGCATAATCCGCCCCATGCTGCTGATGATCGACAACTACGACTCCTTCACCTACAACCTCGTCCAGTATTTCGGGGAGCTGGGGGCTGAGGTGCACACCGTGCGCAATGATCAGCTCACGCTGGAGGATATCGAATCGCTGGCGCCCGAGCGGATTGTGCTGTCGCCGGGTCCCTGTACGCCGGACCAGGCCGGCATTTCCAACGACGTTGTCCGGCGCTACGCCGGGCGGGTGCCGCTGCTGGGAGTGTGCCTTGGGCATCAGTGTATCGGTCAGGTCTACGGCGGTCGCGTCGTGCGAGCATCCCGCGTGATGCACGGCAAAACGTCGTGGATTCATCACGCTGACCAGGGGGTTTTTGCCGGTCTGCCCAATCCGTTTGAGGCAACTCGCTACCATTCGCTGATCGTCCAGCCCGACAGCGTGCCGGACTGCCTGAGCGTCACGGCCTGGACCGAGAGCGACAGCGGTACGCGGCAGGAGATCATGGGGTTGGCCCATCGGGATATCCCCGTGCAGGGAGTGCAGTTTCATCCCGAGTCGATCCTGACTCGCTGCGGCCATGATTTGCTGGCCAACTTCCTAAGAACTGAGGTGACCGCTGATGCGTGAGCTGCTGGACAAGGTTGCCGGTCGCGAGGACCTGAGCGAGGCCGAAATGGCGGCGGCCATGAATCAGATCATGAACGGCGAAGCCACCCAGGCTCAGATGGGTGCGCTGCTGCTTGCGCTGCGAACGAAAGGTGAAACCGTGGAGGAGCTGGCTGCAGCCGCCAGCGTGATGCGGCAGCGCGCGACGCGGGTGCAGGCCTCCCGCGAGCCACTGATCGACACCTGCGGTACCGGGGGAGATGGGGTTGGCACGTTCAACGTGTCTACCGCGTGCGCCTTTGCCGCAGCGGCAGCCGGGGCGGGTGTTGCCAAACACGGGAACCGCTCGGTCTCCAGCCAGTCCGGCAGCGCCGACGTGCTCGAAGCGGCGGGCGTGAACCTGGATTTGAGCGCGGACGCCGTCGGGCAGTGCATCGACGAAATTGGCGTCGGCTTTATGTTCGCGCCGGCTCACCACGGCGCGACCCGCTTTGCGGTACCGGTGCGCCGGGAGCTTGGCGTGCGCACGCTGTTCAACCTGCTTGGCCCCATGACCAATCCCGCTTTTGTCCGGCGCCAGGTGATGGGGGTGTACTCACCGCGCTGGGTTGAGCCGGTAGCCCGCGTGTTGGCCAAGCTCGGGGCGGAGCACGTGATGGTGGTCCACGCTGACGACGGGCTGGACGAGATCAGCCCGGCGGCGCCGACGCAGGTTGCTGAATATAAGGACGGCGAGCTCACGCTCTGGACCATCGATCCAAACGACCACGGCATTGCGGTGGACTTGGCGGCGATCGCCGCCGATAGCCCCGAGCGCAGCCTTGACCTGCTGCGCGACTCGTTGACCCGAAGCCTCGGGCCTGCGGCCGCGGTGGTGGCGCTCAACGCGGGCGCCGCAATCTACGTGGCGGGCCTAGCCGAGTCGTTTGCCGATGGTGTGGCTGCGGCCCGGCAGGTGCAGAACGAGGGTTCCGGCTGGGAGCGCCTGCAGGCGTTGGCCGCCCTTTCTTCGAAGCTGGCAGCGAGTGCCGCGGAGTCAGACCCGGCGGAGCCGTCAGTGGGCGGAGGTCAAGCGACTGATGGCTGAGGACATCCTCACGCGCATTCTTCGGCGCAAGGCGCAGGAGGTCACCGAGCGCGCCGCAGCCGTCTCCCTTCGGGAACTCAGTCAGCGGGTTGAAGACTGCCCGCCGCCGCGCGGGTTTGCCGATGCGCTGGTTCGCCGTAGCGAAGCGGGTCAGCCGGGCGTCATCGCGGAGATCAAGAAAGCCTCGCCGAGCAAAGGGCTCATCCGCGAGGATTTTTATCCCGCTGCCCTGGCCCAAAGCTACGCGGCTGGCGGCGCAGCCTGCCTGTCGGTGCTCACCGACGAAGATTTTTTTCAGGGCCACGACCGTTTTCTTCAGGAGGCGCGAGAGGCCTGCGACGTGCCGGTGCTGCGCAAAGACTTTGTGCTGGATACCTATCAGGTTTATGAGTCGCGGGTTCTCGGAGCCGACTGCATCTTGCTGATTGTTGCGGCGCTGGGTGACGCGGCGCTGATGGAGCTCTCGGTGCTCGCCGCGGAGCTTGGCCTCGACGTGCTTGTGGAAGTGCATGATGGGGAAGAACTGGAGCGGGCGCTCCAGCTGCCGTGCGGACTGATCGGCGTCAACAATCGGAATCTGCGCACCTTTGAAACAACGCTGGAGACCACCTTCAGCCTCTTGCCCAGGATTCCGGAAGGCCGGCTGCTCGTCACCGAAAGCGGCATTGCTGATCGAGATGACGTTCGCCGGCTGAAGGATGCCGGCGTCGGCGCGTTTCTCATCGGCGAGACGTTTATGCGGGCCGCTGATCCCGGCGAGAAGCTGAGAAGCCTGTTCAGCTGAACGCGGCGGTCAGACCTCGCCGAGGCCGGTCAGCACCACAATCGTCTTGCCGCTGACGTTGATCATGCCTTCCTCTTCCAGCCCCTTGAGGACCCGGCCGGCCATCTCCCGGGAGCAGCCGACGATACGGCTGATTTCCTGGCGTGAGACTTTGATCTGCATGCCGTCCGGGTGCGTCATGGCGTCAGGTTCCAGCGTCAGATCCATGAGCGTCCGCGCCACGCGGCCCTGCACATCCATAAACGCCAGGCGTCGAACCTTACGGGAGGTATGCAAAAGCCGGTCGGTCAGCTGCCGACCGATCGCGTACAGAATGTGCGGACAGTCCTGCGCGAGCTCACTCTTAAAGAGCTGACCCAGCTTGCCGTAGCTGATCTGCGCGAGTTCGCAGGGTGTCCGGGTCCGAACCATCACTTCTCGACGTTCCGGCTCCATGTAGAGACCCATCTCGCCGATGAAGTTGCCGGGATTCAGGTACGCGAGGATCAGCTCATGACCCTCCTCGTCCTCGACGCTGACGGTGACCGAGCCTTCGATCACATAGTACAGCGTGTCGGCCATGTCCCCAGGCCGAATAATGGGTGTTTTGTTGGGATATTTCCGACGGTGGCAGCTCGCCAGAAAACGTTCGATGGAACTATCGTCGAATTCAAAGAATCCTTCGTTATAACTCTTGCGGTCCAAATGTTGCGCCCCTTGGATGATCTGGCATACCCCTGCCGTCACAAGCATTCTAGCGGCCGACCGTTAAAAAATTGTGGTCTGCCAGCTGGCCTACGTCGCTGTTTTTGTTGCTTTAACGCGGCGGCCAACGCTGCTTGTGAGTCGCATCTTCCCCACCGGGTCAATTTTTGCGTAAATAGTTCCGGCGTGCAAACGGATGCTCATCAGGGTCCGCCCGAAACGTGCTTTGCTACGCGCAGCGATTGATCCATAATCGGCCTCCGTCGCGGCGGACCTGCGCCGCAGTTTGCTCGGAGGTTTCCTGGCGGTATGCCCATGTTCCTAAGGTCGGTACGACGGTGATCAAGCCTTTGCCTCGCCTCCGTCTGCACGGCTTCAACAACCTGACCAAGTCGCTCAGCTTCAACATCTATGACGTGTGTCTCGCCGCTGACCCAAAGCAGCGGTCGGCTTACATCGAGTACATCAACGAGACCTACAACGCGCAGCGACTCACCGATATATTGACCGAAGTGGCCGGGATCATCGGTGCCACGATACTTAACGTCGCCCGTCAGGACTACGAGCCGCAGGGCGCCAGCGTCACAATGCTGATCTCCGAGGCGCCGATGGCCGGCGCCGGGACCGATACGGTCAGTGCACAACCGGGCCCGCTGCCCGAGTCCATTGTCACGCACCTGGACAAAAGCCATCTGACGGTCCACACGTATCCGGAGAGTAATCCCGCGAGCGAGATTGCTACGTTCCGTGCGGATATCGACGTTTCGACCTGCGGCGTTGTGTCCCCGCTGCGGGCGCTCAACTATCTGATTCACAGCTTTGAATCAGACGTGGTGGTGCTGGACTATCGCATCCGTGGCGTGACCCGAGATATCCGTGGGCGCAAACATTTTAAGGATCACAAGATCAATTCGATCCAGGATTTCCTGACGAAAGACACCAAGGCTGCGTTCCAGATGCTGGACGTGAACGTCTACCAGGAGAATCTGTTCCACACCAAGATGATGCTGGCCGACTTCGATCTGGATCGGTATCTGTTTGGCGTGACCTCAGCGGAGCTGGCGTCGGCTGACCGGCGACGCTACGAGCGCCGGCTTCGGCGGGAAATTGCGGAGCTCTATTACGGCCGCAATATGTAGCGACCGCCTTGCCAATCGGTCATCGGAGCGGCGCGAGCCGATAGAGATCGACCGGCGTTTCCCGGTAGCTTGTGCTGCACCAAAAGGCAAAGCCGCATTTCTCCGCCACCCGGATCGAGGCGGTATTTTCCGGCGTGATCATGCAGGCCGCTTCGGTGTCCGGGATCGATTGCGCGGCCCAGCCGATTGCCGCCTTCATCGCCTCGGTCGCCAGGCCGCGGCCGTGCGCCGCCCGGCGAAAAGCCCAGCCGGCTTCGAGGTAGGGCTGAAGGCTGGGTTCGATGGTTCGTTCGAAGTTGGAGAACCCCGCGTCGCCGAGGAACTCATCGGTCTGTCCGTCGCAGACCGCCCAGTAGCCGAACCCTCGCAGCGTCCAGTGCCCGGGCGTCCGGGCAAACTTCTGCCAGGCATCGTCGCGGCTGATGGGTTTGCCGGTGATGTGCTGCATGACCACCGGGTCGGCCTGCATCGCGGCGAACAGCTCGAAGTCCTCCAGGCGATAGCCTCGCAGCAGCAGACGCTCCGTCCGCAGTTCGGGGACCGAAGGCGTGCTCAGGGGACTGACCGGAAGCGCCGTCAAAACCGGTAGGCCAATACTTTCATCACCGAGGCGGTACCGGCCATCGCGGCGCGGATCCAGCCGGGCAGTTCGGCGGCGCCGGCCTCGGCCGCTTCACGCCCGTGACGCGCCTCGTCTTCCATCATCTGGGTCACGATGGCCCGGCTGCGCTGATCGCCGGCCGGCAGCTCGTCCAGGTGGTCCGCCAGGTGGGCTTCAACCTGGCGTTCGGTTTCGACGACAAACGCCAGACTCCACTGATCACCGGCCAGGCCGGCAGCGCTCCCCAGCGCGAAGGAGCCCGCATACCAAAGGCCGTTGAGGCGGCTAGGGCGGCTGTTGAGTTCCCGGAGGCGCGCGTCACACCAGGCGAGGTGCCGCGTCTCTTCGGCAGCCGCTTCAAGCAGATGTGCGGCTACTTCAGGCTTACGGGCCACCAGCGCCTGGCCTTCATAGAGGGCCTGCGCGCAGACCTCTCCGGTGTGGTTGATGCGCATCAGGCCGGACGCATGGCGACGGCCCGCGTCCTCCAGCGGTTGTTCGTCAACGCCGACCGCCGGTGAATCCTCGACGAGGGCCGGTCTGGCAAACGTGGTTCGCAGCGCCCGATCGGCCTGATCCAGAAGACGGTCCAGGCCGGAAAGACGCCGCAGCGGTAGGGTTGAGCTTGTCATCCCTGCATTGTAAACGAGCGTGCGACGCGCTGGACATTTCAGCGGCTTTTTTGCCCAATACGCCCGTTTTACCCCACACATTGGAGATGACTTATGAAACTTGTACGCCTTACTGTTCTCACCGTTCTGACGCTGAATCTGGCGCCCGCGCTGGCGCAGGACGAGCAGGGCTGGTCCGGCAAGGGTGGACTGGGGATCGTATCCCAGCGCGGTAACGCCGAAACGGAAACCGTCAACATCACCGGCGAATTGGTCAACAACATGAATCAGTGGCGTCATCTGCTGGGGCTCGCCGTCCTCAACAGCAGCGAAAACGATGTCGATACCGCCAACCGGTTCGAAGTCTACGGACAAAGCGACTACAAGATCAGCGATACCAGCTACTGGTTTGGATCGGTCCGCTACGAGGATGACGACTTCAGCCAGTTTGAAAACCAGGCAACGCTGGCGCTGGGTTATGGACGTGAGCTTTTCAACAACGATGTTCATCGGCTCAACGGTGAAGTGGGTGTCGGTTATCGTCGCGCTGAGCTGCGGGCTTCCGGCGAGACGTCAACCGACCCGGTCCTGCGGGGCAAGCTCGACTACGAGTGGGTGCTCAGTGATACCGCAACGTTGTCCAACAATTTTCTGGTGGAAGCCGGTTCCGACAACACGTTTGCCAAAAACATCACGGCCCTGACCGCCGATCTGGCGGGCAACTTCGGGCTTCAGCTGGCCTACGAGATTCGCCACAATACCGACGTGGACGACCCCGCAAACAACACCGACTTTCTGACGACGGTGAACCTGGTGTACAGCCTGGACTGATACCGACGGCTTAGACGCTGCGGGGTTTGTTCGCCGGTCGGCGGCAAACCCCGCTAAGGCTTTGATCAGAAATGAGTTTTCCCCGGCAACTGAGCGTGCCGGTGCGCGTCTTGCATTGCCCCGTGGCTTGCAGTAGTATCGCCGCCCTTATGTCGATTGCCGGGATCTGGTCCCATGAAAACTTTTAGCGCCAAAGCGCACGAGGTCGAGCGCGACTGGTACCTCGTAGACGCTGACGGAAAAACCCTCGGACGGCTGGCCAGCGAGATCGCGCGGCGCCTCCGCGGAAAACATAAAGCCGAATACACCCCACACGTGGACACGGGCGATTACATCGTTGTCGTCAACGCGGAAAAGATTGGTGTGACCGGCAACAAGCTTCAGGACAAGATGTATCACCGGCACACCGGCTACATCGGCAACCTGAAGTCAGCCAACCTGCAGACCGTGCTGGATCGTAGCCCTGAGCGGGTGATCGAAACGGCGGTCAAAGGCATGCTGCCGAAAAACCCCCTGGGGCGCGCGATGTTTCGCAAGCTGAAAGTCTATGCCGGTGCTGAGCACCCGCACACCGCGCAGCAGCCTCAGGCGCTGGAAATCTAACAGGATATTTAAGCATGGCTTCAGAACAGTATTACGGCACCGGCCGGCGCAAATCATCAGCCGCCCGCGTTTTTGTGCGGCCGGGTCGCGGTGCCATCTTGGTGAACCGCAAGCCGCTGGATGAGTACTTCGGCCGCGAAACGGCCCGGATGATTGTGCGTCAGCCGCTTGATCTTACCGGCCTCACCGACCGCTTCGACATCAACTGCACCGTCAGCGGCGGTGGCTCCAGCGGTCAGGCCGGCGCCATCCGCATGGGCCTGACCCGCGCGCTGATGGAGTACGACGAATCGCTGCGTCCTGAGCTGCGCAAAGCCGGTTTCGTCACCCGCGACGCCCGCGAGGTGGAGCGCAAGAAAGTGGGTCTGCACAAAGCCCG
>JBCDKA010000174.1:0-7935 GCA_038747195.1 Pseudomonadota bacterium
ACACCTCGCCGGCGGCGACCGTAAAGCGTGTCGCGCTGGCCACATCGAAGCTGCTGCCAACTGGTTGATAGTGACTCAGCGCCAGCGAGACCCCGCTCTCGCAGGCGCTGGTGTTGGAAACGAGAGTGGTCAGGCCGCTGCTGCCCGTGACCGTCACCTCGAACACCTGCTGGTTGTTCAGCTCGTTGGACTCAGGCAGTGCATCCAGATTGTCGACGAGCACGCCCAGCCAATAGTTGCCGGGCTGAACGCCCGCGGGAAGCGTGACGTCGGCTGCAAAAATGGTCGTAGACTGCCCCTGATCGAGAGGAACCACTGACCTTCGCCCCAGGAACTGGTCCTGATCGCTAATGACCGAGTCTGTCGACAGGTAATAACCCAGCGAACTGCTGACGCCGGTCGGACCGCCGTTGTTGACCACGCTGAGCTGACTGAAGGTCAGGGTTTGGCCGGGCCCAATTTCGGTGACGCTGATGCCGGGAGGCTGCGCCGACAGGGTCAGATCGGGATCGACAATCGCCCCAACGGTCAGCGGCGTACTGACAAAATTATTCGACTCATTCAGCTCCGGCACCTGGCCAGCACGGTCGACCAGGATGCCGATGAAGTAATCCCCCGCCGGCGTGTCGGCCGGAATTGTTAGCGTGGGGCCGCCCCAGTCAAAACTTCCGCCCGAGGGCAGGGAAAGATTGGAGTTGGTGTCCAGGAACACATCGTTCGTGGAGATGGTGGCGTTCGTGGAGAGATAGAAACCGTTGGAGAAGCCGCCCGACGGCAGGAGGCCGACGTTGGCAACCGTCCACGGTGAAAGCTGAACTGTCTCGCCGGGCGCAACCACCATCGGGTCGACGCTCGGCTCGCCGCTCGAGACGATCAGATCTGCCTGGGCCATCGCCCCGCTGCATAGGCCAAACCCTGCTGCCGTCAGCAGCAGGCGCGCGGCTCGAGCGGGTACACCAGATAAGGCCATTCTTTAAGCATAGCCAAGGCGCGGAGGTTCGCAAAACGGCTCGGGCTGGGCGGCCGCCCACAAGCCATTACGGCATTGCGACCCCAAACGCCTCCTGATAGCGCTGACGAAAGTCGTCCATGATGAAGTGATGGCCCTGCGGGCTCTCGTTCTCGATCTTGATGGCGCCCATCAGGGAAGCAATGCGGCCCGTGCTCTCCCAGTCGAGTCCTCGCTCAAGCCCGTAAAGCAGGCCCGCGCGGTAGGCGTCGCCGCAGCCGGTTGGGTTGGCGATATTGGAAGGCTTCGCGGCCGGGATATGGAGGGTCTGGCCATCGACGTGGATATCGGAGCCCTCAGCGCCCTTCGTCACGATATAGGCCTCGACCTGCTCAGCGATCTCCGCGTCGCTCCAGCCGGTGCGCTCTTTAACCAGCTCCGCTTCGTAGTCATTCACCGTGACCCAGCTGGCCTGACGCACGAAGGTCTGCAGGTCTTCTCCATCGAACAGCGGCATGGCCTGGCCCGGATCAAAAAAGAAGGGGATGCCGGATTCGGCAAAGTCGGTGGCGTGCTGAATCATGGCGTCCCGACCGTCCGGCGCCACGATGCCGATCTTGATGCCGTCGGCATCGGTCACGCGGTTGCGGTGTGAGACCGCCATCGCGCCCGGATGAAACGCGGTAATCTGGTTGTCGTCCAGGTCGGTCGTGATGAACGCCTGGGCGGTGAAATACTCATCCACCTGCATGACGTGCTGCCGGTTAATGCCCATCGCGTCCAGGTGGTCACGATAAGCGCCGAAGTCCTGGCCCACGGCCGCCATGGGGACCGGCTCTCCGCCCAGGAGTTTTAGGTTGTAGGCGATGTTGCCGGCGCAGCCGCCGAAGTCGCGGCGCATCTGCGGGACCAGGAACGACACGCTGATCATGTGCACCTTCTCTGGCAGGATGTGATTTTTGAACTGGTCCTCGAACACCATGATGGAGTCGTAGGCGAGAGACCCGCAGATAAGAGCTGCCATAAGATGAATTTCCTGTGGTTAACGAATTAAGCGATTGAACTAGGGCTTGAAGCGGGCTGCTGCGGTGATCGCAATCAGCCGTCCAGCTTCTCTTTTAAGGTCTTCTGCACCTGACCCGGATTAGCCTGGCCGCGGGTGGCCTTCATCACCTGGCCGACAAAATAGTTAAAGACTTTGGCCTCGCCGCCGCGGTATTGAGCCACCTGGTCCGGTGAGGAGGCGATCACCTCATCGATCACCGCCTCAATGGCGCTGCTGTCGCTGATCTGGCGAAGCCCGCGGGCTTCGATGATCGCATCGACCTCGCCTTCGCCGGCGAACAGCCCCTCAAAGACCTGCTTGCCAAGTTTGCCCGACAGCGTGCCGTCTTCGATCCGGCCCAGCAGTTCAGCCAGCTGTGACGGTGACACCGGCGCGTTTTCCATCGTTAGGTCCGCTCGATTCAGCGCGCCCTGCAGTTCGCCCAGAATCCAATTGGCGACCCGCCTGGGCGGCAGCTCGGTCCCGGCTTCCAGCGTCGCCTCAAAATAGGCCACCAGCTCCGGGTCGTCCGTAAGCTGGAGCGCCTCGTCTGCGCCCAGCTTCAGCTCATCTTCGTAGCGCGCCCGGCGCGCCTGCGGCAGCTCCGGCATCTGCACCCGGATCTCGTCGATCAACACCTCGTCGACGGTCACGGGCAGCAGGTCGGGGTCAGGAAAGTAGCGGTAGTCCTCCGCCTCTTCCTTGCTGCGCATGGACCGGGTCTCGTTCTTGTCGGAGTCATACAGCCGGGTTTCCTGCACGACGGCTTTCCCGGACTCGAGGCGATGCACCTGGCGATGAATTTCGTGATCGATGGCCCGCTCGACGAAGCGGAACGAGTTCATGTTCTTGATTTCAGCGCGGGTGCCCAGCGTGGTGCTGCCTTTCGGGCGCACCGACACGTTGGCGTCGCAGCGGAACGACCCTTCCTGCAAATTGCCGTCACAGATATCCAGGCTTCGAACCAGCGTGTGCATGGCTTTCATGTACGCCACCGCTTCGGCAGGGGTATGCATGTCGGGCTCGGAGACAACCTCGAGCAGCGCCGTGCCGGCCCGGTTGAGGTCGATGGCGGTGTGACCCCGAAACAGGTCATGAATCGACTTGCCCGCGTCCTCCTCCAGATGCGCGCGGGTTACGCGGATCGAGCGGGCTTCGTTGTCAGCCACGATGTCCAGCGTCCCGCCGGCGACAATCGGTGCTTCGTACTGGCTGATCTGATAACCCTTGGGCAGGTCTGGATAGAAATAGTTTTTGCGGGCGAAGACACAGCTCGGCGCAATCTCCGCCCCGATCGCCAGCCCAAAGGCCACAGCCATCCGCACCGCCTCCGCGTTGAGCACGGGTAGCGTCCCCGGCATGCCGAGATCGATCGCGCTGGCCTGCCGGTTGGGGTCCGCGCCGTAGGCGATGCTGGACCCGGAGAAAATTTTGCTCTCGGTTTTCAGCTGGACGTGAATCTCCAGCCCGATCACCGCCTCCCACTGATCGAAGCTCATAGCGCCGCCTCCGGTACCTGCAGGTGCCAGTCGGTGGCTTGCTGAAGCTGATGGGCCACCATCAGCAGCCGGGCTTCGCTGAAATAGGGTCCGATTAGCTGGCCGCCCACCGGCAGGCCGCTGACCTGCGGGCCGGGCGTCGACAGCGCGGGCAGTCCTGCCAGGTTCACGGCCACCGTGTTCACGTCCGCCAGGTACATGGCGATGGGGTCGGTCTCTTTTTCGCCGATCTTAAACGCTGCGCTGGGGGCGGTCGGCGACAACATAAGGTCACAGTGCTCAAAAGCGGCGGTGAAATCATCGCTGATCAGCCGCCGGGCCCGCATGGCCTTGCCGTAGTAGGCATCGATGTAACCCGACGACAGCGCAAAGGTGCCGACCAGGATTCGGCGCTGCGTTTCCTCACAAAACCCCTCGCCTCGGGAACGGCGGTAGAGATCCTGTAGGTCTTTGGGATCTTCGCAGCGGTGTCCGAAGCGCACGCCGTCATAGCGCGACAGGTTGGAGGAGCACTCGGCCTGCGCGATCAAGTAATAAGTGGACACCGCCAGGCTGGCGTTGGGCATCTCCACCTCCACCAGCTCCGCGCCCAGCTTCACCAGTTCGTCCGCCTGGGCCTGCACCGCATCGGCCACGGCCGGCTCCAGCCCCTCCCAATAAGGTTTGGGCAGGCCGATCCTCAGCCCGTTGAGCGTGCCTTCCAGCTGCGCGGGGTAGTCTTCGACCGGCCGCTGCACGCAGGTCGAATCCAATGGATCAAAGCCGCCGATCGCTTTCAGCAGCCAGGCGCAGTCCTCGGCGCTGACGCCCATGACGCCGGCCTGGTCCAGGCTCGACGCGTAAGCCACCAGGCCATAGCGGGACACCCGGCCATAGCTCGGTTTCATCCCCGTGATCCCGCAGAACGCGGCCGGCTGGCGGATCGACCCACCGGTGTCGCTGGCTGTGGCGAGGGGCGCCATGGCCGCGGCCACCGCCGCTGCTGACCCGCCGGAAGAGCCTCCCGGAACCCGCTCGTGGTCCCAGGGGTTTCTTACGACACCAAAGTGGCCGTGTTCCGACGACGAGCCCATGGCAAATTCATCCATGTTGGCCTTGCCGACCGTAATCGCGCCATGACTCGCGGCGTTGCGGGTCACGGTGGCGTCGTAAGCCGGCACAAAGTTGGCCAGCATCCGGGCACCGCAGGTGGTCAAAACGCCGTCCGTGCAGAAGTTGTCTTTGTGGATCAGCGGGATGCCGCACAGGTCGGGGGCTTCTCCGGCCGCCAGCCGCCGGTCGGCGTCGTCAGCTGCCGAGAGGGCGCTCTCCGGCGTGACCGTGATGAGCGCGTTCAGCGTCGGGTTCTGCTGGTTGATGCTGGCCAGCGATGCCTCGACAAGCTCCCGGGCCGAATACTCCCCTTTGCGCAACCCCTCACGCAGGCGCGTTACCGACTGGCGCAGCATCACTCGATGACCCGGGGTACCAGGAAAAAGCCGTCTTCGGCGCTCGGCGCAGAGGCCTGGAGCCGGTCGCGCTGATCAGCCTCCGTGACCGCATCCGGCCGCAGTCGCTGCGCCATGTCCATCGGATGGGCCATCGGCTCGACATCGTCGATCGGCGCCTCGGTTACGTCCGCAACAAACGCCAGCAGCCGCTCGAAATGCGCCTGGTACAAAGCGAGGTGTTCCTCGTCAACTTCTAGCCGCGCAAGCCTCGCGGTCTTGCGAACCGTTTCCAGATCGATGGAGGCCTGATCACCCTTTGAGTCGGTGGCCACGTGAGTCCCCGGCAAAAGCGTTCGAATGTAGCAGGATTCGAGGTGCTGTAAAGGCTTCCGCGATTGGCAATTGCCCGGAAATGGCCCGTTTTTTGGCGTCAAAATGTGCTTCAATGCCTCTCTTTGACACCTTGCTAGCCGCGCGCGGCGCTTGCTAGAGTAGCGCGCTTTGTCGCAAGCCTTCGCCTGCGCGGCCGAGAACCACTGCCACCATGTTCCTTAAACGCTTACGCGGTATTTTCTCTAACGATCTTTCTATCGATCTGGGCACCGCCAATACCCTTATCTATGTCCAGGATCAGGGTATTGTCCTGAACGAACCCTCCGTGGTGGCGATCCGTCAGGACCGCGGCCGGGGCGGCGCTAAATCGGTTGCCTCAGTCGGCGGCGAAGCCAAGCTTATGCTCGGCCGCACGCCGGGCAACATTGTCACCATCCGACCGCTGAAAGACGGCGTGATCGCTGACTTCACGATGACGGAGGAGATGCTTCAGCACTTCATCCGCAAAGTCCACCGCAACCGCATGCTGCACCCGAGCCCCCGGGTGCTGATCTGCGTGCCCTGTGGCTCCACCCAGGTGGAGCGCCGGGCCATTCGCGAGTCCGCGGAAGGCGCGGGCGCCCGCGAGGTATTCCTGATCGAGGAACCGATGGCCGCGGCTATCGGCGCCGGCATCCCGATCCACGAGGCCCGGGGCTCGATGGTGCTGGATATCGGCGGCGGCACCTCGGAGGTGGCCGTGCTGTCCCTCAACGGCATCGTCTACTCGGCTTCGGTGCGGATCGGCGGCGATCGGTTCGACGAATCCATCATCAATTATGTGCGTCGGAACTACGGCACCCTGATCGGCGAGGCCACGGCCGAGCGCATCAAGGTCGAAATCGGCTGCGCCTACTCGTCATCTGAGGTTCGGGAGCTCGAGGTATCGGGCCGGAACCTTGCAGAGGGGGTCCCGCGTGTCTTTACCATCAACAGCAACGAAATCCTGGAAGCGCTCCACGAGCCGCTGATGGGCATCGCCGGCGCGCTGAAGACCGCGCTTGAGCAAACGCCGCCAGAGCTATGCGCGGACGTGGCCGAGCGCGGCATTGTGCTGACCGGCGGTGGTGCGCTGCTGCGCGACCTCGACCGGCTGCTCATGGAAGAAACCGGCCTGCCCGTGATCATCGCCGAAGACCCGCTCACCTGTGTCGCCCGGGGCGGTGGTCGAGCGCTGGAGCTGATGGACGAACACGGCAGCGATTTCTTCGCCTTCGACTAGCACTCATTGCATTTCTCACTCCAAGGGGGCGCGCTTCACAGATCGCCCTCATGGTAAGCTGTAACCTCCTGATCAGCTGACGATTTCAGCCAGCCGCTAGACGGCTCAAGCAACCCTTAACGCAGCCGATCGTGTGAGGGAACGACCGAGGTCTCCATTGGTTGAAAGCGGCCACAATAGCGACACCACCAGCGGCGGTTCACCGTCGGGCGCGCTGCGCCTTGCGCTCTATGCGGCGCTCGCCGTGGCGCTGATGGTGACCGATCATCACAGTCGCTACCTGCGTGAGGTCCGAGGCCATCTCACCGCCCTTACCTACCCCATGCTGAAGCTGGTGCAATGGCCCGGCGCGAGCGGCCGCTGGCTGAGCGCTCAGCTGGCCGACCGCAGCGAGCGAGACCGCCGCGTGCGCGAACTGGAAGAACGCTGGCTGGTCAGCCAGTCCCGCATCAATCGCGTCGCCGCCCTGGAGGCTGAGAACCAACGGCTGCGTCAGCTGCTCGGCTCCTCGCCCCGCCTGGGTGATCGGGTGCTGGTGGCTGAGCTGCTGGATGTTGATCTGGATCCGTTCACCCACCGCATGGTGGTCGATCGCGGCAGCAACGACGGCGTGTTTGCCGGCCAGCCGGTGGCTGACGCGCGCGGCATCATGGGTCAGATCGAGCTGACCAGCGCCATCAGCGCCAACGCCGTGCTGATCTCCGATCCCAACCACGCGATTCCGGTCAGCATCAACCGGACCGGGATGCGCACGATCGCGTATGGCACCGGGCAAATCGACCGGCTGGAGCTGCGGGACGTCGCGGCCAGTGCGGATATTGAATCCGGAGATCTGGTCGTGACGTCAGGCCTCGGCAACCGATTTCCCACCGGCTTTCCGGTCGGAACCGTTACCCGCATCGAAAATCAGCCCGGCGCGCCGTTCCGTACCGTCAGCATCACGCCGCTGGCGGAGCTGGATCGTGCTCGGCAGGTGCTGCTGGTCTGGCCAGGCGCTGAACCTCCGGCGGGCGAGGAGCCCGAGCAAATCGCCGACGGGGCACCCACACCGTGAGCCGCCGGCGCGACTCGACAATGGTGGTGGTGCTGAGTTTCCTGGCGGCGATGGCGCTGACCGTCATGCCGCTACCCGACGGACTGACCTGGTTTCGGCCCTACTGGGTGGGGCTGACGGTGATCTATTGGGCGATCGAAAACCCGAGCGTCATCAACCTGGGGCGCGCCTTTGCCATCGGGCTGCTGCTGGATCTGCTGACGGGCACCATGGCCGGACTGCACGCGCTGAGCCTGGTGGTGATCGTTTATATCGTCCAGCAGTTCCGCCTGCGGATGCGGTTTTTTCCGCTGTGGCAGCAGGCGCTGGCGGTCGGCGCCATCCTGCTCAACGACCGGGTCATCTACGCCTGGATCCAGAGCCT
>JBCDKA010000175.1:0-7930 GCA_038747195.1 Pseudomonadota bacterium
GGAAGTCTGTCAGCGTCGGTGGAACTGGGAAGTGGCTGTGCCGGAGTTTGGTACCAGCGTCTTTGTGCTGCCGAGCAACCGGGACTTTCGAACCAAGAACGGTCGAGAGCGTCTGGTGCTGCTCAACACTCTGGCGAGGGAGGTCATCGAGGAACAGCGAGGAAAACACCCCGAGTTTGTTTTCACCTACAAGGGGCGGCCAACACTCAAGCTGTTGAATTCGAGCTGGAAGAGTGCGCGCATACGGGCGGGGCTGCCGGACCTACGCGTTCACGACCTGCGTCACACGTTCGGCCATCGATTGCGGGCTGCCGGGGTCAGTTATGAGGACAGGCAGGACCTTCTCGGGCATAAGTCCGACCGCATGACCACCCACTACTCAGCACCGGACGTCGCGCGCCTTCAAAAGGCCGTCGAACAGGTCTGTGTAAGGCGTTTAAACACGGTACTCAGGGTAAAAACTCGCACAATTCTCGCACAATCGGAGGTTTTGCCGGCTTCGCTACAGGAGGGAAAAATCGTAAGCCATTGAATTTGCAGGGGAAATATGGCGCGCCCGAAGGGATTCGAACCCCTGACCTCTGCCTCCGGAGGGCAGCGCTCTATCCAGCTGAGCTACGGGCGCGCGGTGATCCGAGGTTGGCGAGGGCCGGCTTCGGATGGGGCCGCGAAAAGCGGTCGGCAAGTGTAGCCAATTCGCTGGAGCAGGTCTATTCGGCTGCGAGGCCCAGAGGGCCTCGCGCCGAGCCCCTCTGGCCTTAGAGTGTCTCCTCGAAGCCGTTCGCGAAAATCACCTCTCCTGCAACCGGCACACACGCGGAGAGCTCCGAGGTGTTGCCGTCCGGATCGGTGGCGGTGGCGGTAATGCCCTGCCCCTCCGGGACTGTTGCGGTCAGCGTGGCGGATACATCAGCGTCCCCGTTGCCGTCTGTCGTCACCTGGATACTTTCGAGAAATGTCCCGGCCTCCTGCATTTGGCAGTCGGTGCTGGAGAAAAACTCGACGGTGAACATCGTGTCCGGTGCACTGTTCAGCGTACCGGAGATGATCGTACTGCCGGGTTGCGCGCCATCCAGCTCCGGGAAGTTCTGGAGATTGTTTGCGCCCGTGTCCGCATCCTGTGGATCATTGGCGGAAGGGCCATCACCGTTGAGTTCAATCGCCAGACCACCATTATTAACCAGCGAGTTCTGGCTGATGAGATTTCCGGTGCCCTGGTTGACGGCTACGCCGTGCACAACGTTGTCGCGGATCGTGTTGCCCTGCACAACGTTGTCATTAGACGCCCCACCATTACCTCCAATGGCAATCCCGTTTGTGCCGTTCCCGACAATGGTATTGCCGGCGCCCGGTAGCGAACCGCCGATCGTCTGGGAGGCAGTGGCAAACAGAAAAATACCGTGGACGTCATTGCCAAACGAGCCGCTTCCGCTTGCGTCCGTCCCGATCAGGTTACCCAGAATCACGTTATCGACGCCGGCGCTGCCAGCGAAGACCCCCCAAGTCCCGTTGTCGCTGACGACGTTTGCGGCACCCGGCTCCGTTCCGCCGATGGTGTTGCCCGTGCTTCGATCGCCGAGAAAGACTCCCACCTCGCCATTGCCGAGGCCCCCCGTCCCCGCCGCATCCAGACCAACGTAGTTTCCTTGGACAACGCTGCCGGCTATGTCGTCAAACAGCTGGATGCCATGAACCGCATTGCCCGAGACCACGTTGCGAGCACCCGCAGCAGTTCCGCCGATGGTATGGCCCGTAGCCTGACTAACAAAAATGCCCGTGGAGGTGTTGGGCAGCGCGCTCTGTCCGTCGGCCGTAGTTCCGATAAGGTTGCCTTGGACGGTTGTGTTGTTGGCATTGGGATTGATCTGGAGACCAAAGCCGTTGTTGCCCGACAGGAGGTTCCCCGCGCCCGCTTCGGTGCCGCCGATCAGCGTACCAACGGCATTCTCCAGATAGATGCCCTGCCCTGTGTTCGGAATCGCCACGGTGCCGTTGGCGTCGGTCCCCACGCGATTGCCCTGGATGACGTTGTCGGCCGAGCCCACGCTTGGGATGGAAATACCGGCTGAGGTATTGCCGGAAATGAGATTTCCGGCACCTGGCGCCGTTCCGCCGATCTGGGTGCCGCCAGCGACGAGTACCAGCACGCCCTCACTCGCGTTGGGCAGTGCCGTATCGCCGGCCGCGTTAGTGCCGATGTAGTTGCCCTGAATTGTATTGCCCGAGCTATCGAAACCTCGGAGCGGAAACACCTGAACGCCCGCATACGGCGCAAAATCGCCGTCGAGGCC
Organism: Pseudomonadota bacterium; assembly: GCA_038747195.1. Lineage (GTDB taxonomy): Bacteria > Pseudomonadota > Gammaproteobacteria > Xanthomonadales > SZUA-38 > JANQOZ01. The sequence goes on from JBCDKA010000175.1 coordinate 2,292, forward strand.
ATTGCCCGCAACCACGTTGCGCGCCGCGGGGGTGGTCCCACCAATCGTGTTGTTCGGGGCATCGAAGATGAAAATACCCTGCTCATCGTTGCCGATGGCCGCGGTACCCGCCGCGTTGGTTCCGACCAGATTACCCTGCACCAGGTTGTCCACCGTGGCGTCAGCGGTGTCGCTAAATCGCCTGACGCCGACACCCCACCGGTTGCCAGACGAAACGTTGCCAGCGCCCGGATCGGTGCCGCCCACGGTATTGCCCGACGCATTGCCAATGAGGACACCGGCATCCTCGGCGTTCGGTATCGCCTGCGTTCCTGAGACGTCCAGGCCAAGGTAGTTGCCTTCGATGCGATTGCCGCTCCCGCCGATCACGGCAACTCCGGCGCGAGTGAGCCCACCGATGACATTGCGATCGGCGGCCGTACGTCCACCGATGACATTGTTGTCCGTGCGGACGATGACGCCGTTGCCGGCCAGTCCAACCGCAGCGTCACCCGCCGCGTTTGTCCCGATGTAGTTACCCACAATCAGGTTTCCGCCCAGGGTCAGCAGCGCGATACCGTCACCGGAAAAACCATTGACCACCAGCCCTCGCACCGTCGAGGACCCGCCAAGCAGCACCAGTCCGCTCGTGTTGTCAGCGGCGATGCCGCTGCCATCGAGCACGATGCAGGGCGGCGTGGCGCACTGGCTGGATGCATCAAGCACAATCGGTGACGTCACGTCGGGCAGCGCTGAGGTCAGCGCAATCGTTTCCACCGTGCCGGATCCGATGGAAAAAGTGATCACTTCGGTGCCGCCGCCCGCACTGCAGTCACCGCCCGTGGTATCGGCGTCCGCGTTCGCGTTGTTAATCGCCTCCCGAAGCGTGCAGTCACTGTCACCGGCGGTCGCGGTGTCGGCGGCGGAGTTCACCACAATGCTGCCTCCGCCTTTCTGCCGCAGCAGGCTGAGCGTCGGTTTTTCGGAGGACAGCAGCAGCAGCTCGCTGGTAGCGCTACCGTTCATGCCCAGCGGCAGCAGCTGCTCGGGGAATGCCTCCAGTGCCCAGCTCTTTTCGGCGATCGCGCGTTCCTCAGGTTTGCCTGTCTGCACACCCACCAGCGTCATGCTGCCGGCGCTGTTGAACACCAGCAGCTCCTCGTGATCACCGGCGAAACCCGCCGGCTGGATCCGGCTGGAAGGATCAGCGCTAAGCCAGGTCTCGCGAACAACCTGGAATCCTTCAGAAACAGTCCTTTTGGACTCGCTAGCCTTGGCCTCTTGGTTCAGTGCGAGGTAGGCCAGACGGCCGCTGGCGTCGAGTACCGCCAGCTCCGCGGCGCCCTGCCCCGGTAGATAGTCGCCGATCTTCAGATCCAACAGGGCTTCATCCCACTGCCAGATCTCAAGATCGTCTTCCGTGACTCCTCCCGCCAACCGCATGTCTCTCCCTCGCAGCATAACCAGGTCGTTTCCGGCGGCGATCACCACATCGATACCCAAATCCCCGTCGATCTCACCCAGCGCCAGCGCCTCGGCTGCGGCGGGAATCGGCAGGATGATCGGATCCGCAGCCAGCACGCCGGCGCCGCTCTGATACACCATCGCCAGAGCCTCTCCGTTGCTGACAACCGATACCACCAGGTCCGCAAGCCCATCGCGGCGATTCACCTCCCCGCTGGTAATCGCGGTGATCTCTCCGGGAAACGCCATAGCTTTGCCAAACCTCAAGCTTCCCTGCCCGTCCCCAAGGAGCGGTTGAACTGTCGTTTCACCCTCGCGGGCGGCCAGCAGATCGAGATGGCCGTCAGCGTCAAAGTCGCCGGTTAGCAGCCGCGTCGCTGGCCAGGAAGTCTGCTGCGTGGTGAGAGGCTCGCTGAACCGGGGCGACGCAGCAGCCGTAAGCCGGCTGTTCCGCCGACCTCGAAACACCGTTACCTCGGACCCCTGCTCGAGAGCAAACGACACCGCTAGATCCTCAATGCCGTCTCCGTTGAAGTCTGCCGCCGCGATGGCTAGAGCGTTTTTGTTGACCGAATGCTCCTCCGACCAAAGGCGCTCGTTTGCGAGTTCAAACTCGGACGCACCTGACACCGGCGACAGCACCAGCAGCGCTAGCCCAAACCAAACCCCTGCGTTGCCACCGGGAAATTTCACCGATTTGCTGACACCCATATCCGTTTTCCTTGCTGATCTAAGTCTTGAAGCGCCGAACGAGCGAATCCCGGCTCATGCTCATTCGCGCGGCTCGATCCCGCTGTCTGCCAAGACCGGTTGGCTTGATTGAGCATGGGATCAAACTAGCTCGCCAAAACCGTGGGCGGAAGGGCTTCCTTTAAATGATCAGAGTTTCGTCGCGACTTCGTCAAAGTTGCGGGTCAGCTGGGAAAACCGCGCCTTTTGGCCCTCACCATCGCCGCAGAAAACAGCGGCCATTTGAGCGAGCGCTGGAAGCCCGCCGGATTGTCTAGCGGACCGCTCAACCGACCAGAAAAGCAAAAAAACCGAAGGTCGATCGAGTGAGCGCAACGCTCACGACCCAGGCAAAGGTCAGCAGAGCGAGCACCAGGCAAAGCACGCGGAGGTTTTTCCGCCTGGCGCGTTTAAGCGCCAGCGAACCAAGCACGATGTAGGTCAGCAGGCCGAGGACCTTAGCGGTCAGCCAATCATGGCTGACCGGGTACTGCTGGAGCATGGCCGCCAGCGCTATCCCGCTCAGCAAAAAGACGGTGTCATTAATATGTGGGAGCGTTCGGGTAAGCCGGTGCTGGAGCAGCGGCGATTCGCGGATCATCCACCAACCCCGCAGCATAAAGCCGCTGATGGTCAATACGGCGGTGGTTTGATGGATCAGTTTGACCGTCAGGTACACGGCTGCCGGCGGCCGTTCACCACATGCCGTCGGACTGCACCGCCAGCTCGGCAACCAGCCCTTCTTCGACCCACCCGGACATCAACTCGATCGAGCGGGCTTGCGCATCGCCCGTGTCGTGCCAGCGCAGAAGCGTCTGATTGACGTCGCTGAACGGCGCGCCGGCGGAGACGCGCTCGAGGGCTGCCTGCTCGTCGGGCTCCACGGCCCGAAATCGGATGATCCGTTTTGCGTCCCGGTAGATCAGCCAGGCGCTCGCAGCGCGGTTGGCCGGTGGCGGCTTTTGACCCTTTTCTACCGCTCGCCAGATCGTGACCGCTGGATAGTCGAAACGCGCGACCTGCACGCTTGGATGAAGGTGCAACGTCAGCATCGACCACTGCTCCGCCGACAGATCGGTCATTTCCTCCATGGTCACCCGCGTGCCGGCAGCGGCCTCTGCGGTCTGCAGCCTCAGGCGCTCAAAGCGTGCCAGCTCAGCCAGCTGCGGCGCGCGACTGAAATTGGGGTGGGTCTCGAGAAAGTCCGGCAGCGCGTCGCCGAAATGCCGCAGCGAAGACTCCCGCGACTCATGGTCCTGCAGGTATTCGCGGATCAGACGTAAAAACACCTTGTCTTTTACGTAGCGCCGCAGCATGGCGTGCTCGGTGGCCAGCGTTTCCAGCAGGTTCTTCAGATAAGCCTTGCGATAAATGTTGAGCTGAGTTGTCAGCGGGATCGGGCCCTCTTCGGCAAGGAACCCTGCCAGCTGCTCCCGGTTGGAGCCGATCAGATCGCGAAGAAATGCCTGCTGCAGCTCTTGAAGGTTCATGGTTTTGGCACCGGGGCACCCAGCCCCTTGCTGGCGCGGTTTCGTGCACGGGTCAGCTCGTCGATCAGATCGCTGAACGCAGGTGCTGCACCCTCGCGCTTCACAACGGTGCTGACAGCACCGAAACGCCGAACGGCTGACTGGTAGAGCTCGTAAACCGGCTTCGGAATCGGCCGGGTTGGATTGCCGATCAGCAGGTCACCCTCTCGCGTGCAGCTCGACAGGTGGATCTGCTGGACCCGCCCCACGTTGAGTGCGGCGAGGTAGTCTTCCGGATCGAAGCCATGGTTCTTCGCGTTGACCAACACGGCGCCCAGGTCGAGCAGAATTTTGCAGTCAGCGCGCTCAGCCACCGCGTTCAGAAAATCCCATTCCGCCAGCTCGAAGTCACGGTAGACAACATAGCTACAGACATTTTCGACCAGAATCTTCCGCCCCAGCAGCTCCTGCACCTGCCCGATGCGTTCGACCACGTGGGAAAGCGCCTCCTCGGTCCCCGGCAGGGGCAGCGGCAGATGGCTATTGACGCCCGCCGCCCGGGAAAACGCCAGCTGATCGGAGATCCACTGGGGTTTGAGTTCATCAGCCAGCGCTTTGAGCTGATTGAGATACCGATTGTCCAGGGGCTCGGTGCTGCCGATGGACAGACCGGCGTTGCCGAGCGCCATCGGGTAACGATCCCGAAGCGTCATCATGTAGTGGCGCCGCAGACCGCCCGGGGCCATAAATTTCTCGGTTTGAAGCTCGAACCAGTCTACCTCCGGGCGCGAATCCAGCACGTGCTGACCGTGTTCGGCTCGAAGGCCCAGACCGAAACCGAGATATTTCATGCGCTGAAGATATCATGGCAGCCAACCACGCTAACACCCGGCCCGCCAACCGGCGCCATAGGACAGACGGCTGAGCCAGACGATGCTTTCACCCCGCAGAAATCGGATCATCGCGGAATCGCGTAACACATCCCATCGCCTGGCGTCTTACCACTGAACGTTACGAGAGACCGCAATGCAGGCCGTATCCGACGAACAATTAATTAGCTGGGTTGCCGACGGCGACAGCTCGTGCCTCGGCACGCTGTTTGAGCGCCATCATCGGGGCATCTATCAGTTTTGCCTGCAGCTCACCCGGAATCCGGCGCTGGCGGAAGATTTGACCCAGGAGATCTTCATCCGCGTGCTGCGAAAAGCGGGCAGCTTTCGCGGCGAGGGCTGCTTCAAGGCCTGGCTCTACAACGTTGCGCGCAACCTGACGTTCGATGAGCTGAGGAAAAACAAGCGCCGCGGCATCACGGTGCCTGAGCCCGATGCGGAAAACCTCGGCCATATGGTGGACGAACGCAGCGCCGAGCAAAGCGCCAGCGATAAACAGCGCCTGGATCAGCTGGAAACCGCGCTGGCCCGGCTTCCCGAGGCTGCGCGGGAGGTGATCTGGCTGGGCCGTTTTGAATTTGAGGGCTACGACGAGCTGGCCCAGGCCCTGGGCTGCAAGCCCGGCGCAGCGCGGGTCCGCATGCACCGCGCCATGAATCAGCTTAACGACATATTTAAGGCCATGGAGGTTAACCCCGCACATGTCTGAACAAAAACACCCTGGCGTGCCGTTCGACGGCGCACCGGAAGAACAACAGCTCTGGGACAGCCTGTCTCAGATCAACCGGGCAGAACCGGGGCCCGCGCTCCGCAGTCGGTTTTACGATGCGCTGAGCGAGGCCAGCCGACCGACCTTGGCGCAGCGGCTGGCGGCGCGCTTCGGCAACGTCAGCCTTTGGGTGCCGGCCGTCGCCTGCATGGTGATCGGTCTGGGTCTTGGGCTGGCGCTGAACCCCTCATCTCAGGGCACGGGCCCAACGGACCAGCTGGTAGCGCTGCAGGAGCAGGTGTCAGACCTGAACCGCCGGGTACTGCTGGACCAGCTGGAGCAGGCGTCAACCAACGCACGACTGCGCGGCGTGATTGCAGCCGGTGAGCTCGTGGCAGA
>JBCDKA010000176.1:0-7874 GCA_038747195.1 Pseudomonadota bacterium
GATCCAGGCGATTGCCGAACGGCGGCCGGGCCCGGTCAACGTTCTGACCCACTGCAACGCCGGCGCGCTGGCCACGCTGGACTGGGGCACCGCCACCGCACCGATTTACAAAGCCTTCGACGCCGGGATTGACGTCCACGTGTGGGTCGACGAAACGCGTCCAAGAAATCAGGGTGCGGCGCTAACCGCCTGGGAACTCGGCGCGCATGGCGTGCCCCACACGGTCATCGTGGACAACGCCGGCGGGCACCTGATGCAGCGCGGCCTGGTCGATCTTTGCCTGGTGGGCACCGATCGAACCGTGGCCAGCGGTGATGTTTGCAACAAGATCGGGACGTACCTCAAGGCCCTGGCGGCGGACGACAACCAGATTCCCTTCTATGTGTGCGCGCCGTCGCCGTCCATCGACTGGGACCTGAGCGACGGCCTCAACGAAATTCCGATCGAGCAGCGAGACGGCAGCGAAATACGCTGGGTGCCGGGCGTTGACCGGCAGGGACAGGCTGGCGAGGTGGACGTCGTGGCGGCCGGCAGCGCGGTCCGCAACGACGCGTTCGACGTGACGCCGGCCCGGCTGGTGACCGGCCTGATCACCGAACGGGGGATCTGCAGCGCGTCGCGGGACGGGCTGGCAGCGCTCTTCCCCGACCTGGCGAGGAACGCCGCGGCGGTCAGCGGCGCCGCCCCATGAGCCGAATGAGCTGGGTCCTGCTGGGGGCCCTGGCCATGACCTCGATCCTGGCCTGGTTCTCCTCTCAGCTGATCGCAACCGCGCCCAATCAGCAGCCGGTGCTGCCGATGGAGCCCACGCCCGCCGGAGCGCTCGACAACGTGGTACGCAGCGCCGAGTGTGACGGCCTAAAGACCGCCCTGGAGTCGGAGCTTCTGAGCGCCACCGACTGCAGCGTAGACGACGACTGCGAAGTGATTCGACTCGACTGCCCGTTCAACTGCGCCAGCGCCATCGCCAGCACAAGCTTTGTCAGCATCTACCGGCTGCAGGATGAGTTCACCGCCACGTGCGGCGTCTGCCAGTCGGCGTGCACCGAAGATCCGCCGGCCGCGGTGTGCCGTCGCGGCCGCTGCGTGCTGGACGTTGCGGCAGGCCTGCGCAAGAGCGATCGGCCCGGGCTGCCGGAACGGCCTCAGGCACCCCCCTCCCGAGAGCCGGAAGGATGATCCCGGCGACCTTTGAGCTGGTTGAGGTCAGCCCGCGTGACGGACTGCAGAACGAACCGGGCATCTTCTCGACAGACAACAAGCTGGAGCTGATCCGGCGCGCGCTCGCCGCCGGCATCCGGCGGATTGAGGTGGCGAGTTTTGTGCATCCGAAGGTGGTACCGCAGATGGCTGACGCCGAGGCGGTCTGCAGCCGGCTGCCGGACTCCGAAGCCTGCTACGTCGGTCTGGTCCTAAACGTCAAAGGTCTCGAGCGTGCCCTGGCCACCGGGCGCATCGACGAAGTCGGCGCCGTGGCGGTGGCCAGCGATGGCTTTGGCGTGCGCAACCAGCAGCAGACCGTAACGCAGAGCATCGAGGTATGTCAGGAGGTGATCACCGATGCCAGAGCTGCCGGCCTGCGCGCTCAGGTCACGATCTCCGTAGCCTTCGGCTGTCCGTTTGACGGTCCGGTAGCCACCCAGCGCGTCGTGGAAATTGCACGCGAACTCGCCGCCGCCGAACCGCTGGAACTCGCTCTCGCTGACACCATCGGCGTTGCCAACCCGGTGCAGGTACAGGCGCTGTTTGCCGAGGTTCGGAGCGTGTTACCCGATCAGATCCAGCTTCGGGGCCACTTTCACAATACCCGCAACACCGGCTACGCCAACGCCGCGGCGGCCCTGCAAGAAGGTGTTCCGGTGCTGGACGCGAGCATCGGTGGTGTCGGCGGATGCCCGTTTGCCCCTCGCGCTACCGGCAATATCGCCAGTGAGGATCTACTGTTCATGACCGACGGGATGGGCTGCGACAGCGGTGTGGATCTGGACCAGGTCATCAATGCCGCAGGCTGGCTCGGTGCCGCGCTCAATCGGCCCGTTCCCGGCATGCTGAGCCGAGCCGGCAACTATCCGGAATCGGTGGAGGAGCGGCTGGCGGACAGACTCTGACCGGCGCTCGCGTGTCCGCTTACAACGCCTTGGTGATTGAGGTGACGTTGTCGCGGCGGATGGGCACGTGCAGCGCGGTCTGAGGCCGAGCGACAAAGTACCCCTGGAGCATGTCAATACCGCTCCCCTTGAGAGCGCCCGCCTCGCGGGCGGACTCGACGCATTCCGCTACGGTGCGTTTGCCCAGCGCATGGGCAATCTTAGCGATCGCCGCCAGCACCGCCGCGTTGATCGGGTCCTGGCTCATCGACTTCATGTAGCTGCCGTCGACCTTGAGGTAATCCACATCGAGCCGCTTGAGGTGGGTGAAGGAGGCAAAGCCGGTGCCGAAGTCATCGAGCCCGATCCGACAACCCATGGCCTTCAGCTGCGCCACCACCTCAACCGTGCGAGACAGATTGGAAATCGCCCGCGATTCGGTCAACTCAAACGTGAGCAGGTTGGCGTCCAGCACGTGCTCGGACAGGCGGGAGGCGATGTACGGCACGCAGTCTTCGTCGAGCAGAAATTGCTCGGACAGGTTAATTGAGAGACGAACGAGCCTGCCTTGCTGCGACAGCTGAGCGAGCTGGGCAAACGCGTTGTCGATTACCCACCGATCGATATCGACCATCATGTTGAAGCGCTCAGCGGTGGGCAGAAACGCCTCGGGCGAGATCATGTTGCCTTCGGAGTCCCGCAGCCGCAGCAGCACCTCATAGCTGGCGACCGAGCCGGTCAGCGCCGGATTGTTCTCCTGCCACAGCCGCCCTTCTTCGCTCGGCAGCGCGTCGAAATCAACGGCACTGGCGTCCAGCATCGGCTGAAACCGCAGCTCGAATTCATCTTCGCTCAGCGCCTTGCGCAGGCGCGCTGACCAGCCGAGCTCGAGGTCCATGGCCGCCTTCTGGTCAGCGTCAGCCGAGAAGACATGCACCTGGTTGCGCCCGCCGTTTTTGGCCACGTGGCAAGCGATATCCGCGTTGGCCATCACCTCCGACAGCGAGGGCGTCGAGGCGTCCATCAGCGCCACACCGACGGTTGCGCTGATCGAATACTGTTTGCCGGCGTAGTGAAACGGCATCTCCGCCAGCGACCGCCGGAAGTTGTCCGCTGCGGAGTGGATGCTGTCCGCGCGGACGTTGCGCAGGATCACCGCATACTCATCACCGCCCATCCGGGCCAGCGAGTCGGTGGCGCGAAGCCGTTCGGTGAGCCGCTCGGCGACCTCAATCAGCAGCTGATCACCCGCGGAATGGCCCGCGGTGTCGTTGATGTACTTGAAGCGGTCCAGGTCGACAAACAACAGCGCGCTGACGCCGTCGACCCGGCGCAGGCGGTTCAGCTCCTGCTCGAGCTCATGTTCAAAGTGCGACCGGTTGTGCAGCTTGGTCAAATCATCGTGGGTTGCCTGCCAGCGCAGCTCCTCTTCTAGCTGCTTGCGCGCTGACACGTCGCGGAACGCCACCACGGATCCCTTCCGTCGCCCACCGATCTCCAGCGGAAACACGGTGCACTCCACCGGGATCGCGCGGCCCTGGCGCGACCAGAAGGTCGTCTGCCAGCCGGTGATCTGATTGCCGGTGCGGTAGCACTGGCTCAGGAAACACGACTCCCGGGCCATCTTCTCACCGTCTTCGAAGCGGTTGTGAAACCCTTCATAAGCACTGCGTCCGACGAGCTCGTCCTCCGCCTCAAACTGCAGGATGTCGCGCGCGGCCGGATTGATAAACTGGATAAAACCGCGCTCGTCGACGCCGTAGACCCCGTCACCCACCGAGTGCAGGATGCCTTCGAGCTGGCGCTTTTCGCGGTCGATAGATTTGCGGTCGATGATGTTTCGGGCCAGCGAACCGATCCGGGCCAGAAACAGCTCGCGCGCTTCAGACTTGAAGATGCACTCGCTGGCGCCCGCGGCCAGCGCCTCATTGATGACCGTGTCCGAATAGGTGCCGGTGATCACGGCCGTCACAATGTGAGCCGTATTGGGGTCCGCACGCAGCTTGCGAACCAGCGCGACCCCGTTCTGGGCCGGCATGAAATAGTCGACGATGGCCAGATCAAAAGGCTCGCGCAGCGCCATCCGGTACCCCTCGAGCGCGCTGGAGGCGGTGCTCACCAGAAAGCCGTATTTCATCAGCATCCGTCGGAATGCCACCCGCACCGTCGGCGAGTCGTCGACAAACAGCACCCGCAGGTGGTGTTCCGCCAGGAGATCCAGATAGTTGACCTGCTGCGGCCGGTAGGGCTCCAGCAGCTTCTTCATCGCGTCGGGAATCTCGGCGCAGTCGTTCCACAGCAAAAGCGCCGAGCGACGCCGCTGCTTCAGCCAGGCGACCGCCATGGAAGCGAGTTCATCAGCCACCACCAACACCACCCGTTGAAGGTGCCTGGAATCCGCCAGAGCGTTGAAGAAAGACTGAGAGGCGGCGTCAGCGCCATTTGGCCATCCCACAACCAGACCGTCGATCGGCGGCCCGCCTCTCGCGGCGGTCGCCAACGCGATCAGTGCTTCCTGGAATGTCTCGCAGGTAGCAACGTGATAACCGGCCTGCTGTAACCGGCTGATGACCCCTTTCTTCTGTTCTGCGGATGGGTTGACGAGTAAAACATGCTTCACCGGGCGTCCCACCGACGACAGATTGACCTTATATCATAGCGTAGCAGCCGCATCTGCACAGGGCGGGTTGACCGGCGCCGAGGTTGGACCGACGGAAGGAAAAGGTCAAAATGCGTCGGCGCAACGAATTTGGCCACTCATTGGTCCAACAAGACATCGAAAAAAAGCCAACTTTTGCGACCGCTGTAGATGATCTGACGGTACGGCGGGCTCAACGAGGTGATACGGACGCAATGGCAGCGATTTATCAGCTATTTGCCAAACCCTGTTACAACGTGGCCTATCGGATGGCCGGCAGCGCCGCCGTGGCCGAAGACATCGTGCACGACACTTTCGTGAAGGTGATCAGCAAAATCCACCGTTACCGGGGGCCGGCCCCGCTGTGGGCCTGGGTTCGCCAGATCACCTTCAACACCACGATCAACCACCTGAATCGGCGCAAATGGCACGTCCCGATGGATACGGCGGAGCAAATCGAGAACACCTGGGCAGACGCCGGCGCGGAGGTGAGGCCAGCGGCGACACACGACGCTGAAAAGCTTCTGTCACAGCTTTCGCCGCAGGCCCGAGCGGTGGTCCTGATGCATGACCTCGAGGGCATGACCCACCGGGAGATCGCCGCCGCCTTCGATCAGACCGAAAGTTTCTCCAAATCGGTGCTCTTTCGGGCCCGCAAGCAGCTCAAAGCCCTGCTTTCGGTCGACCCGGCGCCCGATCAACCGTCCAATGAACCGACCAAGCAGCAAGACTTCGAGCCATGAGTACACCAGAAGAACCCCTCATCCAGCAGTGGCTGCAGAGCCTGCCCGAGCGCGAACCGCCCGTGCACCTGTGGCCGCGCATCGTGGAAAGCGCCCTGCATCGGCAGCAGCGACGCGCATCGCGCAACGGCTGGCTGGCCGCTGGTGCCGCCGCGGCGGCGCTGGTCATGGCCCTGAGCCTGGGTATCGTGCTGGGTCAGCGAAGTGCCGTGCAGCCACCGGTTGAGGTAGCGTCCGTCACGGCGCCTGAGCTGCTGGCGCTGATGGAGCGCACCGAACAGCTCGAGCGGGCCCTGCGCGAACAACGCAGCGAGTTTGCCCGCCTTGCCAGCACGCAGCAGCAGCTGGTCCGCACGCAGCAAGCCCAGCTGATTGTGCTCGATCAGGCCCTGGCCCAGGCCTATGCCCGCAATGAGCCGGAAGAGACGCTGGCCCGGCTGTGGCAGCGGCGAGTTGACCTGATGGCAAATCTTGTAAGCATCTACGACACCACGCCCGGGGCCGGCAGCGTATGAGTGCCCGACGCCCCACAGCCGTTGCCCTCACGCTTGCCGCGGTGCTGAGCTGGCCGAGCATCCTTCCGGCCCAGAGCAGCGGCGCTGACCCCCGGAACGAGCGAATCAACCAGGCGATCCGCACCATGCTGATTTCCCTGGCACAGGACCCGCTGTTCGACGGCGAAGATCTGGATGTGGTCTTCAGCCAGCAGCCGGAAGCGCTGATCAACCTGGGAGTGATCTACGGCGATACCCGCAGCGCCGACATCGATTCGCTGGGCCTGCCCGTGGTGGCGGTGACGCCGGGCAGCACGGCTGCCGCCATGGGGCTGCGGGCCGGTGATCGGATTGTTTCCATGAACACCGAACCGCTGCTGGGCCTCGGCCAGGATGGCAAAGGGGTCTCGCGAGCGGTTGACCGGGTTTCCAACATGCTTCAGCAGATTCCGGCCAACGACCCCGTGACCCTGATTGTCGCCCGCGGCAACCGTCGCGAAACGCTGACCGCGCCGCTGCAGAAATGGCAGCTGCCGCGGGTTGAGCTCGCGCTGTCGATGCCTGAAGACGATGGGCCACCGGAGGACCTGATTCTGGGCGCACCACCCGGATCGGATGATGATCGCTCTCCCTGCGGCACGCTGTCGCTGTATGACCCGCCGCCGCACGAGTTCAATCTCTATCCGGCCTACCTTATGGGGATCAACGTAAAAAACAGCGGCGGCATCATGCGCGGCTTTCAATACCTGCCGCCGGGTGAATACGAGCTGCTGGTCAGTGACCTGATTCCGAGCCGCGAGCTTCGGATCAAGCACACCCGGTTTGCCAAGCGCCGCCAGGCGCGCCAGATGACGCTGGAGGTGGCGGACGGCATGGTGTACCACGTCGCCGCCAAGCTCCTGCACGAGCGCAAGGAGCAGGCGGAGTATGACGAGTACTGGGAGCCGGTGGTCTGGCGCTCGGAGCCGGGGCACTGCAAAGGCAAGCCGGTCGCTCGCTAGGCCCGTCCTCAACCCTTAAGCCATCGGTCGCGGCGAGGGTAGCGTCGATGGGAGTGTTGTGAAATACTTGCGTACTCAATTACTAACCAAGTATTAATCAATCACATGTCAAATTTAACTTCTGCCGCCAGCCTGCTCTTGAGCCTGACCGAGGCGGGCAATCGCGTCAGCCGCAGGCTCGATCATACGCTGGCCATTCACGGCATCAGCTTTACGGAGTTCCGGGTGCTGCACCATCTGGCGCAGGCGCCCGGCGAAACCATGCGACGGGTGGATCTCGCGGAGACTGTTGGGCTAACGGCATCCGGTGTGACCCGCCTGCTCAACCCTATGGAGAAGATCCACCTGGTTGAAAAGGAGCGCAATCCTCGGGATGCTCGGGTCAGCCTCGTTCGTCTATCGGCGGCGGGCAAAGAAATCTACGGAGACGCGCTGGCGAGCTTTTGTCAGCGGGCACAGGACCTGGCGGTTGGCCTGCCCGGCGAACGTATGGCCGAGCTCGGCGAGCAGCTCAACAGCTTGGCCTAGGGATTCAACCTAGTTGGCGCAATAAAAATGCTCGAGTTCTTCTCGTTCTCCCGACACTCAACGGAGTGCACCCACACCCTGCCCTGGGTTCGCTGCTGAACCCAGGGCTCCAGGTAGTCGTAAAACTCCCGAGCACTGCCCTCGGTACCCACGTCCTCGAACACCACCAGCCGACAGCCGCCGGCAGCCTCGAGTGACCGAAGTTGCTCCAGGAGCGGGTCGTCAGCGTCTACCAGCACGGTATGGTCGAAATGGTCTTCGAGCCACTGGCGCGGCTCCTTCAGGTCGCCGTAATCCATGACAAAACCGTTGCGATCGCGCTGCTCACACGCAAACCACACCTCGAAGCTGCGGCTGTAGCCATGCAGCAGCGAGCAGTGGCC
>JBCDKA010000177.1:0-7841 GCA_038747195.1 Pseudomonadota bacterium
GCGCAGGAACTGTGCCTGCTGCTCGGTTTCCACGCCCTCAGCCACGAGCTCCAGACCCATGCTAGCCGCCATGCCGATCGTGGCCACGATAATCGTCTCGTCGTCAGGGTTGACGCCGATTCCCCAGATAAATGATCGGTCAAGTTTGAGAACCCTGACCGGCAGCTGGCGCAGATTGGCCAGCGACGAATAGCCGGTCCCAAAATCGTCGATGGCAAACCGGACGCCGAACCGGTTGAGCTCCTGGAGCTTGCGAACCACCTCCTCAGGATTTTCCATCACGGTGGTCTCGGTGATTTCGAGCTCGATGCTGGACGGATCGACGCCGCTGTCGGTGATGATCTGCTTGACGCCGTCCAGGAACCACTTGTTTTCCAGGTGGCGCGGCGAGATGTTCACGGCCAGCCGCAGCCCGGGTCTGACCTTCTGCCACTGGGCGAGCTGTCGACAGCCTTCGGCCAGCACCCAGTCCCCGATGCGGCAGATCATCTGGGTCGATTCGGCCAGCGGGATGAATTCGGCCGGTGGCAGGAAGCCCAGAGCCGGATGGTTCCAGCGCACCAGCGCCTCGATGGCCTGCACCGTACCGTTGGCGGCGTCCACCTGCGGCTGGTAATGGAGCCGCAGCTGACCGCGGCTGATGGCCAGACGCAGGTCCGACTCAATCTGCGCACGCCGGGCCGCCTCCGCCTGCATGTTGCCGTCGAAGTAGCAGTACTGATTGCGGCCGCGTTTCTTGGCTTCATACATGGCCATATCAGCGGCTTCGAACGTCCGGCTGGCCGACATGCGGCCGTCACCGATGGCGATGCCCAGCGACGCGCTCACGGTCACCTGATTGCTCTGGTACTCGAACGGCGCGCTCAGCGCCCGCAAGACCTTCTCCGCCACAGCGGACGCCGACATCGGGTCCACGATGTCGTTGAGCAGCAGTGCAAACTCGTCACCTCCCAGGCGCGCCACCAAATCCTCGGTGCGAATCACTTCAGCGAGGCGCCGCGCAACCTGATACAGCACCTGATCACCAAACCCGTGGCCGAGCGAGTCGTTTACCTCTTTGAATTTGTCCAGGTCGATGTACAGCAGCGCAAGCTTCCGGTTGTGTCTGGCAGCGCTGGATATGCCCGCCGCCAGCATCTCCTGAAAACTCAGACGATTGGCTATGCCCGTCAGCGTGTCGGTTTTTGACAGGCTGTTGAGCCGCTTCACCAGCCGGTGCTTTTCCAGGCTGTAGCGGATGGCGCGCTCGAGCAGGGGCCCGCTGAGCAGATCCTTTTCAAGATAGTCCGAAACGCCGCTTTGCATCGCCTTGAGATCGGTCGCGCGAGTGCCGCTATCAGCCAGCATGAGAACCGGGATGTCGCACGCGCTCAGGTCCCGCTGGGTAATCCAGTCAAGCCCCTCCGCTTCGTCCAAGCGATCGTTGACCAGGCAGACATCGTGAGCGCCGGTAGCATAGGCCGTCAGGCCCTCGTTGAACTCTCGAGCCCAATGAATCCGATACTCGGTGCCCGGCACAGCGGCCAGCCACTCGCGGGTCAGTCGATAGTCATCCTCGCTGTCATCGACCAGCAGCACGTGAACCGTTCCGGGCTCAACGGGTTGGCGCGAGGTGGGCTTGGGCTGTGACAAGTCGTTTTCCGGCGATCTCATTCCAGCCCTAAACATCGACGAGGAACGTCAGAACTTAAGGATAAAACGAATATTTTCCCGAAGTCATCGAGGGCGAAACAACATGAAACAAGCGTTGGGATGATTGAGCGACTACCGCGAGACCAGCCAGCCAGCGTACCAGCGATCAAAATCGTGCACACATTTCTCCGCCGGGTGGTAACAGCCGCCGTCGAAACTGCCGTCCCGGTGTCCCAGCTGTGCCGTCTCACACAGCGCCCAGTCCTGCCGATTGGTCTCGTCCCAGAAGCTGATGACTTCGGACGCGTCGAAGCCCGCGAATTGCATCTCGTCAGCCTGAAACAGCCACAGGGTCTCAACGGCCACACGATCGACGCTGAGGGGCGACAGCAGGTGCAGCATCACATAGTCCGGGACCAGACTCAGAAACGCGTTGGGAAACAGATGATAGTAGTGCACCAGCCCCGTCTCGGTAGGGGGCCAGCCAGTCAGCGGCGGACGCGCCGTGCTCCCGCTGCTGCTCATCGTGTTGTGGCCGGGACGCAGCATCATCGGCCCGCCCGTAAAGGCTGCGCCGCGGGCCTGCCGGCTGGTGTCCGACGCCGGCCCGGTCAGCTGATGCAGCCGGCGATGGACGCCGGCGCAGTGATAGCACTCGTTAAAGTTCTCACCCAGCAGTTTCCAGTTGGCGCTGACCTGGTACTGCTCCCGGCCCGCGATGCTGAGGCTGGCCAAGTCCGGGCCCAGCGCCGGGAAGTCGGCGAACGTCTCGTCGAGGCTCAACGAGGTCCCGCCGAGCTTGATAAACACCAGCCCGTTCCAGCAATCCAGCTCAACGGCGGTCAGTGGGTGGTCGCTACGATCAAAGCCGCTCATCGCCTCCATCCCGGGCGCCGCCCGCAGCGTGCCGTCCAGCTCGTACGACCAGCCGTGGTAGGGGCACACCAGCAGATGGCCACAGCTACTCGACTCGCTTAGCAACCGGGTACCGCGGTGACGACAAACGTTCCGGAATGCGCGCAGCGCTCCGTCGCGGGCGCGGCTCAGCAGCACTGAGTGATCGCCAAGGTCCACGCGCCTCACTTCCCCTGGCGCAAAGTCGCTCTGATGACCAACACAAAACCAACCCTGGGAGAGGAGGTCACGAAGCTCCAGCGTAAACAGGGAATCGTCGGTGAACGCCCAGGACGGAAGCGTCCGTGCACTGGAGAAAGCCTCACCGGTCGCCCGCAGCTGGGCCCGCTGGGTCGACGTCAGGTGAAACGTGTCGCTGGAATTACCTGACTCTCCATGCATATCAGGTGGCGGAGCGAAACTCCTTTTTGACATAGAAGCTGCCGATAAAATACACGATGGCAGAAAGGGCACTGAAGCCACAGGCAATGACCAGCAGCGACAGCCTCAGACCCTCGTCGCCATACTGTTCGGTGAGCCGGTCGCTGACCAGGCCCACCAGCGGCGGTCCCAAACCACCCCCGATCAGGTTGGTGATCAGCAGCAGCACCGCCGCCGCCATGGCGCGCATGGAGGGGGGCACCAGTCCCTGGATCCCGGCGAAGGTGGCTGGCCCCTGCATGACGCTGATCATGAAGGTCGGGAACAGGAGCGCAAGGCCAAGCCAAGGGTTTTTGGTCATGAAAACGGCGGCAAAAATCGGGATGGAAATGCCGATGGCAATCGCCGGAATCAGCGCGTAGAAACGAACGCTGCGTGTCACCAGCGTATCGGTCACCCAGCCGCTGGCCAGCATGCCGAAGATCTGCGAGAAACCCAGCACCAGCGCCAGCCAGAAGCCTACCTGGGTCAGGCTCATGTCAAATGAACGCGTAAAGTAAGAAGGCAGCCACTGCACCGCCCCGAGCCAGACGACGGTGTAGAGCCCGGTACCCACCGAGAACATCACAAACGATTTGGAGCGAAGCAGAATCGCGCTCGCTTCTTTGAGGCTAATCTGCGTCTTTTCTGCACTCGAAACCTGTTCAGACGCTCCGCGCGGGGCCTCGAAGAGAAACCGCCAGACCATAAACGCCAGCAGCAGTCCCGGAATACCCACGGCGAACAGCGCGATTCGCCAGCTGTAGTTCTCCGCCAGCCAGCTGCCGGCGATGAAGCCCACGAGGATCCCTACCGGTGCACCCAGGCTGTAGATGGCAATTCCCTTGCCTCGTTTGGCAACCGGATAATAGTCGGCGATCAGCGAATGGGAGGGAGGCGTCGCGCCCGCCTCACCAACACCGACCAGCACGCGAGCCAGCGCCAGCTGAATGAAGCTCTGCGCCAGTCCGCAGATCGCGGTCATCACGCTCCAGACCGCCAGCGCGATCGAGATAATGTTACGCCGCGAAAAGCGGTCGGCCAGCCTGGCGATGGGAACACCGAGCGTGGCGTAAAACAGCGTGAAGGCAAAGCCAGAGATGATCCCGAGCTGAGCATCACTCAGCGAGAGCTCTTCTTTGATCGACGGGAGCAGCACCGCCAGCATGTAGCGGTCCATGTAATTAAAAAACGACACCAGAAACAGGAGACCCATGGACCATTTGAGTGTCTTGCCGGCGTGTCCTGCAAAACCGTTTTCGGTGTTAACTGTAGCCAATGAGATTCCGATTCAGGGGTGGGTTAGGGCGCGACGCGAACGTCACTTTACTGCATTTTTGTCGTCGACCGGTACCGGCCCGCTACGCTCCGGCTCGCTGGACCAAATGCCCTTCAGCAGTGCCTAAACGACAAGCCCAAGTGGCCGGTGCCTGGCTGCAGGCACAGAAAACCCCGCTGGCATGGCAAAAGTCTCTGCAGCGCCTGGCACAACTGCGTTTTTCCCCGGGGCACTTACTGGTATCCTTCGTCAGTAGCTCTAAAGACTCCGACGCCGCCGCATGACCACCCAAATCGATTTTTTTGGTGCCACCCACCAGGGCCAGAAGCGTTCGGTCAATCAGGACCGAATTCTGGTGCGCCAGGCGGAGGCCAGTGATGTTGCGCTGCTCGCCGTGGCCGACGGCATGGGCGGAGAGGCGGCTGGTGACCGCGCAGCGGAGCTGGTTGTCGGCGCCATTGCCAACGCGTTGGGCGGTGGGCTTAAGCCCAGTCACTACTTCGATCAACTCGATGCGATGGTGGAGGCGGCTCACGAGGCTGTCCGGGAGGCGGTGGAAGCCCAGCCCGAGCTGACGACCATGGGGACTACGCTGACCATGGCCTGCTGCGATTGGCCGAGGCTCTTTGTGGTGCACGTCGGCGACAGCCGCTGCTACCGGCTGCACAACGGTGAGCTCACCAGACTGACTAACGATCACACGGTCGCGCAGCGCTTTGTCGACGAAGGCGTGATGTCGGAGGACGAGGCGGAAAACTCGCCGATGGCCCATCAGCTGTGGAACGTCATCACGAGCAGCCGAGACATCCGGCCGGAACGGGTGGAAATCCAGCTGACGGCCGGCGACGCCATCCTGCTGTGCAGCGACGGGCTGACCAAACACGTCAGCGATGCCGCGATTACGACCACCATCGCCGCGGCTAAAACGGCGAAAGAGGCCTGTCGTGAACTGATCTCCCAGGCCAACAGCGACGGCGGCACAGACAATATTTCGGTGATCGTTGGCCGGTTCTCCAACTCCTAGCCCCCAATGCTTCGGGCAGGGGTCGTTTTCATAGACAAATCACGAATTTTTCATCCAAATTTGGTAAATTACGAGGACGTCAAAAAACGACTCCTTGAGACAAATCCATGAAAACACTGATTTTAGTTGCCGCCACGCTGCTCAGCTCCTCCGCGATTGCCGCTGGCGACGCCGAGAAGGGTAAAGCCCTTTACGCCACCTGCGTGGCCTGTCACGGTACCAACGGGAAGGGGATGGACGCGCTGAGCGCGCCGAACCTGACCGGACTGCAGGAGTGGTACTTCGTTCGCCAGCTGAACAACTTCAAGGCCGGCATCCGTGGCTCCAACCCTCAGGACATCTATGGCGCCCAGATGCGTCCGATGTCTATGACCCTGGCCGACGATCAGGCCATGAAAGACGTTTACGCGTACATCCAAACGCTGAACGACTGATTCTGCCGGGCCGCTGCATCTCGCAGCGGCCCATTCTTTTGCGGCGCATGCCGCTCTGTGCTGTCTGGTTGTCCATGCCACCGCACCGCTGTCACCCTACCCACAAACACCGCTTCCGCCTCGCGGAGACACGCCATGAAAACACTCTGCTCTTCTGGACTGCTGACGGCCCTGCTGCTGTCGGCCACCGTCACCGTGCGCGCTGATTCGCTAACCATCGAGCGGCTTTTTGCGAGCCCAGATCTGTCCGGCACCGCGCCGGTGGCGCTGAAGTTTTCCCCGGACGGTGAGCGCGTCAGCTATCTGAAGGGCAAAGCGGAAGATGCCCGACAGCAAGACCTGTGGGAGTACCACCTGACCGATGGCCGCCATCAGCTATTGGTCGACTCAACCGCGCTGACGCCAGACGGCGAACAGCTCGACGAGGTGGAGAAGGCGCGGCGGGAGCGAATGCGGATTCGCGGAAAGGGCATCGTCGAGTATTTCTGGGCACCCGACGGGCAGCAGCTGCTGTTCCCGCTCGGTGGGGACCTATACCTGTATCGGCTCGCAGATCAGGCCGTCAGCCGGCTGACTCGCAGCGACGCCTTCGAAACCGACCCTAAAGTGTCCCCCGGTGGCAGCCTGGTGTCGTTTGTCCGTGACCAGGATCTCTGGGTGGTGAACGCTGATGGAAGCGGAGAACGGCCGCTGACACGTGATGGTGAGGGGCCGGTGCGCAACGCGATGGCCGAGTTCATCGCCATGGAAGAGATGGACCGGGATACGGGGTACTGGTGGTCGCCCGACGATCGCTTTATCGCTTTCACGCAGATCGACGAAAACCCGGTCGAGGTGGCGAGCCGCTACCAGATTTTCGACGACAGTTTCCGGGTCACCAACGAGCGTTACCCGTTTGCCGGGGAGAAAAACGTCACGATTCGACTGGGTATCGTTGACGTGACATCCTGCCAGGTGACCTGGGCAGATCTCGGTTCCGAAGTGGACATCTATCTGGCCCGCGTCAACTGGTCGCCCGAAGGGCGGCTGCTCGTGCAGCGACAGAGCCGGGACCAGAAGACCTTGGATCTGATGGAGGTGAATCTGGCCGACGGCGCCTCTCGAACCATACTCACCGAAAAATCCGACGTCTGGCTCAATCTGCACCACAACCTCACCTTTCTCGATGAGACGCCGGGCCAGTTTCTTTGGACCTCTGAGCGGAGCGGTTTTCAGCACATCTACCGCTTCGCTATGAATGGCGAAATGCTGGGTCAGCTGACCAGCGGCAGCTGGGCTGTCAGCGAGATCAAGGCCGTCGACGAGTCGCGCAACCGCGTGCTGTTTGATGGCTTCAAAGACGGGGTGCTCGAGAAACACTTGTTTGAGGTGAACCTGACCTCCGATGCCTCGTCAACGCCGATCCCGGAAGTACGACGGGTCACCACCGCTGAAGGTTGGCACGAGACCGTGGTGAGCGACAGCGGCGCATTCATTGACAATTTCTCCAGCCGCAGCCAGCCGCCGCAGGTCAGCGTGCACAATCCCACCGGTGAGCGGCTGACCTGGCTGGCGGAGAATGCCCTTGAGGCAGGACACCCCTACCACGCTTTTGTCGACGCACACTCGGTGCCCGAGTTCGGGACGCTGGAAGCCAGCGACGGCCAAACGCTCAACTATTCGTTGCTCAAGCCAGCCGATTTTGATCCTGACCGAACCTATCCGGCCATCGTTTATGTTTACGGCGGTCCGCATGCACAGGTGGTGAATAATCAGTGGGGCCGGGATTTTGTGTTTCACCAGTACCTGCAGCAGCAGGGCTACGTGGTGTTCAGCATCGACAATCGCGGCAGTGCCAATCGCGGTACCGCCTTTGAGTTCCCCATCCACCGCCAGATGTCGCTGGTGGAGGTGGCCGATCAAAAAGCGGGGGCGGAGTATCTCAAGCAGCTCGACTACGTCGACGCTGGCCGCGTAGGCATCTACGGCTGGTCCTATGGGGGCTACATGACGCTGATGACATTGATGCAAGAACCCGGAGTATGGGCAGCCGGCATATCGGGGGCACCCGTGACAGACTGGGCGCTCTACGACACCCACTACACCGAGCGCTATATGGCGACGCCCGCCGACAATCCCGATGGCTATGCAAAATCCAACGTGTTGAGCTATGTCGACC
>JBCDKA010000178.1:0-7738 GCA_038747195.1 Pseudomonadota bacterium
GATCTCCAGCGACAAAGCGGTCAATCCGAGCAGCGTGATGGGTGCTACCAAGCGGGCCGCGGAGGTGCTGTGTCAGGCGCTGGCGGAGAACTCGTCCACCCGGTTTATCACGGTCCGCTTCGGCAACGTGCTGAATTCCGCTGGCAGCGTGGTGCCGCTGTTCCAGGAGCAGATCAGCGCGGGCCGTCCGGTGACGGTCACCCACCCCGAGGTCACCCGCTACTTTATGACCATCCCCGAGGCGTGCCAGCTCATCATGCAGGTTGCCAGTATCGGCGAGGGTGGAGAGATTTACGCACTGGATATGGGTGAACCGATCCGTATTCAATATCTCGCGGAGCAGATGATCCGCCTGGCCGGCAAAATCCCGTTCAAGGAAGTAGAGATCACTTTCACCGGCCTGCGTCCGGGGGAAAAGCTCAAGGAAGAACTGTTCCACGAACAGGAGCGTTACCAGCCGACGGACTGGCCCCAAATCCTTGTGGCTATGCATCGGCCCCACGACTGGCATCGCGTCGAGCAATCGGTCAGCGCCATTCGGCATGCCTGTGAAACGATGGACACCGAAATCATTGAAAGCGCACTGACCGACCTGGTGCCAGAATACCGGCGCGGACAGCCCTCAGCGGAACAGGAAAACGTCGTGCCGCTGCCGGCGCGGCCCGCTAGCGGATAACCTACCGAAAGGACTCGCATGTCGAAGATTCGAAAAGTCATGTTCCCGGTCGCCGGCCTGGGAACCCGTTTTCTGCCGGCGACCAAAGCCGTTCCCAAAGAGATGTTGCCGATCATCGACCGGCCCTTAATTCAGTATGCGGCAGATGAGGCTGTCGGTGCCGGGGCGTCCGCTCTGGTGTTCATTACCAACAGCAGTAAGCAGGCGATCAACCAGCACTTCAGTGCCGCCTTCGAGCTCGAATCTCGGCTGGAGAAAGACGGCAAGAACGAGACGCTGGCGTTGGTGCGCGGCACGCTCGCCGAGGGAGTGAGCCAGGCGGCGGTGCCGCAGCATCAGGCCCTGGGGCTTGGACATGCGGTGCTTTGCGGCGCGGATGCGGTCGGCGACGAACCGTTTGGCGTTATCTTACCCGATGATCTGATCGTCAATCAGGGGCAGGGTTGTCTCGAGCAGATGGTAAAAGTGTACGAAGAGACGGGCGCCAGCGTCATCGCGGTGGAGGAGGTCCCGCCGGAACACACCAACCGCTACGGCATCGTCTCCACCAGGGCACACAGCGAGCGGGTAGAGAAGCTTGAAGCCATCGTAGAAAAGCCGGACCCGGCCGAAGCGCCGTCCAACCTGGCGGTGGTCGGACGCTACCTGCTAACGCCGAAAATCTTTGAGCTGTTGAGGAGCACAGGGGCAGGTGCAGGCGGCGAAATTCAGCTCACAGACGCCATTGCGTCCTTGCTGCAGCATGAGCCCGTCTACTGCTATCGCTTCGAGGGCAAACGTTACGACTGCGGCAGCAAGCTGGGATTTGTACAGGCGACGGTCGAGCTGGCGCTGGCGGATCCCGATCTCGGATCGCCGGTGTCTGCGATGCTGAAGCGCCTGACGTAGCGACCTTTCCTAGGCCGCTGACCGGGTAAGCCCCGCTTCGCTGAAGCGAACCAGCGAGTCGATCGTGGCTCGCAGATAGTCCTCGCGGTCGGTGCCGTCAGCCAGCTTAGTCAACCCGAAATCGCCCATGCTGTAGGTCAGCGCGCCGATGGTGAAATCGAGCCGTCGGGCAACCTCCTGGTCCGGCAGGTGCGGCAGATGCTTGGCGATGGCGGCAAAAAATCGCCGGTTGATGTCGCCGTATTCCCGGGATAGAAACTCACGGAACTGGTCTTTGTACTCCACAAAGCCGCGCGTCACGATCTGCACAAAATACTCGCCGTGAACGGGATCGGTGCTCAGCCGCAGCGCGGGTGCGATAAATGCCTTGAGGAGATCGCTTAGGGGCGGGTTGGCGTTGGCGGCCATCACTTCCTCGAAGGCTTTCTCTCGTTCGACGTTTAATCCATCCAGATGCCGGCGGAAAACCTCCTGAATCAGATTCTCCTTACTCCCGAAGTGATAATTGACCGAAGCCAGGTTCACTTCCGCCAATTCGGTCACCTGGCGGAGGGATGCGCGAACGAAGCCATGGCTGGCAAACAGATGCTCCGCTGCCTGGATAATCCGCTGTTTGGTTTGCCCGGTTGCCATCGCTTTAAAAGACCGTTTTAAACAGGTCGGGGAGGGTAGCAGGTCTGATCGGCGAAATTCAATTCGCTGACAGGAAGAAAAAGTTCGGAAATACTGACACTTAGAGCGGCCGAACGGTCCCCCGGGGACCTGCCTCAGGAGCTTCGGAGGCAAATCGACCCTGATTGTTAAGAAAAGGGGGCTAAGCTCGCGTTTACTCGGGACATTCTGTGTTAATATCCGGCGCTCGTTCGCTCGGTTGGGGCAGCGTTCGGGACTCGCCGATTTTCGGGTGGAATCCGCCCCAACTGCGCACAAAAAATACAACAGGAGATCCGGTGAGCACTCAACGCACCCTTTCGATCATCAAGCCCGACGCGGTCGCCAAAAACATCATTGGCGAAATCTATCGCCGCTTCGAGGCGGCTGGCCTAAAAATTGTTGCGGCCGAGATGAAACACCTGACGTCAGACGAGGCCGGCGGATTTTACGCCGTGCACAAAGAGCGGCCGTTCTACGCTGACCTGGTCAGCTTTATGAGCTCCGGTCCGGTCATGATCCAGGTTCTGGAAGGCGACGACGCCATCGCTGTCAACCGCGAGTTAATGGGCGCCACCAATCCGGCCGAGGCCGCGCCGGGGACGATCCGTGCGGACTTCGCCGACAGCATCGACGCCAACGCGGTTCATGGGTCCGACGCGCCAGAGACGGCTGCCACCGAAATTCAGTTCTTCTTCCCGGGCCTCAACTGATGCCCGCGGCGGAATCCCGGACAAGCAACGCAGCGGCTGAGTCCGCTGCCAGCTCCGTGGTGACGCCAGCCAAAAAGAACCTGCTCGACTTCGACCTGCCGATGTTGGAGCAGGAACTCGCGTCGCTCGGCGAGAAGCCGTTTCGCGCAAGGCAGATCCTCAAGTGGGTGTATCACCAGCATGTCCACGACTTCAGCGAGATGTCGAATATCTCGCTGAAGCTGCGCCGCGAGCTGTCATCGCGGTACACCATCGCGCTGCCGCAGATCATGACTCAGCAAACCTCTCAAGACGGCACCCGCAAGTGGCTGCTGGCTTTGAGCGGCGGGAACGCGGTGGAGGTGGTCTACATTCCCGAACCCAACCGGGGCACGCTGTGTATCAGCTCGCAGGTGGGTTGCATGCTGAACTGCACGTTTTGTTCCACCGCGACGCAGGGATTTAGCCGGAACCTCAGCACGGGCGAAATTGTTGGACAGGTGCTGACGGCCGCCCGAGAGCTCGGGCACTGCAACGCCGATCGAAAAATCACCAACGTGGTGTTCATGGGCATGGGGGAACCTCTGCTCAACCCGGACAACGTCTTCCCCGCTATCCGGCTGCTGCTGGAGGACCTCGCGCTGGGGTTTGCGGCCAGGCGGGTAACGGTCAGCACCGCTGGACTGGTTCCCGGTATCGACCAGCTCAAGGAGGTAGCAGATGTCAGCCTCGCGGTCTCGCTTCACGGGGCAGAAAACGCGCTGCGCACCGAGCTGGTGCCGCTGAACAAAAAGTACCCGATTGCTGAGCTCCTTGCGGCCTGTCGTCGCTACCTTGCCGGCAAAGCGCGTGCCCGCATCACCTTTGAATACACGCTGATCGAGGGTGTCAACGACCATCCGGAACATGCACGTTCGCTGATCCGGCTGCTGCGCCAGGTACCTTCGAAGCTCAACCTGATTCCCTTTAATCCGTTTCCCGGCACTGACTATCAGCGCTCTTCGCCGCAGCGTATTGCGACCTTCCAGAAGATCATTCAGGAAGCCGGCGTGGTGGCGACGCTGCGCCGCACCCGCGGGGACGATATCGATGCGGCCTGCGGACAGCTTGTCGGGCGGGTCAAAGACCGAACCCGGAGGCAGGAACGTCACCAGACGAGACTGCTGGCCAAAGGCGCAGCAACCCCAGATGGTGGCCCAAGGCGCCAAGCGTTGGAGGTTTCGACATGACTCGATTCAATACGCTGTCCATTGCACTGCTCGCGCTTAGCGTTTTCCTGTCAGGCTGCGCGAGCTCCGGCAATACCACAAACGCCCGGCAGCAGCAGGCGGATGCAGCGGCCAAGGCGGCCCAGACCAACACGCAGCTGGCCGTCGGCTATCTGGAAAAAGGGGACACCGAGCTAGCCCTGGAAAAAATTGCGCGGGCGTTGGTCCAGGATCCCCAGTCTGCTGGCGCACACACGGTTGCCGGCGTGATCTACGAGCGAATCAACCGGTTTGATGATGCAGAAAAGCATTACCGACAGGCCGTTAAGCTCGCACCCGAAAACGGCGACGTGCTCAACAACTACGGTCAATTTCTCTGCAAGGTCGAGCGGTACAAAGATTCGATTCCTTACTTCGAGCGGGCTGTCGAACAACCGTTCTATCAGAACCCCGAGGTAGCCCTGACCAACGCCGGCACCTGCCTTGAGCAGTCAGGGCAGCTGGGTGCCGCCGAGGATCGCTACCGTCAGGCGCTGGAAGCCAACGAACGCTATCCGGACGCGCTTTTTATGTTGAGTCGTGCCCTCTGTAAGCGCGGCGATGATTTCAGAGCTCGGGCGTTTTTGCAGCGGCTGCAGGCAGCAGGCGGCGACTCCCCCGAATCCCTTTGGCTTTGCTACGCTATCGAGACCCGTATGGGTGATACTAAGACCGCCAGCGACTGCGCCCGGCAGCTCAAATCCTATTTTCCGGAGTCGAGCCAGGCACAGCGACTGGGGCAGGGGAACCAGAATGATGAGTACTGCGGATAGTTCTGACCAGCAATCCTCAAACATAGACGACGGGGCTGCGGCAGCAGCGGAACTGGGCGAGCGGCTCCAAAACGCTCGGAACGCCCGTGGGTTGTCGGAGCGCGACCTTGCCCGGCAGATCAACCTGACGGCGTCGACGGTATCGCGCATCGAAGCCGGACAGTGGGACCAGCTCGGCGCCCCGGTGTATCTCCGCGGTTACCTGGACGCGCTTTCGCGGCTGCTGGAGGTGGACTGCTCAACCGCTGAGGCCTATTTCACTTCCCGGGAGCGCGCCGCGCAGGAGGCTGCGCAGTCGGAGTTCCTGGTGTCGCCCAAGCCTTCAGCGCTCCAGCACTCTCACCGTCTGCTGGCCTACGTCGCGGCGACCGCGCTACTCGCCATACCCGCGACCTGGCTGGTCATGGGCGCATTCAAGGGAGAGATCGGAGCGCCATCGCCCGCGGCGGTCGCCGCCCGCACCGCTCCGGAAGCTTCGGCGACCGACGGCGTCTCTGCTGATGACGCGGGTACCACGACTGCGGAAACTCGAATCGAGCCACGGCTGGCGTCGATTGCGCCGCTGCCCGAATTACTGCGTGATAACGCCATTACGACACCGACACCGATGAAGCCCCTGCCGGTGCTGCGCCTGGACTTTGGCGAAGAAGCCTGGCTTGAAGTCAACGACGCCAGCGGCAAGCGCCTGGCGTTTGGCCTGATGGCGGCGGGGTCCAGCCGGTCGTTTGAAACCGGCCAGGGCCTGAGCGTTCGGCTGGGCAATGCCGACGCCGTCACGGCTTTTCTTGACGACGCGGTTTATGTACTCGATGCACACCGCACCGGCGAAATCGCCGAATTCTCGCTGCCCGAGAACTGATCGGCACCACACCCCAAGCTTAACCGGCGACGCGCCGCGCCGCCGGCTCACCCTGCACGACGGAGCCCGATGTCGATAAAACGCGTTAAGGGAATGTATGACCTGGTGCCAGGCCAGACCGCGACCTGGCAACGGGTTGAGGCGGCCGCCAGCCGCCTGCTGGAGAGCTACGGTTATCTTGAGTTACGCCTGCCGCTGGTCGAGCGCACCGAGCTTTTCAGTCGGGCGATCGGTTTGGCCACCGACGTTGTGTCCAAAGAGATGTACAGCTTCGTCGATCGCAACGATGAGGCGCTAAGCCTCCGACCGGAGGGCACCGCCGGGATCGTGCGTGCCGCTATTAGTAATGGTCTGCTTCAGGGGCACAGCAGCAAGCTGTGGTACAGCGGGCCGATGTTCCGTCGCGAGAACGTACAGCGTGGCCGAAACCGGCAGTTTTATCAGATCGGTGCGGAGGTTTTTGGCCTCGCAGGGCCAGATATTGATGCAGAATTGATCATCATGCTGGCCCGTCTGTGGCGACAGCTTGGTATTCTCGGCGTCACGCTGGAAATTAACTCATTAGGGACTCGCGAATCGCGTCAGCGTTATCGCGAGGTGCTGCTGGACTACCTCACCGCACGGCGAGCCGACCTCGATGAGGACAGTATCCGTCGGCTTGACACCAATCCGCTGCGGATCCTGGACAGCAAAAATCCGGCCATGGCCGAGCTGATTGCCGGCGCACCAAGCCTGCTCGAACACCTCGACGATGAGTCCGCCCAGCATTTTGCGGAACTCAAATCCATGCTGGAACGGGCTAACGTGGGTTTTGAGGTCAATCCCCGGCTGGTCCGCGGGCTCGATTACTACAGCCGTAGCGTTTTTGAATTCAAAACGACGGAGCTTGGCAGCCAGGGCACCATCTGCGCCGGCGGACGCTACGACGGATTGGTCGAAACCCTCGGCGGTCCAGCGACACCCGGCATCGGCTTTTCCCTCGGGGTCGACCGGGTGGTTGCGCTGCTGCAGGAGCAGGGCGGCGAGCTGGAGCCCACGCCCCCCCACGTGTTTTTTGTTGCGGTGGGCGACCGCGCCTGGCCGGTTGCCATGGCGCTGGCTGAACAGCTTCGGGACGAAGTACCGGGCTTGAGGCTGACTCAAAATCTGGGAAGCGGCAGTTTTCGTGCGCAGTTTAAGCGTGCCGACAAGAGCGGTGCGGAACTTGCTCTGGTCCTTGGAGAAAGCGAGCTTGAAGCACAGACGGTCCAAATCAAGCCCCTGCGGCAGGCAGGCGAAGCGACCGTGGTCGGTTTTTCCGACCTCCCGGAAGCCTTGAAAAACCACCTGGCCGAGAGCGGTACAACCCCTTAGAACGTTAGCCGGCCTCGGGATCCCGGGCCAACTTCCTTTTCATAGCCATGGTGGAACGCGCTGGACCATTGAAAAATCTCGCTGGGGTTGAAAAAATGGCGGGTTACGCGCACCACATAAGCAAAACAACGGAGCCGATACGGCGGTGAGAAACGAATATTACGACGACCACGAGCAGGGCGAAGCGGTCAAGCAATGGCTCAAGACCAACGGTCTGTCCATCTTTTTTGGCATAGCGCTCGGCATCGGTGGTCTGTACGGCTGGCGTTTTTGGCAGGCCAATGAGCTTGCCGGACGTGAACAGGCGGCCAACGCTTACCAGCAGCTCCTGACCGATCTCGAGGGAGATGTTGAGGCGACGCGAGAGGTGCTGGATCAGTTCACCTCAACCAACGATAACGCCGCCTACGCTACCTTGGCGGCATTCTCGCTGGCGGGCAAAGCCGTCGAAGAACGCAACTTTACGGAGGCCGTAGCGCTGCTGGAGTTTGCCGAACAGTCTGGGGCGCCGGAGGCGCTGAAGCCGGTTGCAGGCCTCCGGAAGGCTCGCGTGCTGGTGCAGACCGGACAACTCCCGGAGGCACTGGCCGCAGTCAACC
>JBCDKA010000179.1:0-7544 GCA_038747195.1 Pseudomonadota bacterium
CTCCCTCGCGAGCGCTATGAGGTCGCGTCGGAGATCGGCAGCCCTGACGCCATTTTGGTGCGCTCCGCAAACATGCACGACCAGGAGATCGCGGCCAGCGTTCTGGCCGTTGGCAGAGCCGGCGCTGGCACCAACAATATTCCGATCGAAGAGCTGTCAGCCCGAGGAATCCCGGTCTTTAACGCGCCGGGCGCCAACGCCAACGCGGTCAAAGAACTCGTTCTTGCCGGCATGCTTCTGGCCGCCCGCAATATCTGTCAGGCGTGGCGGTACACGCTGGCCCTGGAGGGTGACGACAGCTCCCTCGCCAAAGAAGTGGAAGTTGGAAAGAAACGTTTTGTCGGCTATGAGCTGCCCGGGCGGACGCTGGGCGTGATCGGCTTAGGCGCCATCGGTGTTGAGGTTGCCAACGCGGCGCACCTGCTCGGGATGAAGGTGCTGGGGTTTGACCCCGCCATCACGGTTCAACGGGCCTGGCAGCTCTCCTCAGGCGTGGAGCAAGCGCTGTCGCTGGACGATCTGTTCACTCGAAGTGACCTGATCACGATCCACGTACCGCTGCTGGAGGCAACCCGCCACCTGGTCAACGCCGAGCGATTGGCGCTGCTGCCCGAGGGGAGCGTAGTGCTCAATTTTGCCCGCGCGGGCATCGTCGATGACAAAGCCATGGTGGCGGCCCTGGACGCTGGCCAGCTGGGCGCCTACGTCTGCGACTTTCCCACCCGGGTCATCAAAGACCATGCAAAGATTGTCACCCTGCCCCACCTCGGCGCGTCAACAGCGGAAGCCGAAGAAAACTGTGCGGTGATGGTGGCAAACACGCTGCGCGAGTTTCTCGAAGACGGCACCATCCGAAACTCAGTCAATTTCCCTCAGGCGGTGCTCCCAAGGACTCAGCCGGCGGTCCGCATGGCCATCGCCAATCGAAACGTGCCCAATATGGTGGGGCAGATTTCGAGCATTCTGGCGGAGGCCAATCTGAACATTGCCGACCTGCTCAATAAATCTCGCGGGGAGGTGGCGTACACGCTACTGGACGTAGACGGTGACGTGGTGCCCAAATCGGTGGTCACGCAGCTCGAGCAGATTAGCGGCGTGCTGTCGGTACGGCTGCTTTAGGCGCTCCAGTTGCGTGCAGCCAGGCTCAGTCTCGAAGATGGGTGGCTGCTACCATAACAAAGCGCGCGTCCGCTGCCCGGGACAGGCCGCATACTTAGTCAAAGGGGAGTCCACCGTTGTCTGAAGTCATCATCGCCCAGGATCAGGGCCTGCGGGGCCGGACGATCGCCTGGTCCGCTGGCCAGATCGCCGTGCAGATCTACCGGGACGTGCCGTCGCTGCTGCTGCTCTTTTATATGACCCAGGTGCTCGGCATCAGCCCCGGGCTGGCCGGCGGCGCCATCTTTGTCCCGAAGCTGATTGTCGCCGTGCTGGCTGATCTCGGTGCCGGGTGGTTCAGTGACCGCCTAAAAGAAACCAATCGGCGGGCGCACCTGCTGCTGCTGGGCGCCGTGATCTCGCCGCCACTTCTGGTGCTGCTGTTCCAGGCGCCGGGGGACGGAACCGAGATGATGCGCGCGCTGCAGGTATCTCTCGTGCTGTCAGCGTACATGATCGTTTTCTCGCTGTTTTCCGTGCCTCATCTCGCGCTCGGCACCCAGATCTCCGCAGACCCCGGGCGCCGCACGGCCGCCATGGCCTGGCGAACCGCCATGGCGGCGGTAGGTTTGCTCGTTGCGGCCTCCGTGGCGCCAATCCTGGTTGAGCGCTTCGGCGGCGGCGCGTCAGGCTATAGCCTGATGGCTTGGATTCTTGCCGCGATCTGCCTGGTGACGCTACTGATCGCCTGGTGGGGCAGTCGGCATATCGATATTCGCGATGCCGCCCGGGCGATTCCTCAGGCGGCCGCCCAGGCCACAGGAAAGGCGATGGGTCGCTGGCGGGCGCTGGCGGCGAACCGTGCTGCGCTGGGGTTGCTGGGCGCGTTCCTATGTCAGCTGTGTGCCATGGGCATGGCCTACGCGACTCTGGCCTATCTCTTCAGCTTCAACCTCGAATTCCCGAATCCCCTGGAGACCATCGGGATTATGGTGCTGCTGACCAGCGTGATGGCCATGGCCATGCAGCCGATCTGGGTGGCTGTGTCCGGCAAGATCGGGCGACGCGCAGTCTATCTGCTGGGTTTGCTGGGCTATACGTTTTCCCTGTGCCTGATCGCGTTTGCGCCGGCGGGCAACAGCCTGTGGGTCTACGTGGGCGGAGTCATTATGGGAACGTTTCAGTCGGCGTGCTTTACCACCGCATTTTCCTTGCTGTCCGACGTCATCGAGCACGACCGTGAAATTAGCGGTGAATCGCGCGCGGGGTTCTTCTCAGCGTTGTTTACCATCATCGACAAGGTCGGCTTTGCCCTGGGCGGCACGCTGCTGGTCGGTCTGGTGCTTGAGTTCACGGGGTTTGTCGCGGGACAGCCGACGCAAAGCAAAGACGCGCTCTCCGGCATCACGTTTGGTTTTGCGCTGCTGCCGGCGTTTTTCAACGTCCTGTCGATGGCGCTGTTGCTGTTTGTCTATCCGCGGGAAAAGCCGGCCGCTACGGTTTCGTAGCGGCCGGACAACGCGGCGTTAGCGCCCCATATCGAAGAGCAGTACCTCGGCGTCAGTGACGCCCTCGATCTCATGGCGATCCGCGCCGGTCATTGCGACACCGTCACCGGCCTTCAGGGTTTTTCCGTTCAGCCTGACCGATCCACGCGCGACCTGGAGCCAGCCGTTTCGCTGCGCTGCCAGCTCGAACTCGACCTGATCACCCGCATCGAGCAGTGAGGCGTAGAGGTCCACGTCCTGATGGATCGTGACCGACCCGTCCCTGCCGTCGCGGGAGCCGACGAGACGCAGCCTGCCGCGCTTTTCGGCATCGCTGAAGGCTTTTTGCTCGTAGCTGGGCTCGAGCCCTTTCTTCTCCGGCATGATCCAGATTTGCAGGAAGTGCACGGGGTCAACGTCGGAAGCGTTGTATTCGCTGTGCCGTACGCCGGTGCCCGCCGTCATACGCTGCACGTCGCCGGGGCGGATCACCGATCCGGTGCCGAGGCTGTCCTTGTGCTCAAGCGCACCGTCCAGCACGTAGGAAATAATCTCCATGTCGCTGTGTCCGTGCGTGTCGAATCCCTTACCCGGCTGCACCTGATCTTCGTTGATCACCCGCAGCGGCCCAAAACCCATAAATTGTGGGTCGTAGTAGTGGCCGAAGGAAAAGGTGTGCCGGCTGTCCAGCCAGCCAAAGTTGGCGACGCCGCGTTCATTTGCCGGTCGAATGGCAAGCATGATGTGCTCCTTCAAATTCGTCGTTAATTGATGACAGCTATTTTCGACCATCCCCCGATAGATAACAATAATGCATAATACTGACATTTTGTCTCTCCAATAGCGACAATCAAAAAAACCACCATCCGCACGAGTCCGTTTTGCGACGTTGGGTTTCCCGAGTATGGTGTGCGCTGATCACCATTTCTTGAGGCCCTGCTCATGATTCGAAAAACGCTTTTTGCCCTGCTGCTCGCCGGTTCCTTTGGCGCCGCGGCCGAACGCCTGACCCTGACCGGCAGCGACGCGTTTGTCGCCATGCAGAAAACGACGTGCGGCACGGTTGAGGCGGGCGTGATCCGCTACGGGGTTTTTGAGGGGCGAGCCTACAGCCGCATTCCTGGCGAAAAGGATCGCCATATGTTTGACCTCCTTGGGGTGAACGTACGTCACTGTAAGGTCAGCGAAGATCCGAAGCGGGGCCGATCCTTCCGGAGCGTTTCTCGAGAGATCATGGTCTACCTGGATCCTGAGACGGGGGTGCTCATCGACAGCTGGGAAAATCCGTGGACCGGCGAGACGATCAAGGTGCTCCATGTCGCCAACGATCCGGTGAACATGCGGGCGCCGAGATACGAGCGGGAGGCTGACGGTAGCTCCAGCCTGTCGATGCCCCTACGTCGCTATGGCGACATCACCGCGAGATCTTCCGAAATCCCCCTGTTTTATACCAACCCCTTAGGCGGCGACTATCAGCCCTATGTCGGTGGGACTTATCACGCCATGGAGATCTTCGACAGCTTTTACGACAGTAAAAAGCTGCTCGACAGCAGCGAGCCATCGATCGGTCAATCTCATCTCGGCTGGGTGCGCGTCGCCAAGTGGCTGCCTTGGCTCAAGATGGGCGACCGTCCGGGCTGGATGATTTTTAATGCGACCGGCTTCAACACGTTTGATCGCGAGCTGCTGCCCGAGCGCCTGGTCAAAATCCTCGACGAGCGTTTCCCGGAATACTGGAATCCGCCGCCGCTCGACGACGATCGGCCCAACGAGACCTCCTGGACCGTCTTTAAGAAGTACATAGAGGAACATGGCGATGCCAGCAGCAGCGAGGACCGCTAAGCGCTCACGCGGCCTCGGCAGATCGCTGGCGGTCGCTGTGGGTGTGGCGTGCATCCTGGCCTGCACCTGGGCGAGCGCCGAGGAGCAGGCAACGGCCTGCGACGAGCCGGTGCTGATGCTGGTCATCGGCCAGCTCGAAAGCCGTGATGCGCTGAAGGAGTACGGCGTGGCCCTGCGCAAGCTGAACACCTACCCGGAGCAGCAGGGCTATTACGAATTCTCCACCCGACCCAGCGAGACTTTTGAGGGCCAGTGGCCGGACAACCAGTTCATCATTGGGGCCAACTTTCCCTGCGTCGAGGCTGCTCGAGGTTTCTGGTTCTCCGACGACTACCAGTCCATCCGGCACCTGAGGTCCGGGGCCGGCAAGATCTCGGTCACCATCCATCCGGTGAATGAGGTCCCCGAGTACATCGGCAAAGCCGCCCCCAAACGGCTGCTGCCACCGCAACCCACCCAGTCGCCACCGTAGTCAGCGCACAAGAACATCGATCACCATAGGTCTTATTGATGGACGGACAACCGGTCAGCTTCTCCCGCACCACCATGACGGAACTGATGATCCCGGCCTACGCCAATTTCGGCGGCAAGATCCACGGCGGACACCTCTTGTCGCTGATGGACAAGGTGGCCTACGCCTGCGCCAGCCGTCATGCGGGGACGTATTGTGTCACCGTCTCCGTCGACACCGTGCACTTTCTCAAGCCGGTTGAGGTCGGGGAGCTGGTGTCGTTTCAGGCGTCGGTGAACTATGTGGGGAACAGTTCGCTGGTTGTCGGCATGCGGGTGACTTCCGAGAACGTTCAATCTCGCGTCGTAAACCACACCAATACTAGCTACTTCACCATGGTGGCGCGTTCCGAGACCGGTGCAAAGGTCCAGGTGCCACCGCTGATTCTCGAAACTACCGACGACGTTCGGCGCTTCTTTGCCGCGCTCAAACGCCGCGAGCTCAGCCAGCGCAATCGTGAGACGATGAAGGCCTACGACCACAGCGATTTTCGCCTGAGCGGCGAGGTTGGTGCCGCGCTGGCCGACGAGCGCTGCATCATTCACCTGCCAGATGAATCGTCAGATTAGGGCTCTTAGCGTCGTGCATTCGGCATGCTGCGAGGGCGGCGGCGAAGCCTAAAGGCTCCAGAGCGTAGCCAGCAGGAGCGCCAGGCGGTAGCCAAAGGTAATCAGCAGCAAGCCTGCCAACACAAGCACGGTAAGGGCAAGCGCCGGTAGTCGCTCAAGGCCGTAGAACCCGCGCAGCGTGAAATACCAATACACGCCTTTGATTGGCTCGACGCCAAGTTCCAGCACGACCCAGGCCACGGACCGGTAGGAGGCCAACGTGTCCGGGGTGAACACCGCAAAGACCAGGTGCGGCCAGACCGAGGCAAAAAGGCTAAAGATGATCAGCAGCTCAAAGGCGTAGTAGTGAATGGCGATCACGCTGTGTTCGACCATGCGGTTCGGCCGGCGGAACAGGATCATCGACAGGAAGAGCGCCAAGGCTGGCACCATCAGGAAAACCAAGGTTCGCGCCAAGACGTCTGACCTAACGTTGAACACCTGCTCAAAGTCTGCATAGCCAAGGTTCAGCGCCGACGACTTAGCCGCTACCCACGCCTCCGCCGGGAGGTAGTCGCTGTAGACTTGTTGGCTCACCTGGGATGCAAGCGGTGTGTTGTAGCCGGAAAACAGCGCCCAGGACTGAACAAAAAAATAGACGACGTTCGCCAGGAGAAAAAGCTGCAGTGGCCGTAGATAGGGCACCCGGCGCCCTGCAAAATATTCGCTCGCGAGTCCGCCGGGGCGTAACGCCAACCATCGAAGCGACCGCAACAGTCTCGAGTCAATATCAGCCAGCTGGCCAAAAGCATCCGAAAGCAGTCGTGACACGGACCAGTCTTTTCCAACCAGCACGCGCTCACCGCACTCGTGACAAAACGGGCCCGCCAGCGTAGAACCACAGTTGGCGCAACGATTCACCACTTACGGTGAATACCCGCTCTCAGCGCGCAGCTTAATAAAGCGCAACTGAACCAAGCTCCGAGCGGCCCGATATGCTGCCTAGTTGCGAGCGGCGCGGGTGGGAAAAGGCGGACGAGTCGGCTTCGTGTAGGCACGGTCCTTTAGCGCCGCCAGCGCCAGCTCGATCGCCTTTTCCAGCTGCGGATCCCGACCGGCGTTGATCTCGCTCGGCCACTGAACCACCTCAACGTCAGGAGCGACGCCCACGTTTTCGACGATCCAGCCGTCTTCGTTCCAGATCGCCAGGTTGGGCGCGGTGATGCCGCCGCCGTCCATCAGCGGAGGAAAACCGAGGATCCCAACCAGGCCGCCCCACGTCCGTGTGCCTACCACGGGCCCGAGCTCATACTTCTTGAACATCCAGGGCAGCAGATCACCGCCTGATCCGGCATTTTCGTCAGCGATCATGACCTTAGGGCCGTACACGGCGCCCCGCGGACTCACCAGATCATCCCCGTAGCGCATCGCCCACCAGGCGGCGAACGGGCGGCTCAGGATGTCAATGTAGTAATCCGCAAACAGTCCGCCGCCGTTGTAGCGTTCGTCGATAATCATCCCGGCCTTGTGGGACTGGGGATAAAAATAGCGCTTGAAGTACTCATGCCCCGCGCCCGCGGTATTGGGGACGTGCACGTAACCGATCTGGCCGTCGGTGGCCTCGTGAACTTTGCGCATGTTGTCCTCGACCCAGTGACGATTGCGCAGGGCGGCCTCGTTGGCGATCGGGGTAACCTCAACCTGCCGGGTATCCGCGCCCGGCGTTTCCGCTACCGTCAGCGTCACCGGTCGGCCCACTTTTTGCTCGAAGTACCGAAACAGACTTTGGTTTGCCGTGACCGCCTGCCCGTCAACCGCCAATAGAAAATCGCCGACGTTCACCTGGACTCCGGCCTCGGCCAGAGGTGCTTTGAGCTCTGGGCTCCAGTTCAGACCGCCATAAATCCGCTCGAACCGATAAAGATTGTTCTCGATCTTATAATCTGCGCCCAGCAGACCTACCGAGACGTTTTCGGGGTCTTCGATGCTGTCCCCGTCGGTCGAATAGCTGTGCCCGACCGCGAGCTCGCTGGCCATCCAGCGCATAATCCGCAGCAG
>JBCDKA010000180.1:0-7506 GCA_038747195.1 Pseudomonadota bacterium
GTGCCCGCCGTGGTGACCAGGCCGTGGGCCATCGATTCGTGATCCAGCTCGCCGAGAAGACTGCCGCCGTCAACCCGTGCGGTGCGCGCCTTCGGGTCGACCCGGACGCCATGAAACTTCGACAGGTCAATTTGCAGACCGCCGTCGCAGGTGGACTTGCCGGAGGCGCTGTGGCCGCCGCACTTCACGGCGACCAGCAGCTTGTGCTCGCGGGCGAAGTTAACGGCGCTCTGCACGTCGGCTACGCCGGTCGGCTGGGCAATCAGCGCCGGGTGTTTGTCGAAGGTGGGGTTGAGCAGCAGACGAGCTTTGTCATAGCCATCCACATGCGGCAGCAACAGATGACTCTTCAGCCGATTGCTGAAGTCCTGAACGTCAGCAGCCGCCAGCGCAACCGCCTGGCCGTCGCAGGTCACCGCGTGGATGTCTCCGCGAACTTTGGTCGGTACATATCTGAGCGATGCTAGGGCTGGCGACAGCGGCATAGCGGTTGAGGCCGCGACCGCAAGTGACGACTGTAAGAATTGGCGACGCTGCATAGCTTGCTCCTTCTTCACCACCTGGGGCTGCGGCGCGCCGCGCGGCAGCAGTCACCTACGATAACAGAGTCGGCCGGACGCAAACTGGGGCCAGCGCTCTGCTGAGCAAAACGTGATTACGTGCGCGCCATAGGATTCGATCGGCGACCGCCTTCGGCACCAATTATTAAGCCGCTTAAGGCAATAGTTATGAATCCGTTAGAAATCGATCAAGACTGCCGGCAGTTAGCAGCCCTAGGCTTAAGACACGATGTCAACGGGAGAGCCGCGATGTTCACTAGCGACCAGGAAACCAGTCTGGGTCACCGTCTGGATACGTTTTATGAATTGACCTTTGCCATAGTGTTGTCGGCGGCGGTTCTGCTGCAAACTCAACCAGCGGTGGCCCAGTCTTCATCATTCACCTACCAGGGGCAGCTGCGGCTGAGCGGCGAACCTTTTACCGGAATTGCCAGCCTGGAGTTCAGGCTCTTCGACCAACTGAGCGGCGGTTTCGAGATCGGCATTGCAGAACTCCGGTCTGCCTGGCCGGTCGAGGACGGGTTGTTTCAGGTCGAGCTGGACTTCGGCTCGATGGCGTTTGATGGATCTGACCGATTCCTGGAAATCAGCGTGGATGGCGCGCCGCTGATTCCGCGGCAGAAAGTCACGGCCACGCCCTACGCGCTGCTCGCAACCGGCCTGACAACTGGATCGGTCGGTGGTGGCGCCATCGATCCAACCGAGGTCCAGCTACGCGTTTCCGGTACCTGCCCTGCGGGCCAATCCATCCGGATCATCGATACCGATGGCAGCGTGACCTGCCAGCCCGACGAGGTCGGTATCCCCGGTTGGAGCCTCAGCGGAAACGCCGGTACGGATCCCGGCATCCAGTTTCTTGGCACAACAGACGCCGCGCCATTTGAACTGCGCACCAACAGTGTCCGAGGTTTACGCATCGAACCTAGCGCTGAGCTTTTTCAACAGTTGCCCATCACGGCAAACATCATTGCAGGCAGTCGTGCGAATGGGGTGGCGGCTGGTGTTCGCGGCGCAACGATCGCCGGCGGTGGCGCCCCGCAGGGCGACAGCGACCCCGCATTTACTGGTGACGAAATTCCGAACCGTGTTGCGGATCACTACGGAACGGTGGGCGGCGGATTCGGAAATCTGGCCGGTAGCGACGACGGCGATTTATTCAACGGTACGCACAGCACGATCGGTGGTGGCCGCACCAACTCGGCGACTGGTACGGAAAGCACAGTGGGAGGTGGTCGTACCAACTCGGCGACGGGATCGGCCAGCACGGTGGGAGGTGGCCTCGTAAACTCTGCGCAGGGGTCATTCGGCACGGTTGGCGGAGGCATCAGCAATTCTGCCAGCGGTCCATCGAGCACGGTAGCCGGCGGAGAAACTAACGCTGCCACTGGCAATGAAAGCACAGTGGGTGGCGGTTCCTTCAATACCGCTGACGGCGAAACAAGCACCGTAGCCGGCGGCACTATGAACGCGTCCACGAGCATTGGAAGCACCGTAGCCGGCGGCCAGTTCAACACCGCCAGTGCAACATTCAGCACCGTAGCCGGCGGCGGAGCCAACACCGCCAGTGGGAGTGGGAGCGCCGTTGGCGGTGGATTAGGTAATTGCGCCGGTGGTACACATTCTTGGGCGGGCGGCCGCAATGCCAAAATTCGTCCCGGTACGGACTCCGGCGACCCTGGTTCGGCATGCACTGGCGTCGCCGTGTCCGGTGGTGGTGACGGCGACGAGGGCACCTTTGTCTGGGCGGACAACCAGGCTCAGTCTTTTGTCTCCGCCGGGCCTAACCAGTTTCTCGTCCGTGCCGAGGGCGGCATCGGCTTCGGTCGCACGCCCAGTGATCATTTTGAAATCGATACCCCGTTCGAACAGGTCGCTGGGAACGGGTCCGGCACCGAGGGCGCCTTTCGCGTCCGTATCAACGGGGCGTCGCGCCTGCGGGTGCTGGGCAATGGCGGCGTTGCGGTCGGCGGCAGCTTCACCGGTTCCGGCGTACCAGAAAACGGTCTGCGAGTTGCGGGACTGGCCAGGGTCGACGGGCTCGGCGCAGCCGGCAGCACAGCCCTGTGCCGCAACGCCTCAAATGAAATCGCCAGCTGCTCGTCAAGTCGGCGCTATAAAGACCACATCGAGGAGCTCGAGCTAGGGCTGGCGACGGTGCTTGCGCTGAGGCCGGTGGGTTATCGCTGGCTTGCCGACGGCAGCGAGGATATTGGCTTTGTCGCCGAGGAGATGGCTACTGTCGATGAACGCCTGATCACCCGCAACGAGGCCGGCGCAATTGAGGGCGTTCGCTACGACCGAATCACCGCTATTCTCACCAACGCCGTCCGCGAAATTTTTGACCAGGACCTGCGCGACCGGACCGCGCTTCAAGATCTGGAAAGTGAAAACAGCGCGCTGCGGGCCCGGTTGGCGGAAGTTGAGGCCCGATACTCCCGAGAACTGGAAACCATTCGTGGGCAGCTGCAACGGGATCTGGCGACGCTGCGGCGCGAATTCGCCGCGCTCCGCGATCTCATGGCCCCGCAAGTGGCTCTGGAGCACCGGTGATGCGCTTCGCTGTGCTTCTTGGCCGCGCCATGCTTGCGCTGGCGGTCATGGCGGCCCTGTCCACCGCGCTGGCCCAGGACTGGACCGTTAGCTGGCATACGATCGACGGCGGCGGTGAGGTGTTGTCGGAAACTCAGGATCAGACCTGGCTGCTATCGGGCACCATCGGTCAGCCGGACGCCAGGGTATCGGGCAGTGTTTCAGGCCCTGAGTGGACGCTGACCGGCGGCTTTTGGCCGGTCACGATCGAAGAAAAACCGGATGCGATTTTTCGGGACGGTTTCGAGCCAGGGGATGGGGGATCGCTTTAGCCCTCAGGTTCGCGACCGCCGCACGAGGTACGTTGCCGACAGCGTCCGCGCTATACCGGCGCGCCTCAGCCTTGGCTATAGGCAGCTGGCAACTCGTACCTTCATGGTTTTCAGCACCTCGTCACCGTCGCGCTGCCACCAGTCCTTGTCCGAAAAGATTTCCACCTCGTAGCAACCCTGGTAGCCGGCTTGCTCCATCCAGCCGCGAAGCTGTTTCAGATCGATCACGCCGTCCCCCATCATGCCGCGGTCGAAAGCGAGGTCACGCGTGTTTTCCAGCCAGTCGCAAACGTGAAAGGCGAGCAGTCGATCAGCGCCAGCGCGCTGGATTTCCGCTTCGAGCTGCGGATCCCACCAGACGTGATAAACGTCGACGGCAATGCCCAGGCCTTCACCCAACTCATCGCACAGATCGTTCGCCTGGCTGAGGGAATTGACGCAGGCGGTGGTGGCCGCGTACATCGGGTGCAGCGGCTCGAGCGCTAAGGCAACGCCGGCGGCCCGGGCGCGTGGCAGCAGCTGGCCGAGCGCATCGCGCACCTGCCGACGGGCCCCGGCCAGGTCTCTGGAGCCGTCAGGCAGGCCGCCAACCACCAGCACCAGGCAGGCAGCGCCCATCTCCGCCGCGTGATCGATCGCCAGGTAGTGTGCGTCAAGCAAGGCCCGCCGTGTGGCCTTATCGGGGCCGGTCAGCATGCCGGCGCCGCACAGTCCTGTGATGGTTAGCCCGGACTCTCTCAGCAGCCTAATGGCCTCGCTGCTGCCCATTTCCTTGAGCTGGAAACACCAGGGCGTAATCCCCTGCAGTTCGTGGCGAAGACAGCCGTCAACCGCCTGTGTGAGGTTCCACTGCCGATGTGTTGTGATGGTGTTGAGCGAGGTCCGGGCTGCGTCAGCCATCAGGGGTGCCTGGATTCGCCTGGTTGAGTTGGATCAGTCGGCTCAAGCCGCCGAGCCCAGCATGCCGCCCAGTCGCGATTCGATGATGCTCTCGGCCTCGGCCATGATTCGGTCGATCAGCTCCTGGACGGTCGGCACGTCGTTGATCAGTCCCGCAACCATGCCGCATGACCAGGCGCCGGCGTCCATGTCGCCCTCCATCATGATGCGCGGATAGACGCCGGCGACCTCGTCGATGATGTCCTCGAACTTCAGCTGGTCGCCAAGCCGTTTCTCCTTTTCGAGCAGGCTTTCCACGGCTGCGTTGTTCAACACCCGTTCCGTATTGCGCAGCGGGCGCATCACCAGCCGCGTCTCCAGCTCGGTGGCGTTAACGATCGCCTGCTTGACGTTATCGTGTACCGGCGCCTCTTGGGTGGCGATAAAGCGCGTGCCCATGTTCATGCCGTCAGCGCCCATGGCCAGCGAGGCGACCAGCGAGCGTCCGTCCGCCTGGCCGCCGGAGGCCACAAACGGGATTTCCAGCTCGTCGGCTGCGCGTGGCAGCAGGATCATGTTGGGCACGTCGTCCTCACCCGGATGCCCGCCGCACTCAAAACCGTCAACGCTGGCGGCGTCGCAGCCGATTGACTGGGCTTTGAGCGCATGGCGCACCGACGTGCATTTGTGAACCACTTTTATGCCGGCATCCTGCAGGTACGGCAGGACTTGGGAGGGGTTGTTGCCGGCGGTTTCGACGATTTTGACGCCGCCCTGGATGATGGTCTTGATGATCGCCGGGTAGTCCGGTGCGTTCACGGTCGGGAGGAACGTTACGTTCACCCCGAATGGTTTGTCCGTCATGTCGTGACACCGAGCGATTTCGTTGGCCAGGTCGGCGGGCGTTTTTTGGGTCAGGCCAGTGATGATGCCCAGGCCGCCCGCGTTGCTGACCGCCGCCGCCAGCTCGGCAAAGCCAACGTAGTGCATGCCGCCCTGAATGATGGGGTGCTCGATGTTCAGCAGTTCGGTGATTCGGGTTTTCATCTATGGGTTTCCAGTTCCTTTAGGCGTACGTTGAGGGTGAGAGCTGACGGCGGATTAGCCATGGTGGGTCAGAAAATGACGTCTTCGCCGGGCATGACTCTGACGAGCCGTTTACCAAGATTCTCGCCGGTGTACAGGCCGATCAGAGCGTCGGGCATCGATTCGAAACCATCGCTGATGTCGACCAGCGCGCGAAGCTTCTCAGCTTTGATCCACCCGGCCATGTCGACCTCCGCGCGCTCAAAATCCGCGGCATGGTTATAGACAAAGAAGCCGCGCATGTCGGCCTCCGACGCACGCAGGCTTGTGTAGTTCTTGGGGCCTGTACGGTGCTCCTGCTGATACTCGGAGATGGATCCGCACAGTACCACCCGCGCATCCCTCGCCAGGTTGTCTAGCGCAGCTTCGAGTATCGCGCCGCCGACGTTGTCAAAATATACGTCGATGCCGTCCGGCAGCAGCTCGGTGACGCGCTCAGCCACGTTCTCCTCCCGGTAGTTGATCATGGCGTCAGCACCCAACTCACCGATCATCTGGCATTTCTTTTCGCTGCCGGCAATACCGATCACCGGGCCGCAGCCGAGCGCTTTGGCGATCTGTACCACGAGTGATCCCACGCCTCCCGCGGCGCCGGAGACCAGCACCGCGTCCCCGGCTTTGGGTGCACCGCGGGTCACAAAACCGCAGTAGGCGGAGTAGCCGGTCATGCCGAGCGCCGACAGCCCGTAATAGGCGGGAACACCCCGGCGCTGCATCTTGATGATCTTCTCGCCCGGCGTCACGGAAGAGACTTTGTAGCTCTGCCAGCCGAGCTGTCCGTGGACAAAATCCCCGACCTGAAAGTCCGGGTGTTTGGACTCGACCACCTCGGCTACGCCTCGTCCGTGGATGACGTCGCCGATGCTGAGCGGGCTTTCGGTCGAGAAGCCGCCGCCGTTTTCCATCATGTACATCCGCATGACCGGTGCCACGTTGAGATAGCGGGAGCGCAGCAGAATCTGCCCGTCGCTGACCGGGTCGATCGGCTGTTCACGATAGGCAAAGTGGCTATGGTCCAGGCTGGTCTCGGGGTGGCTGGCCACGGTCCACTGGCGGTTGATGTTGTCCTCGATCATGGAAGCAGTCAGGCCTTACTCGCTATTGCTCGACGGGTGGTGCATTGTGACACTTATGACTATGGATATCCTGAAACGCACAACGTTTGTGGTCGCTGACGCGGAAGCCTCGGCGCAGTTTTACGTCAAGGTCTTCGGCTGGAGCGTGTGGTACGACAATATCGTGAAGGCGGACCATCGTTTTCCCCCATCCGGGGCGCCCGATAAAGCGGAGGTGAAGCTGGTGATCGTCGAGGCCGCCGATCCGAAGATCGGCAAACTGGGTTTTCTTCAATACCTGGACCCGCCGTTCGACACCGGAACGCTCAAGGACCGGACCATGATTCGCATGGGTGAGCCGATACTTGTGATTGAGACCGAGGACGTGGACGCCGTTTATCATCGCGCAACCGAGCTGGGCGCCAACGTGGTTACGGCGCCCGTCGACTGGGAGGTGCCGTCACCAGACGGTCAGTCGGTGATCCATCTTCGGAGTGTCTCGATGTTCGACCCGAACGGCATCTATATGGAGATCAGCGCTCACCCGTGAGGTGCGCATGATCCTACCTAACCAAACGGGGCTTAAGCGGTGAGAAAGGGTTATGTCGATGGGCCATTCGGCCAGCTTCATTACTATGAGGCGGGCGAGGGGCCCACGCTGCTGCTTGCGCATCAGTCGCCGGTCTGCGGCCGCCAGTTCGAGCGGGCGATGCCGCATCTCAGCCGTCTTGGCGTCCGGGCCGTGGCGATCGACACCCCGGGATTTGGCAACTCCGATGTGCCCGCTGAACCGCCGACCATCGCCGAATACGCCGCGATGTTCCCAGCGATGTTGGATGGTCTGGGGCTGGCGAGCGCCCACATCCTCGGCCACCACACCGGCGCCGCCATCGCCTGCAGCTTCGCCGCGACAAATCCGTCGCGCGTAGAGTCGCTCATTTTGAATGGTCCGCCGCTGCTGTCGGAGCAGGACCTCGAGCCGTTTCGCGACATCAAGTTTGAGTCACCGACCGTGCACGCTGATGGGTCTCATCTGCAGGAGCGTTGGGATACCCGCGTCAAATA
>JBCDKA010000181.1:0-7481 GCA_038747195.1 Pseudomonadota bacterium
AACGCGCCCATGCTGACCGCCCTGTGCGATCACATGCGGAAAGTGTTTCCCGATGCGCCGGGCCCGGATGTGACCGGACGCATGATCCTCGACGAGTTCATGCACAAAGCCTCGGAAATCGGC
This sequence comes from Pseudomonadota bacterium, assembly GCA_038747195.1. Taxonomy (GTDB): domain Bacteria; phylum Pseudomonadota; class Gammaproteobacteria; order Xanthomonadales; family SZUA-38; genus JANQOZ01. The sequence continues at coordinate 124 of JBCDKA010000181.1, forward strand.
GGCCGCGTCGCAAAAGCCTAGCCCCACTAGGCTCTGCTGCTAAACCTCCAGCCAGAAAGTGACCGGCCCATCGTTGGTCAGGGTGACCTGCATATCCGCACCGAACCGCCCGGCACCGACCGGTGAGTGGCACCGCTCAGCTTCGGCGAGAACATAGTCGAACAGTTCGCGGCCGAGCGCTGGGGGGGCTGCGGTACTGAAGCCGGGGCGGTTGCCCTGGCGCGTGTCAGCCGCCAGCGTGAACTGCGGCACCAACAGCAACCCGCCGCTGATGTCGGTGAGCGAGCGGTTCATTCGGCCCTGCTCGTCCGGAAACACTCGGTAAGCCAGGAGCCGCTGCAGCAGCCGGTCGGCCTTGACCTCCGTATCCTCGGGCTGAACGCCCAGCAGCACCGCCAACCCTCGATCGATCTGCCCCACCGTTTGCCGGTCGATATCCACCCGCGCCTGGCTGACCCGCTGCAAAAGTGCAATCAATGTGAGAAAAATCCTACAAACTGCGCGTTATTGATCTTACAGCAGCGCGGGATTGCGAGCGCTGTTGTGAGATCCCGCATTTCGGCACTATAGATTCCGACAGCAGGGGAAGCTGGGAAGTAAAAAGGATTTGCCCGACGGTCGGTTTGGTCAGTATCGATCCTCAAAGGGCGCTGGTGCCAGGGAAGGCACGCTTTTTTCGCTTAAGCGACGCTTAAGAGAAGTCGGAAAGCCGGATGCTTGTTACGGGCCAGGGATTGGCCTACCTTCTTCAGGCGATGAGCCGAGATGACCTCTCACAATCAGGGATAAGACGCGGCGGATGTCGGCGTCGGTGCAAGGATAGCGCCGGGGCCGGCAAACGCTTTCTGGCGTCCCGATACCCTTTCGAGCCGCCGGAGCTAGCCATGCACCCTTTCTTCAGCATGGGCTCGAGCGTTTGTCCTGCCGCCCTGAAGGGTTCTGCGCCTCGCACCATTCTCAAATCTCCTCGTCGTCGCTTGTTGCCACTCTCATCAAGACGCGCGCCAGTCATGAATTTTCGATCACGCCTGGGCGGGTACCGCCGGTGACTCAGCGCGGCAGGATTTTCCAGTTTCTCCTGGCCTTGCTCGGCAAACTCCCGATGGGCCTGAATCGCAGCCTCGGACGCGGTCTGGGCCGACTGTTTCGACGTTTGCCCAACCGCACCCGCGACGTGGCTCGCCGCAACATCGAGCAGTGTTTTCCCGACCTGTCGAGCAAACAGCGCGAGGCGCTGGCCCGGGAGACCATGACGCAGATCGGCTACGGCTTTCTTGAGCTGCCGCTGTTTTGGCGCCGGACACCCGATCAGACGCTGAGCCTGATCAGCAAGATTCACGGCAAACCCGTCTTCGACGCCGCCCTGGCTGAGGGGCACGGCATGTTGCTCGCAGCCCCCCACCTGGGCGCCTGGGAGCTGCTGTGCCAGTATCTGTCGACCCGCGGGGACTGCTCGTTCCTGTATCGGGAAGCCAAAGACGCGGGAATCTCCGAAGTCATCACGGCCGGACGTGAACGGCTGGGCGCGGAGATGGTGCTAGCGGGAGCCAGCGGCGTTCGACGACTGTTTAAGGCGACCAAAGAAGGCCGGATCGTCGGCATCCTGCCCGATCAGCAGCCCAAGGGTGGCCAGGGCGAGTTTGCGCCGTTCTTTGGGCATCAAACGCTGACCATGGTGCTGTACTCGAAGCTAGCGCAGCGCAGTCCGGCGCCGTTGATCCTGGCTTACGCCGAGCGCCTGGCCGGTGGCCGCACCTTCGATCTACATTTTGTCGCCGGCGATCCGGCAATCCGGGATCGCGATCTGTCCGTGTCGCTGGGGGCGTTGAACGCTCAGATTGAGGGGATGGTCCGCGCCTGTCCGGCCCAGTATCAGTGGGGCTACAAGCGCTTTTCCATCCGACCCGAGGGCGAGGCCGCTTTCTACTGAGGTGGGCCCCAGGGGGCCGTGCGGCACGCTAAGAAAAACCGCCCGTCGGGGTCAGGCGTGTGCGCAGCCAGGCGCGGGCGAAGCGCCAGTGGCGGCCAACCGTCGCGGTGCCAACACCCAGCACCGCTGCGGTGTCTTCGATGCTCAGGCCCGCGAGGTAGCGCAGCTCTACCACCTTGGCCGCTGCCTCGTTGATCTCCTGCAGCCGACCTAGCGCCTCGTCCAGTTCCAGCCAGTTGCCAAAGCCGCCGGGCGCCGCCAGCGCCACGTCTTCCAGGTCGAGCCGCTGGGCCCGCCCGCCGCGCTTTTCGCTGAGCCGTTTGCGGGTGTGGTCAACCACGATGCGCCGGATGATTCTGGCGGCGATGGCGTAGAAGTGACTGCGATTGCGCCAGCTGGCGTTGCGCTGGGAGCTGAGCTTAAGCCAGGCCTCGTTCACCAGGTCGGTGGACTCGAGCGTCGCGTGAGGCGGCTGACCACCCAGCGCCCGGGCGGCGATCTTCTTGAGCTCCGGATAAAGCCGGGCCATCAGCTGATCGCGCTGCTGCGGGCTGTCGGCCCGCCAGTTCTGCAGCATGCCGGTCAGGCCGCCGACGCCAGTTCCGGTTGTGTTTCCAAAGGTTCCCGTATCGCCTTGGGCTGTGCTCATAGTGTCTCCCGTGTCGGTTTCCGCCCACGCTGACGTTGACCGAAACCCGATCAACTTAAGCCGCTACCCCCGCGTCAGGGTATGTCGATTCTCGGGAGTTTGTCCATGTCGAGCCTGTTTCGCCCGACGGCGCTTAGCGCCAGACGGCAGCAAAGCTTCGGCGAGGTGCTGGTGACGACACCGGCTTTCGGCCGCTGGTGTGCGGCTGCCGGTGGTCTGTTGCTCTGCGCTTTGGCGGCGCTGGTATTGCTGGGCAGCTACCGAGCTCGCGTGACGGTTTCGGGCTACCTGACCAGCGAGCTGGGCATGCTGCGGGTGCAGGCCGCAAAGCCCGCACGGGTGAACGCGATCTTGGTTCGCGAAGGCCAGTGGGTTGAGGCTTCTCAGCCGCTGCTGGAGCTGGCGGTGGAGTCGTGGTCGCACGGCGAACGCCTCGAGGACGTTCGGCGCCAGAGTGCTGACGCGCAGGTTGCCGAGCTGAGTGCCGCGATTGCGCGCCACCATGCGCGGGAGCGCGCGGACCGCAAACGACGGGACGCTGCGCTGGCGGCAGGTCGCCGCGAGCTGGCGCTGCTGACGGTCCAGGCGGATGACGCGGAGTCTCGCCGGGTCCTGGCGGGCGAGCAGTATGCGCTGGCCCGCCGCGCATTCGAGCGAAACCTCATCAGCCGCGCGGACTTTCAGCGCGCGTCGCTCGCCCACCTGGAGGCCGGTATGGCCCGCCGCGATATCCAGCTGACGCTCGAACGTCAGGAGCAGGCGGTTTCTGAGCTTGCCCATCAGCTCACGGTGGCGCCGCTGAGCGTGGCCCAGGAGCTCGGCGAGCTGTCACAGCGCCTGGCGCACGCCCGAAGTCAGCAGGCGGACGTGCGCTTTGCCGGAGCTTCGGTACTGCGAGCGCCGGCGGCCGGACGCGTTCGAGGCCTGACCGCTCAACCCGGCCAGTGGGTCATGCCGGGTCAGCTTCTGGCCACCGTGCAGCGCCCTGCGCCGCTGGTTGCCAGGATGCTGCTGCCCACAAGGGCCGCCGGCCAGGTTCAGGTGGGGCAGCCCGCACGCATCCGGCTCGCCGCGTTTCCGTATCAGAAGCACGGGTTGATCGAAGCGCAGGTGTCCCTGCTGTCTCAGGCGCTGGTCGAACCGACGGAGCTCCCGTCGGGGCTGTCGCTCGCGGAGCCCGCCTATTGGGTGACCGCCCGGCTCACCGGCGGGCATGCCGAGCTGGCGGTCCGGCCCGGGATGGTGCTCAGCGCGGATCTTCTCCGGGAAGAGCGGCGCATCTGGGAGTGGCTGGCCGAACCGCTGCTGTCGCTGAAGCGTTGAACCCGCCGAGGACGCTGGACCTTCGCCTCTGGCCGCGTCGCCGGCGTGTGCCGCTGCAGCTGCAGGCAGAGGCGGGCGAGTGCGGTTTGGCGTGCCTGGCGATGGTGGCCGGCTTTCACGGGCAAGGCATCACGTTGGCTGAGCTGCGCCGCCGCGAGTGTTCGTCGCTCCGCGGGTCCACGCTCGGCCAGCTGGCCGGGGCGGCGCGTCGGCTGGGTCTCGCCACCCGGCCGCTCCGGCTAGAGCTGGCTGAGCTCGCCGGCCTGCGATTCCCCTGCGTGCTGCATTGGGACTTCAACCACTTTGTGGTGCTCGAACGGGTCAGCCGCCGGGCGCTAATCCTCGTTGATCCCGCTCGTGGACGGCGACGGGTGGGCCTGACTGAGGCGAGCGACCGCTTCACCGGCGTCGCGCTGGAGCTGGTACCGGCCGCCAACTTTGAGCGCCGCCGGCCATCGCCGGAGCTGCGGCTTCGACAGTTTTTTGGGGCCCTGCGCGGTTTGTGGGGCGGCCTGCTGCAGATCCTGACGCTGTCGCTGGTGCTCCAGCTGCTCGCGCTCGCAGGCCCGTACTACTCCCAGCTGGTTGTCGATGAGGTCATCGTCAGCGCTGATAAGGACCTGCTGCTGATCCTTGCCCTGGGCTTTGGCGCCCTGGGCGTGTGGCGAATCGTGCTCGGCACCGCGCGTTCCTGGCTGACCCTCTACCTGGGAACCCGCCTTCGCTTCGGCTGGGTGGTGCGACTGTTTCGCCAGCTCCTCGGGCTACCCCTGGACTATTTTCAGCGCCGCCACGTGGGCGATATTGTGTCGAGATTCGGATCGATCAGCGCGGTGCAGGCGCTGGTCACGACCGCGAGTATCGAAGCCGTCGTGGATGGTGTCATGGCGATAACCACGCTGGCGGTGATGCTCGCCTACAGCCCGTCGCTGACGGTTTTGGTGCTGCTGCTGCTGGCGCTCCAGCTGGGCGTCCAGCTCGCGTTCTATCCCTCCACCCGTCGGGCGCAGGAGTCTTCGCTGGTAAGCCAGGCTGCGGAAGCCAGCCACTTTATGGAGACCCTGCGGGCCATGCCCACCCTCAAGAGTTTTGCCGCTGAGGGGCTCCGGGAAGGCCGGTGGCTCAATCGGCTCAATGCGACCATCAACGACGAGCTCCGGGTTTCACGGCTTGGGTTGTTCCAGGGTATTGGGCTTCAGCTGTTGGCGCTGGTCGACCGCATTGGAGTACTTTACTGCGCCGCGCTGCTGGTGATCGACGGCGGTATGACCCTGGGAATGCTGATGGCGTATCTCGCGTACAAAAGTCACTTCACCGGGGCGTCGCAGGCCCTGATCGGCTGCTGGATGCAGTTCCGAATGGTGTCGCTGCACTTAGAGCGCCTGGCGGATATTGTCCAGGCTGAACCGGAGCCTGCCGGCCAGCTCCCGGTACCGAGGCTGGCCGGCGCGGTCCAGGTGACGGACCTGAGCTTTTCTTATCACGCGCACGACCGGCCGGTTCTCGATCGATTGAGCCTCAGTATCACCCCCGGCGAATGTGTGGCGATCGCCGGGCCGTCCGGCTGCGGGAAATCGACGCTGTTGATGCTGCTGCAAGGCCTGCTGAGCCCGACCGCGGGGGTGATCCGGGTAGACGGCTTCGAGCTAGCGAGGCTGCGACGCGACGGCTATCGAGCGCAGGTTGCGGCCGTGATGCAGGATGATCAGCTGCTGGCGGGTTCACTGCGCGACAACATCACCCTGTTCGACCCGCAGCCTGATGAAGACCGCCTGCGCGAAGCGACGCGCAAGGCGGCCATGGCCGACACGATCGACGCGATGCCCATGGGTTTTGAGACGCTGCTGGGCGATCTGGGGAGCAGCCTGTCGGGCGGCGAACGCCAGCGCGTGCTGCTGGCCCGGGCGCTGTATCGACAGCCGTCGTTGCTGCTGCTTGACGAGGCGTCGAGCCATCTGGATGCCGTGACTGAGCGGGCGATCAACACCAGCCTGCGGGCGCTGCCGATGACGCGGATTGTGGTGGCCCACCGGCGCGAAACGCTGGCGATGGCCGATCGAATCATCGAGCTGCCCGGTGCCTGATCAGCTTTGCCGGGCAGACGCGCGTCAATGGTCAGGCGTCACAAACGGTCGGCGAAACGTCGGAATATCATCGCGGCCCAAGCGCCATCTCTTGCTACGCAGTCAAACAAGGAGGTCAACCATGGAACGTCTTCATCCCAACACTCTGGACGAGATCAGCGGCGGTACGGGGCAGCAGACCGTACCGGTGGACGGCGATAAGCCGGGACCGGACGTCTATCTGATTCCCGGACCCACCTATCCCCCGCTGCCCTTTCCCGAGCCGCCTGAGTTCGACGAAAACCCGGACCTTTAGGCGGCCGGTATGCAGGACTACTTCTGGGTGTCGTCGCATGATTACTTTATGGGCTCAACCATCAGCCCGGGTCACTGGGGTCGGGTGCTGTCCAGCTATCTCATCGGCGTGCCGCAGCTGGTGGGCAGGCATGCGGAGCGGCTGCCCAAAGCGCTGCGGGAATACATTTTTGAGACCGTTCGCCTGAGTCTGAAGCCCAAACACCCCAGTCGCCTGGAGGCGCTGTTTCTGTGTCCAGATTTGACGCAGGCCTGCCGCCTGATCCGCGCCTGTCAGCCTCATCGCAACCATGAGTTTGTGTATCGGGTAGAGCTGGTGGACGACCGCCCCGTAGTTCCGGCCAGCATGGATCTGACCCGGATCGACCTGGGCGATACCGTTCATACGCTGCGCCAAAAAGCTCATCTCTACTGGTCGGGCATGGAGACCGAAACGATGGAGCTATTGACCCGCAGCCCGATTCGGATCCGCGAAAAGGTCCCGCTCGAACTGGCCCCCGACGAGTCCACCAAAGAAGCCGCTGCACCGCCGGCACCGCACCTGCAGGCTTCAGCCCGCGCCTGACAGACACTCCCACTGGCCCCTGCTGCGCGTCGCTCGGCAGGGGCCCTTTTTTTGTGGGGGGCTGCGACGCCGCTACTCGCCCAGCTGGCAGTACTCCCAGCAGAGGTTGCGCCCCCAGCGTTCGGCGGTGATCAGAGCGCTGTCGCCGAGCGTCAGACCGCTGCGCTCGAGCATCTCTTCGATCTGGGGATCGCGTCCGCCGGCGGCGAGGCTGGCGGCGGTGAGGTAGGCGTGGGCGGCGAGCTCGTCCTCTTCGAAAATCATGCCGTCGTTCAGCGCGATGGCTGTCGCCAGAAACGCCCGGGGATGCCCGGTCAGCAGCGCCCGATCCAGATACTCCAGTGACTTTGCGCGGTGGAGGTCGAGGTAGTGGGGTTCTCGGAATACCCGAGCCTGGGTCTCCCGCAGCAGCCCCGGCAGCTCCTGGTAAAACCGTACCAGGGCGGGCAGATAGTCCAGATCGGCCGCCAGCATGAGCCAGTCGCTGGCGGTCTTGACCAGGTCTTCGTCAGC
>JBCDKA010000182.1:0-7455 GCA_038747195.1 Pseudomonadota bacterium
CACGCGCGTGCTTCCCCTACAAGCCGGTGCCCTGTGAAACCTGTTGCGAGCTCATCACCATGCCCCTATGCAGGTGTATTGAGCCAGTTCCAAAGGACCTTAAGTTTTATAGATCAATCCCTTGCCGAAAGCAAATTCGACACGGCTGTGTGTCTGGTGTAAGTGACACTCAAAACGCCCTCTGTTTATGCATCTTCGGTGCCCGCCTGAAGCCAGGCAAAAAGCTCCTGCCACCAAATTTTTGCGGCGTTGGGGCGGCTGATGCTGTGCCCCTCCTCCGGGAACAGGACAAGCCGTGACGAAACGCCGAGGTCTGTGAGCACGTTGTGCAGCAATCGGCTGTGGGTTGCGGAAACCCGCGAGTCGGCTTCGCCGTGTAGCGCAAGTACCGGAGTGCGGATGTTTTGAAACCGATCGCTCGGCGAGGCGGTCAGCTTCGGATCCCCCTCAGTCGATGGCTGACGCCAGGGTGGGCGTCCCCAGGTCACCTCCCGGCCCCAGGGGTAGTCGCTACCGTAAATCATTCGCTGCTCGACCACCGGCGCGTGGACCACGGCCCGGGCAAAACGGTCGCTTTGCGAAACAGCCCAGAGCGTGAGCAGTCCACCGTAAGATCCACCAATCAGCATGATCTTTTGCGGGTCCACATAGGGCTCATCAGCCAGCTGCGACGCGGCCGACAGGACGTCCTCGGCTGGCAAAGCCAGCGGGCTGCCGTTAAGGGCGCTCGCGAACGCCTGTCCATAGCCGGTGGAGCCGCGGACGTTCAGCGCCACCACGAGGTAGCCTCGGCTCGCCAGCAACGCCAGATTCCAGCGCCAGTTAAATTCATCCAGCCAGGCGCTGTGTGGTCCGCCATGCAGCGCGATCACAACCGGCCAGCGAACCGAGGATCGCCAGCCCGGCGGCCGGACCACCAACGCATGGATTTCGGTTCCGTCAACGCTGCTGAAGCGCTGTTCGCCGACCTCGGGACGGCGGGTGTTTTGCAAAAACGCTTCGTTGAATCGGGTCAGCTGCCGAGGATGCCGACCGTTTTCGTCCAGGCGCTGAATCGCCGGCGGGTCAAGCAGGGATTCGTGCAGAGCAAAAAGCTCGTTGTCTGCACCCGCATGCAGGCCGCTGTAGCTACCTTCGTCGGTCAATGCGCGAGCCTTGCCACCGGCAGCGCCTACGCGGAACACCTTTCGGCGTCCTTGTTCCTGGGCCAGGAAATACACCTGTCGACCGTCTTCCGAGGTCAACCACTGCTCGGGTGAGAGCCGGCCAGGATCGGTCAACGTGGTGTTTCGCCCGCTGCGCAGGTCGTGGCGCAGCAGCGTGCGAAATTCGTCCAGCGCATCCGGGCGGCGACGCTGCCCAAAGAGCAGCGCATCACCCGCGCGCGAGAAGATGGGTTTGATGTCGCTGCCGGGATTGGCTGCGGTCAGGTTGTTGGTCTCGCCCGACTCCACGTCGAGCAGAAAGACGTCCGAGTTTCGGGACACGTAAGGCGGCGGTGAGGTATTGACCGTGTAGGCGAGAAATCGTCCATTTGGAGATAGGTCCCACTCGAAAGGCACGACCGTGCCCGTTGACGCCGCGGTGGGCATCAGGTCGGTGATCAGACCGGTATCCAGCCCCAAACTAAACACATGCTGGACAAGCTGCGGGTCCCGTCCATCGCTGCCGACGACCCGGGTGTCTGTCGCGCGCGCAAAGCGACGCCGCCGTTCGGCTTCGGCGACCCGCTGGCCTACGGCTTCAAAATCGGCGCCGACGTCGGGGTAGCTGGAGGCCTCAAAGAAGACGGTGTTGCTGCTGCCGGCAAAGCGAGGGCGGACCGCGGCGGTCGGAAGATCCGTCAAAGGCTGCGGCGCCCCGCCGCGGAGATTCAACAGAAAGATCTGACTGTGGGGGTTGTCGTCGGTCACGGCAGCGTAAACGATGCTGCGGCTGTCCGGCGCCCAGGCCGGATCAAAATCGACCCCGGCATTGCGGGTGAGCTGGCGAGGCTCATCTTTGCCAGCGCTGTCCACCAGCCAGATATCGATGCTGGGCAAATCGGCGTTTTCGGCGTAGGCCGTGACCGTAAAGGCGACCCACTTGCCGTCCGGGGAGACCGCCGGCTCGCCGGCCCGCACCAATTGCCAAAGCCGATCGGGCGTCAAACCCGAAAAAACGGTCTGTGCCGCGGGTGCGACACAGACCGCCAAACTGAACGTCGCCCAGAGTGCCGTCCCTAACAGGTGGCGGGTGACGCGCCGCTGCGTTGTGGCCGGCCGGCCCCTCAGCAGCGCACCAACCGAGTTAAACCGCATTCGGCTGGCTGCTTTCGTCAATGACCGTTCGTCATTGAGTGTGATCGTCGAGGCAGCGTTACACCACTCCGTAGGCCAGCATGGCGTCAGCCACTTTCACGAAGCCGGCGATGTTGGCGCCCTCCAGATAGTTGACCCAACCTTCCTTCTGGCCGTACTCCACGCACTGGCCATGAATCCCCAGCATGATCTCACGCAGCCGCGTGTCCAGCTCTTCGCGGGTCCACGACAGGCGCATGCTGTTCTGAGTCATCTCCAGCCCGGACACCGCAACGCCGCCGGCGTTGGCGGCCTTACTCGGGCCATACATCAGGTGGGCTTCGAGATACTGGTCGATCGCCGCCTGGTCAGACGGCATGTTCGCACCCTCAGCGACGCCTTTACAGCCGTTGCTGATCAGTGCCTTGGCATCGTCCGCGCCGATTTCATTTTGGGTGGCGCAGGGGAATGCCAGATCGCAGGGAACAGACCAGGGGCGGGTGCCCTCGTGATAGGTTCCGCCGTACTTCTCCGTGTACTCGGAGATGCGTCCGCGCCGGTTGTTCTTGAGGTCTTTGACGAATTCGAGCTTTTCTTCGTTGATTCCCTCGGGGTCGTGGATAAAACCTCCCGAATCAGACAGCGTCACCACCTTGCCGCCCAGATGATTGATTTTCTCGACCGTAAACTGCGCCACGTTGCCTGAACCGGAGACCAGGCAGGTTTTGCCCTCAAAACCGTCGTTCTGATGCGCCAGCATGTCCTCCATGAAATACACCGCGCCGTAGCCGGTGGCTTCCGTTCGGATCAGGCTGCCGCCGAACGCCAGGCCTTTGCCGGTCAGAACGCCGGTAAATTCGTTCTGCAGGCGCAGATACTGGCCAAACATGTAGCTGATTTCGCGTGCGCCGACGCCGATGTCCCCGGCCGGCACGTCGGTGTAAGGACCGATATGACGCCGCAGCTCGGTCATAAACGACTGGCAGAATCGCATAACCTCGGCGTCGGACTTACCCTTCGGGTTGAAGTCTGAGCCACCCTTGCCACCCCCCATGGGCAGGCCGGTCAGACTGTTCTTGAAGGTCTGCTCAAACGCCAGGAACTTCAGAATGCTTTGCGTTACGTTGTGGTGAAAGCGGATTCCACCCTTATAAGGACCGATCGCGTTGCAGTGCTGCACCCGGTACCCGCGGTTGACCCGAACCTGGCCCTCGTCGTCCTGCCAGCAAACCCGAAAGGAGATAATCCGATCCGGTTCCGACAGGCGCTCCAGGATCTGATTGTCCCGATACTGGGGCTTATCTTTAATGAACGGAAGAATCGACTGGGCGACTTCGTAGACGGCCTGGTGAAACTCGTGCTCCCCCGGATTACGGCGTTTCAGGCCGTTCATGAACTCGTCTAGCGAATGAACGGTATCGTACGGCATGGTGTTTTCCCCTTTCCCTTGGTGAACGTAAACTTCGGTGAGCACTAAAGATAGTCCGTAAGGTGGTCGAGTACAATGTGAGGCACCGGCGACGCAGACGGCTCGACAGAGTCATCATCAGGCGGCGCTAAAAAGAGTCGGAAGGCGACGCCGACGACAAAAATACCCCGGTTCTAAAGAGCCTATGCCATTGTCTGAAGGGAATTTCTTGGACAAGCGAGTATACTCAGCAGGGACGGGCTCGACCGTTTACCCGGAGACCGGCAGGTAGTGGAACCACGAGTAGTATCACTGGCGACAGCGACCCCACAGCAGGAGAAGCCTGCGCGGAGCTCTCGTTTTGCCAGCCGGAAAAGCTTCGATGAGTGGCTGGCGTCGCTGCCGCTGGCCAACGTCACGGCTGCCGGCAATGAGCTGCTGTCGGGTGTCCAGGAGCTCAACCATACGCGGGTCAGCGCTCGCTTTCGCCTGCATGCGCTCGAAAATGTCACCGAACCCTGTCTCGCCGTGGTCAACGTCCTGGACAAGCAGTACCACGACGCGGTCTTTCCGCTCAACGACAAGATCGACAAGACCGGCCGTACGGTCATCCATTTCTTTCGTGAGCTGGCTCTCGGTTACCGCCTGGTAGCCCATCAGCTGGCCAACGAGTCGTCTCGCTTTTCGGTCGTCGGGCGCCGGCCTGGGGCGCTGGCAATCCACCGCGCGCTTTCCTGCTGCGAGCAGCTGATATTCCGCTGTGGCCAGCTCTACCGTGCGCCGCCAACCGGAACCTGGTCCGAGGTGCACACGCTTTACGCGTTTGCCGTCCAGAACGGGCTGGAAAACCGCGCCATGACCGACACGCTGGGCTGGGCCAACCGGTCCCATCGAATCTGCGATATCTACAAGCGCGTCGCGCTGCTTGGCCTGTGCGACCCGCAGCGGCTGAGCCAGCGCGCCATCATCCAGGTGCACAAAGCGTGTGAAATCTGGCGTGACGACACCACCGTTCGGAGTGGTCGTGCGTCAGCCGACCAATTTGCGGTTGCTATCGACAGCGACTGCGCGCCGCTGCTCGTGCTGAAAGACGACCCGCTTGACGGCGATTTTGTCTTCGATCTAGGCGATCTGAAATCGCGACTGCAGAAGCTACTGACGGCCGAAAACGGCAGCTCGAGAGATATTCCGCTAAAGGCGCACGGACACGAGACCCTCATTCTCGACGGCATGCTGCTACGCCAGCTGACGGCCACCTGGGGGCAGCGCATCGAGCGGCGCCACAAGCGATTGCCAGCAACCCACAAAGCGCGGATTGTGATCGGGCTCAACGGCATCCATTTTATGGCAGCCGGCGAGCAGAGCTTTGGGCAGTTTCTGGAGGAAACCGGCAACGAGCGACTGACTCAGCAGGCCGGGTCCATCAACAACTGGGTGGCCGGCAGCGACCAGCGCTTTCGCCCGCCGATTCACGAAGCGGAAATACTCAACCAAAGTCTCGGCGGCTACCGGCTGCGTTTCGAAAAGCCCGAGAACATGCAGATCCGCGTGGGAGAGTTGGTCGCGATCAGCACCACGTCGATCAGCGAACGCGATGCCATCTGGATGGTCGCAGCCGTCAAATGGCTTCAGGCGCCCGACCCCGACGAGGTCGAGGTAGGGCTGTCGGTGCTGGGCCAGGACTTCAAACCGGCTGCGGTGCTGGCGGACCTGCCGGGCCGCCGAGTGCCACCGGCGCGGGGGCTGCTGGCTCGCGGCTTCAACAGCAAAGACGCCAGCAAGCAATACCTGCTGGTGCCGCCGTTTCATACTGAGACCGGCGTCCCGTGGCTCACCTGCTGGCGCGAGGACATGCAGATTCACGACTCCATGCTGCAGGTCAACGGACTGGCCGACCGAACGACCGAGTTCTGTCGGTATACGTACGAAGCCAAACCCGTCAGCATCGACGGCGTGCCCGATCTGGGGCCCATTCCCGCCAAGAATTCCGGCATCCCACCGCTGGACATCGGATAACGCGTTACGCCGAAGAGCCGGTTTACCTCAGCAGGACCCCGGCTCAGCACCAGCAGGCGCCGGCGGCGATTGCTGGCGCTCTCGGGCCAGCTTCGCTTCTCGTCGCACGATATAAAGGTTGGCCGCGACGATGATCGCAGCTCCCAGCCACGTCCAGAACGAGGGCAGCTGATCGAAGATCCAGTAGGCGAGCAGCGCCGTGAACGGTAAGCGAAAAAAATCCAGCGGCGCGAGGATCGACACATCGCGTCCGCGCATCGCTGTCGTGAACAGCCACTGGGCAACGGTGGCGAACACGCCCAGGCCCACCATCAGTAGCCAGACATTAGGGGATGGCGTCACCCAGACCGGAATGCTGGCGACGCCAGAAACGGGCAGCATGATCAGCAGCAGGTAAAGCACAATCACCAGCGGCGCTTCGGTGTTAGACAGATTTTTGACCATGAGCACCGCCGCGGCCATCAGCGCCGTCGAAAACACCACCGCCACGGACGCGAGAGAGACTGGGATAAACCCGGGGCGAAGGATGACCAGCACGCCGACAAAGCCGACAGCCGTTGCGACCCATCGGCGGGGCCCCACGGCTTCACCGAGAAACAGCGCTGCGCCAGCGATGACAAACAGCGGGAGCGTAAATGACAGGCTGACAGCTTCCGCCAGCGGCAGCTGATTGAGCGACCAAAACCATATGAGCATGGCAGAAAAGCTGACCAGCGCTCGCAGCAGATAGAGCCCGTGGTTGCTGGAACGGAGAATTGCCGGCAATACGCGGGGTAGCAGCGGCAGGCAAACCACGAGCCCAAAGACGTTGCGCAGAAAAACCAGCTCGATCGCAGGCAAGGTTTGACCCCCCAGAGCAACCAGCGTGTTCATCACCGCAAAACAGCCGCTCGCCAGCAGCATTAAGATGACGCCCCGGACTAACACGCTGGGATTTTCACCGAGCGCGAAAGCCCGTCGCTAGTCAGCATTGCGGTCCAATCGAATTCCGGTCGGTTCGTCGTTGGTTGCCGCCGTCATACCGCTGCCGGTTCCAGCAGCTCCGGATAGTTGTTCCGAACAGAATTGACGGCCGTGCTGATGGGGAAGAAACGGGCCTTAAGTGTCGGAGCCGCAGCCGTCACGGCGGCCAGGTCAACGGGTTCGCCGGCCAGCCAATGCTCCATGAGCGGCGCATCGAGCATCACGGGCATGCGATGGTGTAACTCGCTGATCGGCCCATGGGCCTCGGTTGTGACGATGGTGAACGACAGCAGCGTCTCATCCTCCGGATCCCGCCAGCTCTCCCACAGTCCCGCGAAACCGAACATCGGCTGATCACCAGGCACGATGGCGTGCGGCACTTTGTGACTGCTGGTTCTGACCCATTCAAAAAAGCCGGTGGCTGGCACGACACACCGACGTCGCTTGTAGGCCGCGCGAAAGGCCGGCTTGCTCGCCGCTGTTTCGATACGCGCGTTGATCATCCGGCTGCCGATCTTGCGATCTTTCGCCCAAAAGGGCACCAAGCCCCAGTGGGCGTTGATCAGCTTTTTGCCGTCCTCAGGGTCACCGATAACCACCGGACAAAGGTGGGTCGGTGCAACGTTGTAGCTGCTGGCCAGATCGATGGGGGTTTTGACCATAAACTGCTCGGCGAGCGTTTCGGGCAGAGTGTTGATGAAGTAGCGACCGCACATTCGGTTATTGTGCCTGAAGGCGGAAACCAACGCTCTGGTCAAATGCATTTGCGGCCTGCATACTGCGCGGCCA
>JBCDKA010000183.1:0-7423 GCA_038747195.1 Pseudomonadota bacterium
CCTGGTCATCGCCTCGGCCGATCGATTGATCGGCTCCGAGAGCCATCAGCTGTGCAAGCGTTGCGCGCAGCGCAGGGTGACGCGGGTGAGCAATAAGGCCCGTTTTCAGATTTTCATAATCAGCCTGAAACGCAGCAAGATCCCATGAACGCTGTTCGGCGCGCCATCGGTGCTCAATCAGCTTGAGGTGGGCCAATACCTGCCAGGCCAGAAAGCCGTCCAGCGGAGATTCACAGGCGACGGCCAGCTGCGCCTCCGCGTTTCCAAGAAATTGGGCGGGCGACTCGGATCTGGCGATGGCACGTCTTGCTAGAACCAGGTCGTGCCAACCTGTGAGCAGCGACACTTCAGACGAATCATCGACCAGGGCAACCACCTCTTCCGTCCGCCGACCGAGCCGTTGAATCAGATCCTCTGGGGTTTCGCCAGTGTCGAACAGCGAGTCGGCGAGGCTGGCGAGGCCAGCGGTCAGATTAAATAGCGGGGCAAAACGCCGTGGGTCCTCGGCGAGAACGCGATCAAAAGCCCGTTCCATCAGTGCCCCCGCCTCGCCGGGATGCTCTCCCAGCAAGATCTGATAGTCCATCTGAGTCAGGGCCGCTCTCCCAAGCGCTGACTGACTCGGGAGGTGGTCAGGCCGACGCAGCGCCGCCTGGCTGGCCACCTCAACCGCCTCCGCCAGGATGGCGTCCGCCGGGAGTCCGCGCAGATAGCGAGCGTAAGCATGCCTGCTTAGCGTATTGGCAAGCGACGAGGTATTACTCGCGTGTCCTGGCCAACGTGCCTGGAGTGCCCGAAGATGATCAGCTGCCTGCACAAAATACCGAGAAGATTCATCCCAGGCAGCGGGGTTGGCGCCGGCAGAAATCCCCAATTCGCTTGCCAGCGCATCGATCGCCATACCCAGCTCGCGGCCGAGGTCCGGGTCCTGCGAGTCAAGCTTCCAGGCTTTCTGCAGCGTTTCCACCGCGAGCTTCAGTTGGGGTGCCTGAGATACCTGATTGGCCTCCCAGAAAGCCTTGGTCATTAGAAAGGACCCAAGGCGTTTGAGCACGTCCGCATCGTCGTCTGCGGCGAACGGCGTGAGAAGAGACAGCGCTTTTTCCAGGTATGGCGTCGGGTCGTTGGATTGATTGCGAGCAAAGCGGGCCCTGGTGCCAAAAGCGGTAGCGGCCTCAAGCCGATTGAGTCGAGACGAAGAATCGACGATGACCGCTCGGTCACATGGTTCTAGCGACGGTACCGAAGTCGCGTTCCCAACAATCATGCTGTTGAGCTGAAGAGCAACCAGGCTGCAATACCGGCGATAGCTGGCTGGGTCGCTTCGTGCCAGGTCCACGGATTTGATGGAAAGTTCGATAGCCCGCTTGAGCACCTCGCGGCCTTGTTCAATCTCACCCGCACGCATGTGTTCGGCGGCCTCGCTGCGAAGCAGTTCGGCAGCAAGCTGCCAGCGTGGCAGTGGCCAGATTTCGTCCGGCAGCGGCTGGTCGAGAGCGCTCAAAGCAGCTTCGGTATTGCCGGCAAGCTGCGCTTCAAGCGCACCGGTGGTTGCAAGCGTGGGCTGTTTCACTTCGCTTAGCAGCGCCCGGGCGGGGTCCAGATGATCGGTACGCGCCCGAGTCAGTGCTGCCTCATAGCTATCTGGATCACGCAGCCGTCCCGCCTCGGCCACCCGATCGAAGTACCGGCTGGCATGGGCATGCGCCAGTAATTCGGCCTGCGAATCGTCCAGCGGACCCAGCTCCCGAGCGCGGTCTAGCGAGGTGACCGCCTCCGCCATCTCTCCGCGGGCAAACGCCAGGCGCGCGCGGGCCACATGGCGGGCTCGTAGCAGCATCGCATCCGTACTGTCTAAGGCATCCAGTTCCTGCTGGGCCCGATCCAGCAAGGTCGACACCTCCTGACCCACATCGTGCAGTGGCTTGCTGTAGATCAGCCGCAGATTCGATTCCGCGCCTACGGTGGCACGCTGAATAGTCTCCAGCGAGGCGGCAATCTGCCTCAACCGAAGCTGCTGCCACGTACTGAAAGCTATGGCTGCCACCAGACTGACGGCCGCGATCGAAACCGCTGCACTGAGGAGTGGCGAGCGGGCGACCCGTCTTCGGAGCCGATACCAACCGCCCACAGTGGGCGCTGCCACCGATTGCCCGAGCGCCGCCGCGCGGAGGTCGTCATGCAGAGCGCGCGCCGATGCGTAGCGCCAGCTTGGCTTTTGTTCGAGGCAGTGTTGGACGATTCGAGCGACCGACTCCGGCAGTCGGGGATCAACGCTACGAATTGGCGGCGCATCCCGACTGGCTACCTGCAGCAACAGTTCCGTCACCCCGTCAGCGTGGTAGGGCCGTTGACCAGCGAGAACTTCGAAGGCCACAACGCCAAGCGAGAACAGATCGCTGCGTACGTTCGCTGGCTCACCGCGCGCCTGTTCTGGAGACATGTAAGCGGGGGTTCCCAGCAGCTGGCCTGTGGCGGTGACGGTTGCATCGTCCACGGCACGCGCCAGACCGAAGTCGAGCACGTACGCATGGAATCGGTTGTCGTCGTTGCGGCTCACCAGAATATTTCCGGGCTTGAGGTCCCGATGCACGATGCCCGCCGCATGAGCTGCCTGCACCGCCGACGCGACATCGGCCAGGACGTTCAGCTGGGTTTTGAGGTCCACACCCGTCAGCGCCTCGTCGATGGGTTTGCCGTCGACATATTCAAGGTAAAGGCACGGTTGTCCGCCGTGTTCGCCCGTATCCAGGACGCGACAGATGTGCGGGTGGCGGATGCGACTCAAAGCCTGGGCTTCGCGCTGCATTCGCTGAACCCAGGCAGGATCGGGCAGCTTCAGCAGCTTGATGGCAACGTCACGTCCCGACTCGCGGTCGAACGCTTTGAGCACCTCACCGGTGGCCCCACGCGCGACGGGAACGGCAGTGTCCAGTGAGTTCAAGCGGTGCACTCGTGTTGACTTACACCATAGTGCCGCCGCCGGACCTGCTATTGCAACGGGACTTAATTAGAAGCGGCGGGTGAACGCGGTGATAAAAAACAGCTGCGTTTCGTCCTGCACCACCGGGCTGTCCGCCGGATCACTCAGCAGCCGTCCGCCTCTGAGCAGCCCTGTCCAGCGCCAGTTTTTTGAGACCGGCAGGCTGACCAGCCCCTGAAGCGCCACACTCTCAAGCCCGGAACCCGCGTCGTAGGCCGGCAGGCCAGAGGTCAGGCTTTCCGCTGCGCTCACGCTGTACAGGGCGCTGTTGTAGCTGCCGTCACCGAGCCGTACTGTGGGCCCGAAGCTCCAAAACCCGCCGCGTCCGAAGCGGCCCCGTCGAGCCGCCGACAGATCCGCATAAAACCCCTCGTGACCGCTGGCCACCGCCTGGGAGAACGACGCCTGAAGGCTCCAGGGACCGGTGCCGTAGCGCACATAGGCCCGGGCTTCGAGCGCGGGGCCAAAATCCTCCAGGCCGGGCAAATCTTCGTCATCCCGATTGGCAAAACCTGGGGCCAGCGCCACCCCGATATCGAGGGAACGACGACCTTCATCGCTGCGCTGCCGCACCAGCCACGCGCCGATTCCCTGGGGCACGTTGACAAAATACTTTTCACCGACGCTGTCGACATAGCGAAGGTCGATATAGGGCACCGGCAGGACGCGGTAGTCGTCGGAGCCCTGAAACTCTGGATTAACAATCACCCCCAGACCGTACTCTGCCCGCCAGCCGGCCTCCGCCTGGGGAGGTGCCTCAAGCTGCAGCTCAGCCTGGGCAAACACGTTCGCCGCCGCCATCAGCAGCACGATCGAACTCATGGCCAGCAGCTTCTTTGGCATTTTCATCGACATCCACTCCGTTGGTGAGCGACCAAAGGTTGCCGCTGGCCCCGCCAAAAACCTGTGAAGGTGCGCTGCGAAAACTGCGCTTCACAAACGGAAAAAACTGCGCTCCAAACAAGGTTTTTCTGGCCAAAGGGCCTTGAAAATCCTGCAGGCGAGCGCCCAAATAAGGAACCCAAACAACAGGCTGGTCGACGCGCTCTAGAGAACTTGCGGAAATGCCTGCGCGGCGACTCGAGACAAGAACAATGATGAAACAGAAAAAGACCTTAACGACCGCGCTCCTCATCGCACTGATGACTCCCGTCGCGTTCGCGCGGGACCCCGCTACGCCCGCCGAATCCCCTCGATCACCGGAGCAAGCCACAGAGCCTCGATACGCGGCCAAGGACGCTCAGCGCGTTGTCGTCAGCGACGCTGACCAAACGCTGGTCGTGATCGACGACCAGTCAGGAACGCTCGGTCGCATTGAACCACCCACCCGCCTGGGCGAACCAAACGTCCTCCAGGCGGTGGATCCGACCAAGGTTGGCGTGACGCAATTTGTGCGCTTTGAAGACGCAGATGATCGCCCGCGCCCATCTCGAGACGGATCGAGCGCCACCAGCTCTGCGGCGCCCAACCGCCCGAGATACTAGCGGCTGCCGTGCCGGGCGACCATGCCCGGCACGCGCTCGTTGTCTAGCCCAACCAGAGCCGCTCCTCGCGGCCGGATCCCCCTGTGGTCGCCCCGCTGGCCCGACGCTCGATTCTGGCGGCAAGCTGGCTGAAGAACACGTTTTTTCTGGCGCTGGCCGCCTCGGCGGCTTGGATACTGGCGCGAGCCTCATCCAGCCGCCCCAACACAAGCAGCGCGTAGCTTCTTGACGCCATGACGTGTGGATTGTCCGGAAACCCTTCGGCCGCGGTCCTCAGCACCTCCAGCGCCTCCAGCGGCTCTTGGTTATCGGTCAGGCAGTAAGCCAGCGCCCAGGCTTGGTAGGCGCCGGCTTCGAGTTCCAGCGACCGCCGGGCATGCTCAACCGCTCGCGCGTAGTCGCCCAGCTCATGATAAAAGAGCGCAATATTGGCTTCGGTGTACGACTCGTTGTTGCGACCCTCGTCGAGCGAAATCTCTCGATAGCGGTCCACGAGGCTGACTACATCCTCAACCTGCCCGGCCGCAGCCTGAGCCATCGCCATCCGAAAGTACGTCGACCGCCAGGTGGTGGCGTTGTCGCGGCCGGCCTCTGCCGCCACCGCCGCTTCAGCGAAACGCCCTTCCCGGAACAGCGCCTTGGAATGCAGATAGTAGATCCAGGACGCTTCCCACCGCGCTGGGTCGGGCTCGAGGCTTAGCGCCTCCGAGGCAGCCTCCGCACTCTGCGCGAACTGCTCCAGCGACAAATGCGAAGACGCCAGTTCGTACCAAGCCCATCGATCGTCAGGAAACTTGTCGACAACCAAACGCCACCGCGCGGGCTCTTCACTTTTCTCATCGTCGACTCGGGCTGTCAGGGCCGCCAGCCAAAGCTGATCCCGAGCCCCCAATCGGTTGCGAGCCTGCTGCGCTGTCTTCAGGTAGGGTTTGGCTTCCTCATATTTACCCGACTTGCCAAGCGCGTATATCAACATCAGGTTCGCCTTGGGGTCCCCAGGGTTTGCCGCGATGACTCGCTCGAGCGCCTCAATAGCGTCGGGATACGCATAGCGATTGGGGGCGTCGAAGAGGAGCTGAAGCGCGCTGTCGAGCGTCTCGGCGGAGTCAGCGACGCTAGTTTGTTCAACCGCCTTTGCGTTGGCGCTCGTGCTCTCTTCGGCCCGTTCCTGGCAACCAGCCATCGTCAGTGCCGCTGCCGCTAGCAGCAAGTACGGCCAGCGCAGGCTTTCAGGTCTGGCGGCATTCCGGATAGAAAAGCTCATAGGGTGCCCCTCACGGTTGATGTCTCCCGAATATACCGAAGCCCGCTGGCGCTGACACCAATCCGCTAAAGCCCCCGCACGCCGGCGGTCATCCGACCCACAAAATAGTTCGGACACAGGGCTTCGCCTTTGGCATACTCGCCATCGATGTATGCCAGATCGTTATCGGCTGCCGCTGCAGTCCTGCTCCTCGCCCTGCCCGCCCAGCGACCTGCGGCTTTCGCCAGCGGCCCCGGAACCTGTATCGCCGAAGCCAGTGCGATTACCGGCATGGGCTCCCGGACGCGGAATCTGCCCGGCGCCGGTCCGTTTCAGGTGATGTTCGACATGGGCGGCACCACCTATGTCCCCGGCCAGACGTACATGATCTCGGTCTTTGCTACGGATGTCTCCGAATTCAACGGATTCCTAGTCTATGGCGAAACAACCATGGGAATGCGCGTCGGGACCTTCGACAAAAGTGATGGCAACATCGGGTCACCAATTGTTACCTGCCCCGATGCACCCGAGGCGACCGCCTCGCATACGAGCCTCGGGCCGGCGGCGACCACGGAGATCATCATTCCCTGGACGGCGCCGGCCACCGACGTCGGGTCGATCGAACTGCGCTCGATTGTGCTCAGCGGCACTCGCGGATCCCGGGGCGATCAGGAATTCTTTTTCCCCGCAGTGTTAACGCTGACGGCCGGCCCGCCCGATCTGGTTTTTGGCGATGGCTTTGAGCTGTAAACAGCCGATGAAGACGGACAGCAAGTTTTGAGTTTTTCGCTCACCGACCATACCGCGCTGATCACGGGCGCCAGTTCCGGCATCGGGCGCGGGATTGCCCTGGCGATGGCGTCCGCGGGCGCAGCGGTAGCCGTCAACTATCCAGCCCCCGCGCAGCAGGCAGACGCCCAAGCTGTCTGCGATGAGATCGACGCTTTGGGTGGTCGGGCACTCGCCTTTGAAGGCGACGTCAGCGATGAATCCGCGGTCGCCCAAATGGTGGACGAGGTTTCGGCCGAGCTGGGCGATATCGATATCCTGGTGAACAACGCCGGCATCGCCAACGCGGCGCCGGTGCACAAGATGCCGACGGAGCAGTGGGATCAGCTGATTGCCATTCATCTGCGAGGCGTTTTTCTGGTCACCCGAAAAGTGCTGCCCGGTATGTATGAGCGCGGTCGAGGCCGGATCATCAGCACCGCCTCGCAGCTTGCCTACAAAGGTGCCGCCGGCTTCGCCCACTACACGGCCGCCAAGGGCGCGATCATCGGGTTCACCCGGTCCCTGGCGCTGGAGCTGGCCGATAGCGGCATCACCGCCAACTGCGTTGCGCCCGGCGCCACCAACACGCCTATGCTGGCTGACGTGCCGCCGGCCATCATGGAGCAGGTCCGGCAAGCCATCCCGGTTAAGCGGATCGCCGAGGTGGACGACATTACGCCGAGCTACGTCTTTCTGGCCTCAGAAGCGGGGCGTCACTACCAGGGCCAGTGTCTCAGCCCCAACGGCGGCGACACTTTTCTGTAGTTCCCGCCGGAAACGCCTTGCCCCTGCATCCGTCAGCTTGCGCCGTCTCCGGCGTCGCCGGATACTGGCGCAATTGTTCAACCGCAAGGATTCCGACTCCCATGCTGCTGAGAATCTGTGTACTGAGCTTGGCCCTGCTGGGCGTGAGTGAGGCCGAAACCTCGACAGAAAAAGGCG
>JBCDKA010000184.1:0-7370 GCA_038747195.1 Pseudomonadota bacterium
AAGCGAGACATCAGCCTGCTGAAGCGGGTTTCCGCCAGTGCCGGTGATCAAGTCACCGTGCTCGATATTTCGCTCGATAAGAATCGGGACGCACTCCGGCAGCTGCTGGAGCGCGGCGCTGAGGTTCACTACATCGACCACCATTTCGCTGGAGAGGTCCCCGAGCACCCGGGTTTAACCACGCGGATCAACACCGAGCCTAACGTCTGCACCAGCATGCTGGTCAATCGAGAGCTGCAGGGACAGTTCATCCATTGGGCGATCGCGGGAACGCTCGGCGACAACCTGGCTTCGTCGGCGCAGGTCCTGGCTGACAAAGCCTCTTTGTCATCAGACGATTTTGCCAAGCTGCAAAGCCTTGGCACCTGTATCAACTACAACGCCTACGGTGCCAGGATTGACGACCTTCACTTCCCACCCGAAGACCTCTATCAGCGGCTTCTGCTCTACCCTGATCCGCTGGCGTTCGTCGACGACGACAAGGACACTTTCCCAAAGCTGAGTCAGGGTTATGTGGACGACCTGGCTAGGGCGCGCGGCGCAAACCGATTGCTGGATCTGCCGCACGCCGCGGTGGTCGGCCTGCCGAACGAACCCTGGTCACGCCGCGTCAGCGGCGTTTTCGGCAACGAGCTGGCCAACGATGCTCCTGACTGCGCCCATGCGGTGGTGACTGAGGGTGATCAAGGTCTGCTGGTGAGCGTGCGTGCACCCATCAATCGGCGTTACGGCGCAGACGATATCTGTCGACAGTTCGAAACGGGCGGCGGCCGCAAGGCGGCGGCCGGCATCAACCAGCTCCCGGCCGATCAGCTCGATCGCTTCATCCAGACTTTTTCAGACTACTACGCCAGTCGAGCCTAAGGGAAAAGCACGCAGAGCCACTCGGCGATCAGCGCCGGTCGCTCCTGGCCTTCAACCTCCACCACACAGTTGAGCGTCACCAGCTTGCCTTCGCCCTTGGGTTCAGCTGCTGGAAGCGTGATCCGCATCCGCACCTGGGATCCGGTGGGTACCATGCCCGTGAACCGGATCTTGTTGCAGCCATAGTTAATCACCCGGGAAACCCCTTGCCAGGCAACAACCTGTTCGCTCAGGTGCACCATCAGAGACAGGGTCAGAAAGCCGTGCACGATCGTGCCGCCCATTTCCTGGGTAGCTCGCTCGATATCTACGTGAATCCACTGCGGGTCGAGCGTCGCGTCAGCAAACGCGTTTACCCGGTCTTGATCGATGGTCAGCCAGTCGGAAACGCCCAACTCCTCACCGACCAGCGACTCGATCTCTCCATATTGAACGTCTCGTGGCATAGCCGAGCACTCCTCGTTGTTATAAAGCCAATTGTACGCCTACAGATCGAAGTCTTTGCCGACCGCAATCATGAGCGCCGCGTTGCTGAGAACCACCAGATCTACGCCGAGACCGTCTTTCTTGAACCCGATGGCCGGGACGAGCCCCGGTGCAAACCGTCCGAAGTTCAGCGCCAGCTCGTCTTCGAACTCGTCGCGGTACCCGTGCACAATGCCCAAGGCAAGCTTCGCCCGCGCGTAGCGGTGCAAACGCGGTAGCGGAAACTCCCAGCCATAGTAGACAAACTGCGAGAACTGTCCGAACGAGTTGTTAAACAGCGACAGTCCGTAAAGCCGGTTCCGACTGTTCCGGATCTCAAAAGACGCCATCAGCGGCGCGCCGGAAAAGTCTTCGTCGTCACTGTAATGCGCGTAGGCCCCGAGCTGAGCGTAGAGCTTGCGGCTGTCGACCTCTTCCGCTGCGGCAGCGGAAACCTTTAGCAGCAGGACCGGCAGCAGCAGCGTCAAAATCATGCTTTTATTCATCATGTCGCGCAGGCTACCGATAGGACGGGCACAGTCAAGAATTTCCGGTAAATTTCCGAGCGGAAGCGATTTGTCGGTGTCGACCATAGCCCTGCTTGTGTCCAGCCGCTAGAATGCCGCGGTTTTCCTGACCGAAGCGGCATTTCAGGCACAACGGGAGCGAGAGGACTTGAGCGACACATCGAAACGCGGCTGGCTGATACCTATCGGCGGTGCCGAGGAACGTTCCACGGACGCAGTGATCCTGCGCCGCTTCATGAAGCTTTGCGGCGGCCGCGATGCGCGGATTCTGGTGATTCCCACGGCCTCCGAGCTGGCTGAAACCGGCCCTAACTATGTATCCCTGTTCGAGGAAATGGGCGCTCGCTCGCGCTATATCCCGATCGACGAGCGGGAAGACTGCTTCGCCGAGGAAATTGTCGACACGCTGGAGCGCGCCAGCGGAATTTTTCTGACCGGCGGCAATCAGCTGAGGCTATCAACCATTCTTGGCGGAACGCCCGTCGCCCGGTCCATCCGCGATCGATTTTCCAAGGGTGTTCATGTGGCTGGCACCTCCGCGGGCGCCGCCATCGTCTGTGAACACATGATTGCCGGCGGGCCGACCGGGCCGACTCCCACCGAAGACGGCGTCACGATGGCGCCCGGCCTCGGATTGACCAACAAGGCGATTGTCGACCAGCACTTTCGCCAGCGTGATCGCCTGGGCAGACTCCTCACCGCCCTGTCGTACAACCCATTTGCCACCGGCCTGGGCATCGATGAAGACACCGCCGCTTTTATCAGCCCGCGGGGAACGCTTGAGGTGGTCGGCAGCGGCGCCATTACGGTGGTTGACCCGTCGGGGCTCCAGCATTCGTCCATGCACGATGCGTCCGATCAGGATCCGATCAGCCTGATCGGCCTGACGCTGCATATCCTTACCGCCGGTGACCACTTCAATCTGGAAACCCGACAGGCGCAGGCCATTACGCTCAACTGAGCCACCTCATTTCCCACCGCCCAGCGGGCTGCTAGCATGGCAGGCCTGCAGCAGAGAATCGGCATGAAAATACTCAGCACAAACGTTTACCGCGGTCCCAACCTGTACGCGCACTTCCCGGTGATCCGACATCAGATCGATCTCGGCATCCTCGAGGAGTGGCCGTCCGCCAAGCTGGGTACCGATTTCCTTGAAGGGATCAGTCGTGCCCTACCCGGCCTGGCGGAGCACGGGTGTTCCTACGGCGTTGCCGGCGGCTTTCTGCGCCGGATGCATGAAGACGAGGGCACCTGGCTCGGGCACCTGTGGGAGCACCTGATTCTCGAGCTTCAGACCATCGCCGGTTCGGACGTATCGTTCGGCAGGACCCGTTCCATCGAGGGCCAGCCCGGCTGCTACAACGTGGTTTTCCAGTACCACCAGCGGGACGTGGGTCTGGAGGCAGCGCGCATCGGGCGGCAGCTGATCCTGACGCTGCTCCCAGAGCCGCTGCGCGAGCAGCTCGCCGAGCACATCGACAAAGACTTTGATTTTGAGGATGAACGCGACTCGTTTATCCGCTTTGCCCAGCGCAAGGAGCTGGGGCCAAGCACGGCGTCGCTGGTCGCCGCCGCCGAAGCTCGCGATATCCCCTGGCTCCGGCTGAATGATTATTCGCTGGTGCAGTTCGGCCACGGCAAATATCAGCAGCGTATCCAGGCGACCATCACGAGCAAGACAACCCACATCGCCGTCGAGATCTCCTGCGACAAGGAAGACACGCACAATCTGCTGAACGACCTGGGGCTGCCGGTACCGCAGCAACGAATGGTCTATTCCCCCCGTGAGGCCGTGAGGGCCGCGCGCCGTATCGGCTATCCCATTGTGGTCAAGCCTCTGAACGCCAACCACGGCCGCGGCGTCTCAATCAACCTCAGCGATGATGAGGCCGTCGAGGAGGCCTTCAAAGTTGCACGCGAGCGGGGCAACTCCCGTTCGGTGCTGGTCGAGTCCTATATCTCCGGCATGGACCACCGGATGCTGGTGGTGAACGGCGAGCTGGTGGCGGTCGCCAAGCGGGTTCCCGGTCACGTTGTCGGCGACGGTGAAAATACGATCAGCGAGCTGATCGATCGAGTCAATGCCGACCCTCGCCGCGGCATCGGTCATGAAAAGGTGCTGACCAAGATAGAGATCGATCAGCAGGCCAGGCGACTTATGGGCAACGCGGGCTACGACGAGACCACGGTCCTTGCTGATGGTGAGGTGTTCTACCTTCGCTCCACGGCCAATCTGTCCACCGGCGGGACCGCCGTTGATGTCACCGACGTGGTTCATCCAGACAATCGCGCCATGGCGGAGCGAGCGGTGATTGCGGTGGGACTGGACGTGGGCGGCGTCGACTTCCTGACTGACGACATTACGCAGTCTTACAAGGATATCGGTGGCGCCATTGTGGAGGTGAACGCGGCACCCGGTTTCCGAATGCACGTGGCACCCTCCGAGGGTGAGCCCCGGGACGTGTCCGGCAAGGTGCTGGACATGCTGTTTCCGGAAGGCTCGCAAAGCACCATTCCGATTGCGGGCATCACGGGCACCAACGGTAAGACGACCACCGCCCGTATGCTGTCACACATTCTTAAGACCGCTGGGCATGTGGTGGGCTCAACCTCCACTGACGGCGTCTACATCGACGGCCATCTTACGGTCAAAGGTGACATGACCGGCCCCTCAGCCGCCCAGATTGTGCTGCGCGACCCAACGGTGGACGTCGCGGTGATGGAGACCGCCCGCGGTGGCATTCTGCGAGCTGGCTTGGGCTATCGACGCAGCGACGTTGCCGCCTGCCTCAATATCAGCGCAGACCACCTCGGTCAGAAGGGCATCAACACGTTGGAGCAGCTTGCGGAGATCAAGCGGGTGGTGGTTGAGGTGGCTCAGGACACCGCCGTGCTGAACGCTGACGATGAACACTGCCTTCGCATGGCCGACTACACCGAGGCCCGCCATCTTTGTTACGTCACGATGAATCCCGCCCACCCGCTGGTCAGAGAACACACCCGAGCCGGCGGCCGGGCCGTGGTGCTGGAGCAGGGAATGAACGGTGACATGATCACCATCTATGAGGGCGGTAATCACATTCCGCTGGTCTGGACCCACCTGATCCCGGCAACCCTCGAAGGCAAGGCGGCCCACAACGTGCAAAACGCCATGTTCGCCAGCGCCCTCGCCTTTTCCATGGGCAAAAAGCTAGAGGACATCCGCCACGGGCTGCGCACCTTCAGCACCAGCTTCTTCCAGGCGCCGGGCCGCATGAACGTCTTTGATGAACACCCGTTTCGCGTCATCCTGGACTACGCCCACAACCCGGCTGCCGTCGCCACCATGTGCCAAACGGTCGACCGCCTGGACGTTGCGGGCCGGCGAATTGTGGTGCTTGCAGCGCCCGGAGATCGACGCGATGAGGATGTCGCCGCGATCGCCATGGAGGCCGCTGGGCACTTCGATCACTACATTGTCAAAGCCGACGACAACCGACGCGGCCGCGAAGAAGGTGAGGTGCCGCGCATGCTGAAGGCATCGCTGGAAGCCAATGGCGTGGATGCGGACCAGATCGAGATGATTGCCGACGAACAGCTTGCGGTGGACAACGCGCTGCTGCAGGCGGCCGAAGGTGATCTGCTCGTCATCTTTGGTGACGACATCACGCGCTGCTGGAAGCAGATCATTCATTTTGAGTTCGCCGGCGAAAGGACCAGCAAGCCGCCGGAGCCTACACCGACCGTCAGCAACGTCAGCCTTGTGGCGCAATCTTTTGACCTGATGGACGATGATCAACTGATCCGCGATGAGCGCGGCGTGAGGCTGGCCGCCAGGGAAGTGGAAGACGGCGACTAGCGCGTGTCCTGTGTGAACACGAATGTCTCGCGACACTGACATGCAGCTGGAAGATTCGCGGCGACTTACCGGCCCTAACCTGTTCAGCCAGCTACCGGGCGCAATCTGCGACATTCTCATCGACCGCAGTCGCCAGGCAGATCTGGCGTTTGCCTGGCGCCGCCACGTCGGCGACCTGCTGGAAGCTGTCGGCTGGGGGAACAGTCAGTGCTTCCATCGCCTCCACGAGACGGGCGTGTGTCTGGTGATCACCGCACCGATCGATGCGCTGTACGCCGCCACCGAAGTCAACGAGGCCGCGTTCGAGTTCGCCCGCTGCGAGCTCGACGGCACAACTCTTCCCCCACTGGACGAGACCGTCACCCGGCTCCGGTCGTTGATCGTCGACGAACAGAACCCCAAGCTCATCGCGTTGCAGGAGGCTGCAGACGCCCGCGGCACACCTTTCTTAGTGGACGACGACGAGGTTTCGGTCGGCTACGGACACCGAGCGCAAACGTGGAACAGCGACAGCCTTCCTGACCCTGATCAGGTGGACTGGGAGCAGGCGGGCCACTATGGCGAGGTGCCGGTGGCGCTGGTGACCGGCACCAACGGCAAGTCGACCACCGTTAGGCTCGCCGCGTCGATCCTGGCGGCCTCCGCTCGAACCACTGGCGTGACCTCGACCGACTATATCCGTGTCGGCGATGAAACCATCGACACCGGCGACTACTCAGGACCCGGCGGCGCGCGCACGCTGCTGCGCCACCCGCAGACCCAGGTAGCGCTGCTGGAGGTGGCACGGGGCGGCATGCTTCGGCGTGGACTCGGTGTCACCAACGCTGACGCGGCCCTGATCACCAATATTGCTGCTGACCACCTGGGAGAGTACGGCATTCACACGGTGGAGGAGCTCCGCGACGCCAAGTTCATTGTTCACAAGGGCCTGGCTGACCGGAAGTTCCTGGTGCTCAACGCGGATGACGCGGGAATTGTCGAATTTGCCCGGCAGCTGCCGGCTCAGCGCTTTATCTGGTTCAGCGAGAACGCGGAGCATCCGCTGATCGAGGGTCATTGCATGGCGGGAGGCGAAGGGTTTGTCGTCAGTAAAGGACACCTCGCGTACCGGGATCGCGGCGGTGAGCACCTCATCATGCCGATCAACGATATCCCCGTGACCCTGTTCGGCAAGGCGCGCCACAACGTACAAAACGCCCTGGCGGCTGCGGCGCTGGGTCATGTCCTCGGCTGCGACCATCACGCCATCAGCAAGGGGTTACGAGATTTCCACGGTGGACCGGCGGAAAATCCGGGGCGGGGGAACATCTTCCGGGGCAAGGGCGTGCAGGCGATCGTCGATTTTGCCCACAACGAGCATGGACTATCGTCGGTTGCGCAGACGGTGGCCGCGATGCCAGCGCAGCGACGCTTGGTGCTCTTAGGACAGGCCGGCGATCGCAGTGACGGCCTGATCGAGGGGTTGGTGCATGCGGCGCTCAAGGCCAATCCCGATCAGCTGGTTGTCTGCCGACTGCCGGGCTACGAGCGAGGGCGACTGCCCGATGACGTGCCCGATCTGATCACCGATATCGCCGTTGCTGCGGGCATGTCACCCGACGCCATCCATCGCGCCGCCAGCCCTGTCGATGGCACCCGCTTCGCGCTGGAGTGGTCACGGGTTGGCGATCTGATGC
>JBCDKA010000185.1:0-7057 GCA_038747195.1 Pseudomonadota bacterium
CGATGAACCTGCTTGCTATTGCGCTGCTTTCGAGTCCGCGTAACGCGATGGCGGTCGATGACCTGGAATCCCAGATCGATCTGCTGCGAGAGCTGCTGATTCGTCTACCGCTATCGC
The DNA here is from genome assembly GCA_038747195.1 of Pseudomonadota bacterium. Taxonomy (GTDB): domain Bacteria; phylum Pseudomonadota; class Gammaproteobacteria; order Xanthomonadales; family SZUA-38; genus JANQOZ01. The sequence goes on from JBCDKA010000185.1 coordinate 118, forward strand.
CTCACGCTGCGGTGACCGACCTCACCGGCCGAGAGGTGATCGAATACTGCGATCAGTTTGGGCTGGTCGAGCGGCGCAGCGATAGCCTGGGCGACATGGTGGTCTGCAGCGAAAAGAACGCCTGGCTGTTGTCGTACTTTCGGAATAACTCGCTGCATGCAGTGGCTCTTTACTCCTGGTGCGCCTGCGTATTTCGCAACAACATGAGCTTTCGGCGGGAGGACTTTGAGCGCATGGCGCGCGTGCTTTACCCGTTCCTCAAAGACGAGCTGTTCCTGCCCTGGACCGGCGAAGAGTTTTTAGAGGCTTGCGACAAGTGTTTGGCACAGTTTCGCCAGCTAGGCCTGCTGGTGGCCTCCGAGCAGCCGGACGTGCTGCAGCGCGTTCGCGGCGAAACGCTGCAGGCGCTACAGCTCTCGATGCTCAGCCAGCCGATCTTCTCCTCGCTGGAGCGCTTCTACATCACCGTCGCGCTGCTGGTGAAAAACGGCCCGGGCACGATGACGGCCTCGGAGCTGGAAAACCAGTGTCACCACACCGCCAAACGCCTGGCCGTCACGGTGGCTTTCGAAACGCCCGAATTCTTCGACAAAGCCCTGTTCAGAAACTTCATCCGGATCCTGCGCCGCGAGGGTGTGCTCACCACTTCGGAAGACGGGAAACTGGTGTTCAACGAGGCGCTCGAAATAGTGATCCGAGACGCCAAGACGGTCCTGAGCAAAGAGGTCCGGCACAATATTTGGCGCCTCTCGCCGGCGCCTAAGCCGGTGGAGGAGATGGCGGCCTAGGCGTCGATATCGGGGATCAGCTGGCTTTCCAGAATTGTGATCTGGTCGCGCAGCTTGAGCTTGCGTTTCTTCAGGCGGCGAATGTTGAGCTCATCAGCGCCGGTCTGGCCCATAGACTCGATGGCCTGATCCAGCGCGCGATGTTCCAGCCTCAGCTCCGACAGTCGCCCCGCCAGCGTATGGTCGGTTTCAGCCACCTTCGGGCGCAGCCAGCGCCATCATATCGGCGCGGAGCTGCTCAGCGACGGCATCCATGGCTTTGGCAAGTCCCTCGGCAGCGCGATCTTTTTCTGCCAGCATTGCCTCCGTGTCTTTAAAGGCATAGGAGCTGTCGGCCTCCAGCGTGATCGTCGCCTCGTCGGCATCCAGGGGGTTGTACTCAACCCGGGTCAGATAGACCTCGTCCAGCGTTTTAGCATCCAGCAGGCGGGCGCCGACGTGGAGCGTCGGCAGGTAGTCCTGGTTGATCGACGGCGCGATGTACCCGACGACATCGATGTAGACGTCCAGCAGGAAATCGACCGGCTCGTTCTTCGGCGGCCGGCGTTCGAAGCGACCCGGCGCCACCTCACCCAACACGTTATCGATCGTTCGCTTGAACTGGATTTCCTTGAGGTTCAGACGCGACTCGACGAACGCCTCGCGCAGGCGCCGGTCCACCTCCTCGCGGTAGGCGAAGTCCGCCTCGGTCAGCGCCTCAACCAGCCGCTTCTGGCGGGTCTGTTCACCCTTGAAGACCGCCAGCCGGCCGGCCGTCCCGGCAAATCCAATCGGGTTGTCGTCGACCCGGGCCTCTAACTTCTGCTGCATATTGATCGGCAGCACGCCGATAACGGCGCCTTGTTTTGCGGTGTCGGTGCTCAGCTCGGTGCGTGTCGCCGGTGCGCTGCATCCGACAAGCGCCAGCAGCAGCAGGATACTGAATCTCATTTGGGCGGTTCCCCATCAGGCATGCTGTCGTTACCATATACGTGCACTCAGGCCTTGTCTACGAAGGTACGCAGTGCCGTCTAATCGATGCCCTCACCACCCGGGAAAGCCACCTTGACCACCACCGCACGCAAAGCAAGATACCAGCAGGGCAAGCTCCAGCAGCGCCTGCGCCGCGCCACGGGCAAAGCGATCATGGACTACCAAATGATCGGTGATGGAGACCGGGTCATGGTGTGCCTTTCCGGCGGCAAGGACTCTTATACGCTACTCGACATGCTGCTTGCGCTGCAGAAGAAGGCGCCGGTGTCGTTTGAGCTGATTGCGGTCAACCTGGATCAGAAGCAGCCCGGTTTTCCTGAGCACGTGCTGCCCGACTATCTGGGCGAACTGGGGATCCCGTTTCATATCATCGAGCAGGACACCTACAGCACGGTGCTGTCGGTGGTGCCTGAGGGGAAGACGTTTTGCGGCCTGTGTTCCCGGCTGCGGCGCGGGGCCCTGTACACCTGGGCCAGTCAAAACGGCATCACCAAGATTGCGCTGGGCCATCATCGGGATGACATCATTGAAACGCTGTTCCTTAATCTGTTTTTTGGCGGTTCGCTGAAAGCCATGCCGCCGAAGCTGAAGTCGGATGACGGCCGGCACATCGTGATCCGACCGCTGGCTTACTGCCGGGAGGCCGATATCGAGGCGTATGCCGCCGGGCGCAACTTCCCGATCATTCCCTGCAACCTGTGCGGCACCCAGCCCAATATGCAGCGCCAGGCCATCAAGCTGATGCTCAAGGACTGGGCGCGCATCCATCCCGGACGCATCGAGAGTATCTTCAGCGCCATCGGCAACGTCGCCCCGTCGCAGCTCGCTGACCGTTCGTTATTCGATTTTGCGGGGCTGGAGACCAAGGACAATGGCGGCGATTGGCTGATGCCCGGGCAGGAAGCGACAGAATCCGACCTCAGCAGCGCAGACCCGATACGCTAGTTAATCTCTGAAGCTGGAGCTCGCCGATGCCGTCCGCGCCGTCGTAGCTGAACTCCAGCTGCTGGCAATCGAGAAAGCGAAGCGTCACCGAACCCCACGATTCGCGCTGCACGTCGTTGCGGTCGAAGGCCGGACCAAAGTCAGCACCGCTGGTGCGGATCACGGGTACCGTCAGCTCGCGGGCACCAGCCGGCAGCGGGGCGCTGCCGATGAGCCACTGCTGGCGACCCCCCAGGTACGTGTACCAGCTCACGACCAGCGACCGGCCCTCGGGCCCTTCACTGACCTCGACAATCACACCTTCACCGTCCCGGACGCGATTAAACCAGCTGCCGGCGTGGCGGGCTGAAATCTGCTGAAACGTCGGCACACCGTATTCGGCTGGGCTGTAGGCGGGATAGTCCAGCGTTCGGAGAAACTGGACGTCCTGAATGATCAGGGTCAGCTCATCGTCAAAATCGATCCCGGCATTGTCGGTGGCCGGGCTGGACTCCACCACCATGCGCAGCCCCGGACCCTGGGCGGCGCCCGGGCTCTGAATCAGCTGCCGTCCCGAGTCGTCCTGGGTCAGCGTGTTGGCCTCCGAGGCGACCCGCACCGGCACCTGTACATCGTTCTGGACCAGATCCACCAGGGGCGCAAGCGGCAGGCCGCCCTGGGGCGTGATTTCGATCAGCAGCGCGGAGCCGTTGGTATGGCAGGGTACCCGCCATGAACGGATTTGCACGGGGACCGAAATGCCTCGCGGCGCGGTGGCGTCAGGCAACACGGCTGAGTATTCGAAAAGGATGGTGCCCTCAACGTAGCTGTTGGCCAGCGTCGGCAGCGGGCCTGGCTCGAAACAGCTTGGCGGGTAGGCGTTCTGGGCGAGCGCGGGGACCGCAGCGCTGATCATCAGAGCGAGCCCAGCCAGGCGTTGAAAGGTGAAAGCCCGGTTGGAAAACGGCATAACAAGATATTACCGCACAAGCGCCTTTTCTGCTGAAATAGCGGCTTTCCGCGCAAGGCTACCCGGTGTTTTCCAATCTCAGTATCTATGCCGCCCGTTTGCCGGGCCTGGCGCCCGAACAGCTCGCCGATCAGCTCTCGGCAGGGGTCTTAAGTCCTTGTGGCCGGCTCGAGCCCGGCTCCGCCGGCTGGGTTTCACCCTACGGTAGAGACTCCGACGTGCTGACCCATATCGTCGGCCGCTGCGTGCTGTTTCGTTTCGGGATCGAGGAGAAAGTCCTGCCTCCCGCCGTCGTGAAAGAGGCCGTCAGTCAGCGGCTGCTCGAAGCTGAACGAAAGACCGGGCAGCGCGCCGCCAGAGCTGAGAAGCTCCGCGTGAAAGACGAGGTGCTGATGGACCTTCTGCCGCGCGCGTTCGTCAAACCCAGACACGTCGATGCCTATCTCGACCTCGAAGACGGCTGGCTGGTGGTCGACACCGCCAGCCGTAAAACCGCCGAGGATCTGCTGGGGCTGCTGCGCATGAACGTGACCGGTATCACCATCACCGCACCCGACGCCAAACCCGCCATCTGCCGCAAGCTCACCGCCTGGCTCCAGAGCGGCGACGCGCCCCAGGGCTTCACGCTCGGAGAAGAGTGTGATCTGCGCGACGAACGCGACGCCAGCGCCACCATCCGCTGCCGACGCCAGGAGCTTGAGCGTTCGGATATCCGGCGTCATGTGGAGCAGGGTATGCAGGCCTTTCGCCTGGGACTGGTCTGGCAGGACCGCCTGAGCTTCAGCGTGACCGAAGAGCTTTCCCTGCTGCGGGTCAAGGCGTTGGATCAGGTGCAAAGCCAGCTGAGCGACATCCGGACCGAAACGGCGCTGGAAGAACTGGACGCGAGGTTTGCGCTCTTTTCGCTGGAGTTTCGGGCCCTGCTGGAGCAGCTTTGCGGCGTGCTGGACTGGCCCGGAACCGCGGACGCCTAGCTGCTCGAAACTGGCCCCAGCGATCAACCGGACGGACGTTGGACCTCAAACATTCTTTGTTAGAATGGCAGTTGTTTACGTAGACACATATCTACATACGGAGACTCCCCTATGAAGCGTCAAAACTTTTTTCTTATCCTGCTGGCGACGCTGCTGACGCTGGCACTGACCGCCTGTGGTGGTGGTGATGACAGCAGTTCCGGCAGCGGTTCCATGGCTGAGAAAGCGGCTGACACCGTTGAGGAAGCGGCGGCCGAGGTGGCTGATGCCGTTGAGGACGGCGCCGACGCGACTGCCGGCATGGCGAAAGAGGCCGGTGAGGCGGCAGCCGATATGGCCAGCGAAGCGGGCGACGCGGCGACCGACATGGCCGGCGACGCGATGGACGCCATGAGTGATGCTGGCGATGCCGCGGCTGAGATGGCCAAAGACGCCGGCGATGCCGCAATGGATATGGCTGACGATGCGATGGACGACGCCAAAGACATGGCCGGCGCCGCGATGGACGAAGCCAAGGACATGGCCGGTGATGCCATGGACGACGCTAAAGAGATCGCCAGCGATGCCGGCGATGCGGCTGCCGGCGCGGCCGCCGGGGCTGCGGCGGGAGTGATGGGCAAAGCAGAAGAGGTGGCCAACGTGGCAGCGGGCTGCACGCTCGAGATCGAAGCGGGTGACACCATCGCCTACAGCACCAACGAGCTTTCCGCTCCGGCAGGCTGCGACGCGGTGACCGTGACCCTCACCCATACCGGTCAGTTTCCCAAAGAGGCCATGGGCCACAACTGGGTCCTGCTGCCCACGGACGCCATCGATTCTGTCGCAAACGCCTCGATGGCGGTGGGCCCTACCGGCAACTACGTGCCCGATGACGATCGCATTATTGCTGCTACCAAGCTCATCGGTGGCGGCGAGTCGGCAAGCATCAGCTTTTCGCTGGAAGGCCTGTCAGGTACCTACTCGTACATCTGCACGTTCCCGGGACACTGGGCCGTGATGCGGGGCACGTTTACCGTCGGCGGCTGACCCCAGTCGGAGGGCGGGCCGCCACCGGCTCGCGTAACTCGCAAGCAAAACCCCGGGCTCATCGTCCGGGGTTTTTTTGTGGGGCCTCACAAATCGCCGCAGCGCAGAATGTGGGGTGGGTATTGGTCTACGTAGGGTGCGCGCTGGCCCCGGGATTGCCGTCGTTCTTTGCGCAGCGCAGCGCCGCGAAAGGCCGCCATTCGTTGCAGAAAACTCTGTCGGGAACCGAGCTGGCGGACGCGTCGGAACGGGCTAAGTTCAGCAGCCTAAACGGGCGATTTAACGCCACATGGGTCAAGCATTGCTCGAGGGTCAGACTGCGGGCCAGTTAAGAGCATCGCTTTACGTATTGATCGCTGGGCGCCGGTCCGGCTTTCCATGAGTGAGCAAAAGAAAAGGGCCCGAATGGGCCCTTTCTTTGCTCTCGAACGAAACGGGCATATAGCCCTCTGGTCAGTCTTTCGTCTACGGGTTGGGATTCGGTGCGATGCCATGTTCCATGGCCCACAGGTACCAGTTATCGACCACCGTCCCGGACAGGATGATCCCGATGCCGCCGGTCAGCGTGCAGAGTATGGCAAACCATAGGGCCCAGCGATGGATGGACTCGATGGAAGCGTTAAAGCCCATCGTCCAGCGCCAGAACAGCGCGCCACGCTCAGCACCCGTACCGCGGTCAAAGATCTGCTCCACTTCTTTATGTGCACCAAAGCGGTCGGTCGCCAGGATGGTTGCACCATGCATGGCAAACAGCAGCGTTGATCCGTACAGGAAGGCGATGGACAGCATGTGGAACGGGTTATAGAACAGATTGCCGTACTTCAGCGAAAAGTTCTGTGTCCAGTCCAGGTGCGGGAAGATGCCAAACGGCACCGCCTCGGAGAAGTCGCCCATGGCCAGCGGCCGCAGGAAACCCAGCACCAGGTACAGCCAGATAGCCGAAGCAAACGCCCAGGCAATGTGGGTACCCATACCGAGCACCCGTGCCCGCAGGTACATACGCAGCCACCAGAGCAGGATCGACACGGTCAGGAACAGACCGGCCAGCTGCCACCAGCCGCCTTCTTCCAGCGGCGCTAACCCGAGTCCGTGCTCGGCGGTCGGCGGATCAAGCGATAGCCAAAACAGCTGCCTGACAAACTCAATCGGGTTCCAATCGACCTGAGCCAGCATGTTGAGACCGATGATTTCAAAGGCGATAAAGCCGCTGAAGATCGACGCCAAAGCCAGCCAGCCGAGGTAGAACGGGCCTACCTGGGCGTCGCCGAAGGTGCCCAGCAGCCAGC
>JBCDKA010000186.1:0-6976 GCA_038747195.1 Pseudomonadota bacterium
CGCGCAGGCTGCGTGCCGTGCGCTGCTGGACGAAACTGAGCTCGCGCCGCGGGAAATTGTCGAGAAAGGGCTGCACATCGCGGCCAACATCTGCATCTACACCAACACCAACCTCACCATCGAGGAGCTGAAGTCATGAGCGCCATGACGCCACGCGAAATTGTCCAGGAACTGGACAAACACATCATTGGCCAGAACGACGCCAAGCGGGCGGTGGCCATTGCGCTGCGCAACCGCTGGCGGCGCATGCAGGTGACGGAAGATCTGCGCGAAGAAATCACCCCCAAGAACATCCTGATGATCGGCCCCACCGGCGTCGGCAAAACCGAAATTGCCCGGCGCCTGGCGGCACTGGCGGGTTCCCCGTTTGTAAAGGTTGAGGCCACCAAGTTCACCGAGGTGGGCTACGTGGGCAAAGACGTTGAGTCGATCATTCGCGAGCTCGCGGACGTGGCTTTCAACCTGACCCGCGAACAGGCGATGGCGAGGGTTCAGAGTCGGGCGGAGGACGCCGCGGAAGACCGAATCCTGGACGCGCTGCTGCCCCGGCGTCAGACGATGGGGTTTGCAAACTCGCCGACCGAGCCGGTCAGCGACAACGAGACCCGCCAGAAGCTCCGGCGAAAGCTGCGCGATGGTGAGCTGGACGATCGGGAGATCGAGCTGGAAATCGCCGCCAGTGTTGGCGTGGAGATCATGGCGCCGCCGGGCATGGAGGAGATGACCAGCCAGCTCAGTGACATGTTCAAAAACATCGGCAACATGCGTACCCAGAGCCGCAAGATGACGGTTAAGGCAGCCCGCCCGGTGCTGATCGAAGAAGAGGCCGGCAAGCTGATCAATCAGGACGAGATCAAGCAGCAGGCGCTCGAGGCGGCGCAGGAAAACGGCATCGTGTTCATCGACGAGATGGACAAGGTCTGTAAGCGCTCCGAATACGGCGACGGCGGCAGCATCTCCCGCGAGGGCGTACAGCGCGACCTGCTGCCGCTGGTTGAGGGCTCTACCGTGACCACCAAGTACGGCATGCTGCGCACCGACCATATTCTGTTTATCGCCTCGGGCGCTTTTCATCTGGCGCGGCCGTCGGATCTCATTCCGGAGCTGCAGGGCCGGCTGCCGATTCGGGTCGAGCTGTCGGCTCTGGCGGCTGAGGACTTCGAACGGATTCTGACGGAGCCGGACGCGTCGCTGACGCAGCAGTATGAGGCGCTGCTTGAGACCGAAGGCGTGAATCTCAAGTTTGAGAAAAGTGGGGTCAAACGGCTGGCTGAGGTAGCGTTCCAGGTCAACGAGCGGACTGAAAATATTGGTGCCCGAAGGCTGCACACCATCATGGAGCGACTGCTGGACAAGATCTCGTTTGAGGCGCCCGACCGCAGCGGCGACACCTTTTCGGTCAATGCTGGCTACGTCGACGAGCACCTGACCGAGCTGGTCAAAGACGAAGACCTCAGCAGATACATATTGTAAAGTAGGGCCATGAGCGCAATTCCCAAAGACGTGGTCAGCCCACTTAAGGACCAGAAGTTTGACTGGCGCGACCCGCTCGCGCTGGCAGGCCAGCTGGATGAAGAAGAAAACCAGATCGCTGAGGCGGCGCGGCAGTACTGCCAGGCGCGGCTCCAGACTCGGGTCCTGGACGGTTTCCGACACGAAACCTTCGACCGGGACATCATGACCGAGATGGGTGAGCTGGGGCTGCTCGGCGTCACCGTGGCGCCGGAATACGGCGGTTCGGGCATGAGTCACGTGGCGTACGGCCTGATCGCGCGGGAAGTGGAGCGGGTCGACAGCGGCTATCGCTCCGCCATGTCGGTGCAGTCGTCGCTGGTGATGTATCCGATCGAAACGTTTGCCACCGAAGCGATCAAGCAGCGCTGGCTGCCGAAGCTGGCAACCGGCGAAGCGGTTGGTTGCTTTGGGTTGAGCGAGGCTGACGGCGGGTCTGATCCGGCCGCCATGCGCACCAATGCCAAGAAGGTTGACGGCGGCTATCTGCTGAACGGCAGCAAGATGTGGATTACCAACTCACCGATCGCGGACGTGGCGGTGGTGTGGGCCAAGCTGGACGGCAAGATCCGCGGCTTTGTCGTTGAGCGCGGCATGGATGGTTTCACCACACCGAAGATCGAAGGCAAGGTGTCGCTGCGGGCTTCGGTCACCGGCGAGATTGCCCTCAACGACGTGCTGGTGCCGGAAGAAAATCTGTTTCCTGAAGTCACCGGTCTGCGCGGACCCTTCTCCTGTCTGAACAAGGCGCGCTATGGCATCTCCTGGGGCGCCATGGGCGCTGCGGAGTATTGCTGGCAGGCGGCGCGCGACTACGCCATGGACCGGATCGTGTTCGGCAAGCCGATCGCCGCCACCCAGCTGGTACAGAAAAAGCTGGCCGACATGCAGACTGAAATTGCGCTCGGCCTGCAGGGTGCGCTTCAGCTCGGTCGGCTGATCGACGGCGGCGCCTTTGTTCCCGAGGCGATCTCGCTGATGAAGCGCAACAACTGCGGCAAGGCTCTGGCCATCGCTCGAGAGGCTCGCGACATTCACGGCGGCAATGGGATCACCGACGAATACCACGTGATCCGCCACATGGTGAACCTCGAAACGGTCAATACCTACGAAGGCACCCACGACGTGCACGCACTCATCCTGGGTCGCGCGCAAACGGGCATTCAGGCCTTTTCTTAGCTTTTGGCCAAGAAGCAAAAGCTCAAAAACGAAGCGGAACTGTTTAAGGCGGCCTTAGTGCGCTGTCCCGCAAATAACTTGGGCTTCAGCCCGTCCCAATTAGGCTGTGGGAAGGCACGAGCCGCAGCGCCATGGTCATTCCATGGCCAAGGGTCGTAACGCCCCCACAGCCTAAGTGGGGCGGGCCCTACGGGAGCTTTGATGACGCACCATGGCGGCGTTGCATGGCTTGGCAAGGGCTTCGGCCATTGCCGGCGCCACGCGTCTTGCCCTGGCACGTCATCAAAGCTCTGAACGCAAGTTATTTGCGGGACAGCGCACTTTCCGCCGGCGTGAAACACGCCGAAGACCGCAAGGTCGTGGAGTTTGAGCCCGGCGACTCCATGGCCGACAAAGCCCTTTACGTCTACCGACTCCTGGTGCACGACAAGCTGCTCGCGCCGCTGCCAGAAACCCAGGTTTCCCAGAAAGCCATCCGCCACCGCCTCGCACTGTGGCATGCGCGCAGCCTCCCCAAAGACGACCCTCTGCTGAAGTAGCGGCCGCATCGCTGCGGTCCCGGCAGCGACGAGATTTCCTTTCACAATGAAGAAATCTGCCTGTGGTGGGTACTATCCAGTACAATCACACAGGAATACCTATCATGTCGATTCGAACTGTTGTGCTGCTGGCGGCCGTGCTGCTCGTCGGCGGCTGCGAAGCTGAACAACCGATTTCCACCGACGGCGGGCAGCCGCTGCCGGTGATCCAGACCTACGAGGTTGAGGCCGGAACAGCCCGCGAAATCGCCACGGTGCTGCAGGAGCTGATCCAGGATTTGGACGCCCGGGCCCGGGCTCTTGGCGACAATCTGGTGGTGGTCAGCGCGCCGGCTTCGCTTCAGCAGGGTGTTGGCAGCCTGATTAAGGAGTTTGAGCGCACGCCAGAAGCCGCGCCGGTGCGGGTGAGGCTGCACTACTGGCTGGTCGGTGGAAAGGCCTCAGATCAAGTGCAGGTTCCCGATACGCTGGGCTCGATCGCGGACGCGTTGACCACGCTCACCGACGCTGCCGGTCCGCTGGCATTCCGGCGGATCGACTATCTACAGCAGGTGCTCGCCAGCGGTCGCGGTGCTGGGTCTGTGCACGGCGCCGTAATGAACGCAGAGAGTCGAGTTGCGGTGTCTGACGGCAACATCGGCGTCGATCTGAATCTGCGGAAAAAGCAGCATCACGTGGGTGCCTACGTCGAGCTGGCTGACGGTGAGACCGTGCTGCTGGCGCAGATGGGCGCAGACGGGGAGGAGGATGAGACCCTGCTGTTTGTGGTGCGCGCGGAAACCTTCTGAACGGACCTTCCGTTGCTCCGGCAAGAGGATCTCGAGGCGCTGTTCGTGAAGCGGGAGCGCTCCCTGTTCAACATCGCTCTGCGCTGGACCTTCAATGAGGCTCAGGCGGACGAGTTGGTGCAGGAGGCGTTTTTGAAGGTTTGGCAGCAGCGTCGTCGCGTGGTGCCAGAAACCGCCAACGCCTACCTGTACCAGACGCTTAATCGCCTGGCCATGAAGCACGCCCGCCGACGCACCGTATGGCGGCGGGTAAAGACGCTTCTCGGTTCCGGCGACGCCAGCCAGGATTGGCTTTTGCCCGCTGACCAGTACGACCGAGTCGAGGTGCAGGAAGCGATTCAGGCACTGCCGGATGGCCAACGTGCCGTGCTGCTTATGGCGGAATTTTCTGGGCTGTCTCAGAAGGAAATTGGCCAGGCGCTCAACTTACCGACCGGCACGGTGGGGTCACGCCGCCATGCCGCGCTCGCAAAACTCAAGGAGTTGCTCGATGGATGACAGGTTCGGTCTGAAGAACGTCGCGCCGCCGCCCGGTGGGCTTTCTCGGCTACAGCGCCGGCTAAGCCGCGAAAACCGCGAGCCGGTGAGGCTTGGTTGGATTGGGGCCGCTGCCGCCGCGCTGCTCGCCGTATCCTGGGTGCTTCAGCCGCCGGCTTCCGAGCTGCCGGCATGGGCCCGGGATCATCCCAGGCTGAGGATCACTGACGGCGTCAAGTCGTCGCTGACGCTCAAGCGGGGGTCAGCGAGGCGCCTGGCCGCGTCGTCCGGCGTGACGGTCTATCTGGTTGACGTGGCCGAATCCCGAGAGCTTGCCTCGACGGCCGGACCACGGGACTAAGCGAGCGTCAGTGTTTCGGCGTATCCCTGTTGCGGGCGTCAGAAATGAGGTGACTGATGATTCGCCAACCGTCGGGCCGCTATTCGAAGAAGCTGGCGAACAGCAGAATCCAGCGTGGGGCCATTAGGTAATCTCCGGGTTGCTCTGAGAACTGAACGTGCCTGATGGACAGACACACTCACCGGATCTTCGCCATATTGCAAGCGGGGCGGAGTTCCTGGCGCCCGGTCGACAACCGGTTCAGGCAGAGCAACGCCAACCGTGGCTCCGCTCGCGGCGCTGCGGCTCAGGGCGTTTGCGTTTCGAACCCATCCGACAGAATTTCTTCGGGCAGACATTCGACCTGAACCGCCGCCAGTTCGGTGTCATAGGTGACGGCGGTATAGCGACAGCTCTGCTGGCCGCAGCGGGCAACGCGGCTAAAGGGGTCGACGCTCAGGGCGGGACAGCTCGCTGTGAGCGTGCCGAAAAGAAAAATTACGGTCATGAATGTTGGCCTCAAACAGCTTGAGGCAGTCTAGTCAGCGAACCTTAACTTGCTGTTAAGTGGCGGTTAACCAACTAGAAGCGATCCCCAGGACCATATTCCGATCAATTCGGCCGTGATCCATGCCATGAGCCGACGGTATCTCGGCAAGGGTGTCAAAAAGTACGCGGCAATTCGGACCGGCAACGAATGCTTTTTTTCTTCGCGTCGCAAGGAACGCCAGCTTTCGAACTTAGCCGATGGCGGGCTTCCTGGCTGAACGCTACGGACGCTTGCTTGCCAGATGCGTGGCCACCAGCATGGCCAGGAGCACGGCGAGGTACAGTTGACCTATGATCGCCTCAACCGCGGCCAGCATTCGCGCACCGCTGCTGACCGGCGTGATGTCGCCGTAACCCAGGGTCGTTAAGGTGACGAAGCTGAAGTAAAAGGCGTGGTCGATTGACGCGTTGGGCGCGAGACCGTCGATGGCGTCAGGCGCCATGGTCACCAGCGCCCGATAGAGCAAAGCGAACGCCAGTCCGATTGTGAGATAGATGTTGATGCCGCCGTAGATCACGTCTTTGCTGATATGTCCCCGCCGCCCAAATACATCTCGCGCGAGGACAAAAGACACAACGGCGAAGCAAGCGGCTCCAGAGAGTTGGGTGAGGGCTGCCGGAAGTCCCGTCAGTTGGAACCACACGCCCGCCAGCGTTATCACGGATAGTGCCCCGACGCTCGCGACCTGTACCAGGCTGTGGCTGACGCTCCAGACGGCTGCCAATATGACGGCGGTGAAGAGCCCTGGCAGCAGTGATCCGAGCTGGACAAACTCGGAGATCAACGGGCCGATTACCAGCATCCCCGCGATCGTTAGCGTGAGGGCCTGATAGCCGCCCTCACCAGGCTGCAAGCGCTTCGCGCTCACGGGCGAGATGTTGGCATGGCGTCGACCAAACCTGCTGCGGAATCAGCAGACGGCTGAGCAGGATACCCGCTGGGTGCGTTCCGTCCTGCCGCCGAATACCTTTGATCTTTGTTGGGGCAATGAATCATGGTCTCCTGGTCCAAAACTGCTGGCGCGCTCCATGTCGATCGACGGCTCATCCGATTTTGTCATGAGGTTCACCGTGCCGCGGACCCCTTACCCGCTTCGGCAGTCTTTTGGGGTTTCGGTATGTCCGCAGCCGCAGTGTACCTTTTGTGTCATTTTCCCGATTACGGGACGATAGGTGCCACCGGAGATCTTCGTGCGTTGAACGAATTCTCGAAGCTGTGCCTGGCCGCGGCCGGTGCCGATGACGTGGTAATAAGTTGACGAAGCGTTGAGCTGTCTGAAGTCTTATCCGACCCGGTGGCGATCAGCTGCTGCAGCGGCCCACTAGAGCTGATTCTCGATTGGTAGCAGAGAGAGGAAAAAGCTGCTGAAGCGGCGCCCGACGCCGGCCTCCGGCTCGCTGCCGCGATGCTCACTGTTCCAGCTCAACCGGTTGCGCTCGTCCAGCGTCAGCCGCCAGCTCCGCTCGGCCGCAAGCTGTTCTTCAATGGCGTCCGCGAGCTGGCCGGCGAGCGCCGGACTCTCAATGATGAGAGCCATCTCCGTGTTTAGCGCCGCTGACCGGGGGTCGAGGTTGAACGTCCCGACAAAGGC
>JBCDKA010000187.1:0-6946 GCA_038747195.1 Pseudomonadota bacterium
CGAAGAGCTGGGCATCGGCTTTACGCTGGCGACGCACGATCTGGAGATCCGCGGCGCCGGCGAACTTCTGGGCGACGACCAGAGCGGTCAGAGTGCGCAGGTGGGCTTCCAGCTCTACATGGAACTGCTGGAGCGCGCAGTCCGCGCGATGCGCGCCGGCCAGCTGCCTGAAGAGGATTTGCCGGAGGCCCACGGCTGTGAGGTGGACCTGTCGATCCCGGCACTCATCCCGGATGCCTACCTGCCGGATGTGCACATGCGGCTGGTGCTTTACAAGCGGATCGCCAGCGCGCCGGACGGCGAGGCGCTTGACGCGATTGCCGTGGAGATGATCGATCGGTTTGGGCTGCTGCCGGAGCCGACGCAGCACCTGTTTACGGTCGCCCGGTTGCGACAGGGAGCTGAGGCGCTGGGAATCCGACGCCTGCAGATGCACGACGGTGGCGGCACCATCGAGTTTCTGGAGAGCGCATCGGTCGAACCGCTGACCGTGATTAAAATGGTGCAGACTGAACCCAGTCGCTACAGCTTTGACGGTCAACATCGGCTGAAGATCAGCATGGATCTCGACACCACCGAGGAGCGTGTTGCGGCAGCGCAGCAGCTGCTCGCGCGCCTCAACCAGCGGCAGGCGGCATGAGCGGGCGGCTCGTTCACATTGGCATCCTGGGAGCGCTACTGCTGCTGGTGCTTGCTCCGGCGCTGGGCCAGCCGCGAGGCGGCGACGCTGAGGATCCACGCTACTACGTCGAGATCCTGGTGTTCCAGCGCGATACCGCCAGCGAACCCCTCTATCGGTTCCCCGATGAGCCGGCGCTCGACCAGGCGCTTACGCTTTGGCCGCTGGTCGAAACCAGCCTGTTCCTCAACGCCGAAACCGGCCTGCTGGAACGGACCGTGGTGACGCCGCAGACGGGCTACGCGCCTGGGCGCTGGCAGGTACAACCGCCGACAGCGGAACCGCGCCAGCGCCCGGATCCGTTCACCCGCAGCACGGTGGAGCCGCTCACCGACGAAGGCGCCGAAACGCTTCCGGCCAATGATCCCCTGGACCCCCAGGGCCAGGAGCCGATCAGCGATGAGGCCGGCAGCGGGGGTATCGGCCTTGAGCTCCTGCCCCCGCCCGCGCCGGCGGCCCTGGCACGCAGCGCGCCGCTGCTGCCCGTCACCGATCTGTTTGTTGCCGTGCCCGCAGAATCGCTGATCATGGTGCGGGAATGGCGGGCGCTGGCGGCGGAACCCGGACTCAGCCCGCTGACCCTGCGCGGCTGGCATCAGCCGGCAGCCACCTTTGGCGATCCGCAGCCGGTCAGACTCTTCGGCGGAGCGCTGCTGGACCGGCAGGAGCTGGACAGCGCTGGCATGCTGCTCGGCGCGCAGGCTCGCGAGCCCGTGTTTGGCGTCGACGGCACGGTGGCGCTGGAACGCGGTCGCTTTCTGCATCTGCGCATCGACCTGGCGCTGCATCGGAAAGACCGACGAGGTGCGCCGCATTACGACGACATCAAGACGCTGCAGCAGCCCGGCAACTACACAACGCATCGAATCACCCAGCGACGCCAGGTGACGCTCGACGCGGTCAACTATTTCGACCACCAGTTTTTTGGGGTCGTCGCGCTGGTTAAACAATGGCCGCCGGAAGGCGCCGAGCCACAGGAAAACCCATGACACACAACAATCTGCTCACCCGGCTGCAGCTCGCCGCCGACACCGTCAACGAAGGCTGTTACCACGGCCGCTGGGCACCGGCGACCGGCGACGCTATCGAATCCTTCAGCCCGGCATCCGGGGAGCTGATCGCGCGGGTGGCGAGCACGTCGGACGCCGACTACGACGCAACAATGAGCGCAGCCACCGAGGTGGCCAAAGCCTGGGCCAAAGTACCCGCGCCGGAGCGCGGCCAGGCCGTGCGCCTGGCCACGGAGGCGCTGCGACTCAACAAAGACGCGCTCGGTTCCCTGGTCAGCCTCGAGATGGGAAAGATCAAAGCTGAAGGTGACGGCGAGGTACAGGAGATGATCGACATTGGCGAGTTTGCCGTCGGTCAATCGCGCATGCTGTACGGCAAAACCATGCATTCGGAGCGGCCCTCGCACCGCATGTACGAGCAGTGGCATCCGCTGGGTGTGGTGGGCATTATCTCGGCATTCAACTTCCCGGTCGCCGTCTGGGCCTGGAACGCGTTCATCGCTGCAGTTTGCGGCAACGTCAGCGTTTGGAAACCGTCACCCAAAACGCCGCTCTGCTCGGTGGCGACGATGAAGATCTGCAACCAAGCGCTCGAAGACGGCGGCTATCCGCCGATTTTTATGCTGTTCAACGATGCCGGCAACGAGCTGGCCCAGCGTTTTGTCGACGACCCTCGCGTCAATCTGATGAGCTTCACCGGCTCTAGCGCCGTGGGGATCAAAGTGGGCGCCCGGGTTGCGGACCGCATGGGCAAATCCCTGCTGGAGCTGGGTGGCAACAACGCCATGATCGTCGACCCGACGGCCGACCTGAAGCTGGCGGTGCCGGCGATCGTCTTCGGTGCTGTCGGGACCGCGGGGCAGCGCTGCACCACAACCCGCCGGGTGATCGCCCATGAGTCCATCATCGATGAGCTTGGCGCTACGCTGGCGGATGCTTACGGCCAGGTGCGAATCGGTGACCCCCTGGATCCGGATACGCTGATGGGTCCGCTGATCGACACCGAATCGGTAGACCGATTCACCCGCGCCGTGGCAACCATCCGTGAGCAGGGTGGCGAACTGCTGGCGGGGGGCGACGTCATCGAGGGCGCCGGCAACTTCGTCCAGCCGACGCTCGTTCGCGCCAGCAGCGATATGCCCATGGTCAGCCAGGAGACCTTTGCACCGATCGCCTACCTGCTGCCCTACGCCACGCTGGATGAGGCGATTGCCATCCAGAACAGCGTGCCTCAGGGGCTGTCGTCAGCGATTTTCACGACCGACCTGCGCGCGGCCGAACAGTTTCTCTCAGCAGCCGGCAGCGACTGCGGGATCGCCAACGTGAATATCGGTACATCGGGCGCGGAGATTGGTGGTGCGTTCGGCGGGGAAAAGGAAACCGGCGGCGGTCGAGAATCGGGCTCCGACGCGTGGAAAGCCTACATGCGGCGCCAGACCAACACGATCAACTACGGCCATGAGTTGCCGTTAGCGCAGGGCATCAAATTTGATCTGTAGGGCCTTTCGCATCTCGGATACCCTGGCCTTGCCACCACGGCGCCCAAGCTGATGTACGGGCTGGCGCGATCGTGGCTGTTTCGCCGCGACCCCGAGCGGGCTCACGATCTGACCATGGGCGCGCTCAGCAAGGCCGGGCGGTTTGCCCGCGTGCTGGCGCATCGCCCGCCCCCCTGCCCGGTTCAGGTGATGGGTCTGAAGCTCCCTAACCCGATTGGCCTGGCGGCTGGCCTGGACAAAGACGGCGAGGCCATCGACGGCCTGGCAGCGCTGGGATTTGGGTTCCTGGAGCTGGGCACGGTGACGCCCCGGCCGCAGCCGGGCAATCCGCAGCCGCGCATGTTTCGCGTAACCGAGCAGCAGGCGCTGGTCAATCGGATGGGCTTTAACAACGCTGGGGTCGATCACCTGGTTAGTCGGATTCAACAGGCGCGGTTCAGCGGCGTGATCGGCGTCAACATCGGGAAAAACAAAGACACACCCAACGAGCGGGCCGTCGACGACTACGTCTTTTGCCTGCGGCAGGCTTTTGCGGTGGCGAGCTACATCACCGTCAACGTGTCGTCACCGAACACCGCCGGGCTGCGCGACCTGCAGGCGGGTGATGCGATGTACGCCCTGCTGTCGGACCTGAAGACAGAAGCTGAAGCGCTGGCAAAGCAGCACCAACGCCGGGTTCCCCTGGCGGTAAAGGTGGCGCCCGATCAGAGCCCCGAGTCGCTCGAAGCCCTGGTTGCCGCCATCAACCGGGCGGCGCCCGACGGCGTGATTGCCACCAACACGACCATCGACAAGAGCTCGCTCGGTGATCATGCGGTGGCTGACGAGGCCGGGGGCTTAAGCGGTGCGCCCCTCCTGGAGCGAGCGAATGAGATACTCGGTGAACTGCGCGCCCAGCTGGACGATACCATCGACCTGATCGGCGTCGGCGGCATCACCCGAGGTGATGACGCCGCTGCCAAGGTGCGCCTGGGGGCGCGCGCGGTTCAGATTTACTCCGGGTTGATCTACCGCGGGCCGGAACTGCTGGGCGAGGCCGGGCGTGCTGCTGCCGATCACCTACAACGCTAGCCTCAAAGACCTCAACACCTTCGGCGTACCTTCCGAAGCGTGGGCGCTGGTCAGCGTCGAACGTTGGCTTCAGGTTGCTCACGCGGTCGCCCTGGCCGATGATGCCAATCGGCCGCTGCTGGTGCTCGGTGAGGGCAGCAATCTGCTGCTGCGCGGGGACTATCCTGGCCTGGTGCTGCGAATTCACAACCAGGGCTGCCAGATCGTCGATGAACGCAACGATCAGGTCAAAATTCGGGTGGCTGCCGGAGAGCGCTGGCATGCGGTAGTGATGTGGGCCGCCAGCCAGGGTCTTTGGGGCATCGAGAATCTCGCCCTGATTCCGGGCATGACCGGCGCTGCCCCAATGCAGAATATCGGTGCTTATGGCGCTGAGCTGGCTCAGGTCCTCACGCAGCTCAACTGTTATGACCGCGTCGAGCAGCGCTGGCGCACGCTGGACGGGGAAGCGTGTCATTTCGGCTACCGGACCAGCCGGTTCCGGGAAGCGGACGCGGAACGCTTCGTGATTACCGAATGTGTGCTGACATTGACTCGCGACGGTGGCCCCAACCTCTCCTATCCCGGTGTGCAAGATGAACTCGAGGCATTTCGCCAACGAAGCGGCACCGCGGACGGAACACCGATTACCCCGCTGGAGGTGGCGCGGGCGGTCAGCGCGCTGCGGCGCAAAAAACTCCCTAGCCCCGAGGTCGTCGGCAACGCAGGAAGCTTTTTCAAAAACCCGGTTGTTGCAGAAGATCACTATGAGGCGCTTCGATCTAACCATCCTGATCTGCCGGCCTATCCCGCGGAAGCGGGGCATAAAAAGCTGAGCGCAGCCTGGATGATCGAGGCGTGCGGCTGGCGCGGGGAGCGTCGCGGAGATGCAGGCGTCTCCGAGCGACACAGCCTCGTGTTGGTCAATCACGGCGACGCCACCGGTCAAGAAATCTGGCAGCTCGCCCAGGACGTGGCACGCTCGGTCCACGAGACGTTTGGCGTCAATCTGGAGCCTGAGCCGCAGCTGCTCTGACCAAGGACCCGCCAGGCAAAGCCGCCCCTCACCACGCGGGAGCTGACGACAGCGTCAAAAGACGTACAATCAGCGGCGTGATCCGACAGCAAACCGTCATTAGGGCACCGGATTGACTAGATCAGTCTTGGGCCGACCTCGAATCCTGCTTCTGCTGGTGCTGCTGCTTCAGCCACTTTCCGGTTTGGCGTCAACGCCGGTCGGCGTTGCGCTGCTCACCGACGGCCCCGCGCTGCAGCTCGAAGAGGTCGAGGCGATCTTCCGGACGGAGCTCCTGGACCTGGCGCAGGACGAGTTTGCTATCACTTTCCTGGACATGCCGGCCGACTGGTCGGCGGCTGGCATCGACGCAGCGCTCGACCGTGCCTACCAGAATCCGGAGGTCGACCTCGTCCTCGTTGTCGGCTTCGCCGCCAATCAGTATCTGGTGAACCGAACCCGTTTCGACAAACCCACCTTTCTGCCGCTGGTGTTCAACCCGAACCTTGAGGAGAGCGCACGCTACGACACCGGCTCGGGTCGCACGAACCTCAATTTTCTGTCTGACCGGGTGACCTTTCGGGAGGACCTGGAGGCGTTTCAACGAGTCTCGCCGTTCAGCAATGCCGCGCTGCTGGCGGACTCGGTGATTATCAACTCGAGCCGACGGGCGGCCGAGGCCGTCCGAAACCTGGTCCAGACCAGCAATCTGTCTTTTGTCGGCCACGACGGCAGCGATCACCGTCTGGTTGATCGTCTGCCGCCGGACACGGACGCCGTCCTGCTGGGCGGACTGCCCCGGATGCCCGATCCGGAGTTCGATCAGATGCTCGCTGACATGCTGAGCCGCGGCCTGCCGATCTTCAGCCTGGTTTCCGACACCGCGCTGGACCGCGGTGCGCTCGCCGCCAACACCGACCAGACCGACTATCGCCGCCTCGCGCGACGCAACGCCCTGAACATGCAGGCGGTGCTGCTCGGCGAGCGGGCTCAGGATCAGCGGGTGTATTACGAACGCAAGCGCCGGCTGACGATCAATATGGACAGCGCGCGCGCCATCGGACTGTCGCCTCGCTTCGACGTGCTCAGTGAGGCTGTGCTCGTCAACGAAGAGCCCGCAGCCGTCGGGCCTGAGCTGACGCTGCTGTCGGTGGCGAGGCTTTCCCTCAGCGAAAACCTGGACCTGGCGGTCTCTGAGCTCGATGTCCGCATCGGTGAACAGAGCGTGCTCTTTGCTCGATCCAATCTGCTGCCGCAGATCAACCTCAGCGGGAGCTATACCGCCCGACGTGACGACGAACTCGCCAGAACGGCCGCCTTTCCGGAGCGATCAACCGCCGGCATTGCCAGCCTCAATCAGCTGATCTACTCCGAAGCGGCTCGTTCGGGTTATGACCAGGAGAAGTTCTTTCAGGAGGCGCGCGTCGCCGGCTACGGCACGGACCGCCTGGATCGGCTGCTCGATGGAACCACCGCTTTTCTTCAGGCGCTGCGGGCCGTCAATCAGCTCGAAATTCAGCAGGACAATCTGAACCTCACGCAGACCAACCTGGAGCTGGCCCGGGATCGGGTCCGGGCGGGTTCAGCGATCAACGCCGACATCTACCGCTGGGAGGCGCGCCTGGCCGGCGCACGCTCGGATGTACTAGCCGCCCTGGCGATCCGAAACCAGGCTTATGATTCCCTGAATCAG
>JBCDKA010000188.1:0-6916 GCA_038747195.1 Pseudomonadota bacterium
CAAATCACTCGCGGGCGTTCGGCGCAACTGGAACCGAGCGACCATGCAGCCTCAGCTGGAGGGAAGGATCGGCGGTGTTCCAACCCAGATCAGTCGGGCCGTCGTCTCACCGCGATTAACGATGCTGTGATCGAGCTGGGTATTGATATGCACGCTGTCTCCCGGGCCCAGCGTGAACTCTTTCTCCCCAATGGTGGTGTCCACGGTGCCCTCCAACACGTAGAAGAAGTCTTCCCCGACTTCGCGGTGCACCACCGGCAGGGAGATACCGGACGGAATCTCCATGAGCAGCGCATTCATCTGCTGATTACGGATGTCGCTGTCGATCCGCGCATAGGTAACCGGTGAGTTCAGCTCCAGGTAGACCGGATCGTCGCCGCGATGCACCAGGCTGGCGGCCGGCGGCGGCGTCAAAAAATAGTGGATGTCGGTCTCGAGCGCCCGAGCGAGATTCACCAGCGACACAATCGACGGTGTCGCCTTGCCCCGCTCCGCCTGAGAGATAAACGCTGGCGACAGCTCTGCGCGCTCGGCCAACTCCTGCAGCGTCAGCTTCATGGCTTTGCGCCTAGCTTTTAGCAGGCTGCCCAAAGATCGCTTAAGAGAATCGGCGCTTGGCTTGGGTTGTGACACGGCTGTTAACGGCCCTCCGAAGGACTTTGATATACCGGATTATTTGAGCTTATCAAATCTTTTTTGCCAGAGTAAAAATTTTTAGTATAGTGCGGGTGCGGGTATTGCCAGCATAACCGCGGGCGTCCCGGCTGACCCAACCAGTTATCGATTGGCCACATTGGGCCTGGAGGATGAGATGACCGTGCGACGCGTGCTAACCCCTTTTCTGATCGGCGGCCTGGCCGCGTTTGCGGCACCGCCGGTCATGAGTCAAAGCAACTCCGCCCAGAATGACGACCTCGAGGAGATCGTTGTGACGGCCCGCCGGCGCGAAGAGTCGGTGCTTGACGCACCGGTAGCGGTCAACGTCTTTTCCGGCCGCGATGTCGTCGACGCCGGCATCGAGCGGGTTGAGGATTTCATTCAGTTCACGCCCAACGTGACGCTCGCCACGTCTCAGGGTATCGGCACCTCCTTCCTGACAATTCGGGGTCTGACCCAGGTGCGTAACGGTGAGGCACCGGTGGCCACCCTGGTGGATGGCGTACTGCAGTTCAGCGGCATCCAGTTCCGCCAGGAGATCTTCGATATTCAGAGTATCGAGGTCGTCAAAGGCCCGCAGGGGGCGATCTACGGTCGGAACGCCACCGGCGGAGCCATCATCATCAACACACAGCGGCCCACCAACGAGACCGACGGCTACATCAACCTCGGCTATGGCGACGGCAACGAGTTTCGGGTCGGCGGCGCCATCGGCGGCGCGCTGATCGAGGACGAGCTTTACGGACGGCTTTCGGTCAACTACATCGATCGCGACGGCTATCTGGACAACCTGACACGCGGCACGGAGGACGATCCGTTCGAGGACCTTGCCGTGCGGGCCCGAGTCATCTGGGAGCCGACCGACAACCTGAGCGTCGATCTGCGCGCCAACTTTGCGCGCCATGACGGCCGCGGGATTGGCTTTCAGTTTCAGGGGGTGAACATCGGGGCTGACGGCATCACGGCCACGGGCTTCGGCACCGATACCGGTCCCGTCGATGCGGATAACGTGTTGCCGATCATTTCAAACAACCCGGACATCGGCGCCCGTGATACCGACGACTTTGCGGCCAAGATCGATTGGGAAACGGCTTACGGCACGTTTACCTCCACCACCTCCTACACCACCATCGAAGAGTTTGCCGACTCCGATCAGTTCCCGTACACCAACGCGCGCAGCGCCCCGGAGTTGTTCGGCTTTGACGGCACCCAGACCGGTTACTTTGACCTGGAGGCCTGGAGCCAGGAGTTCCGCTTCGCCTCACCAGCAGACCAGCGCCTGCGCTGGGAGGTCGGCGCCTATTACCTGGACTGGGAGCGTTTTGTGTCCCTCTCCACCGGCATCGATACGGGCAACGGCATCCTGCGAGTCGAGCGTGAACCGCTGACCAACGCGCTGAACCCGACTACCTCGCTATTGGCGGATGACAACGAGAATACTGCGACCGCGTTTTTCGGCTCACTGGCCTACGACATCACCGATCAGGTCGAATTTTCGGTGGCGTTGCGCTACGACGATGAGGAGCGCGTCCAGTTTGTGTCGCCGCTGCAGTTCCCGGCGGGTCAGCCCGGGGCACGCAACGAAGAGAGCTTCGACAAGCTCCAGCCCAAGGTCACGCTGCGCTACCAGCCGACGCCGAACCAGAACTGGTACGCCACCTACGGCGAAGGCTTCCGCAGCGGCCAGTTCAACCAGAACGGTATCGCGCAGGTCGCAGCAGGTGCCGGCATCATCGGTGTGTCTGACGTGGCAGATCAGGAAGACTCCGAGTCGTTCGAAGTCGGCTTCAAAGGCCAATTCCTGGACGATCGGCTGCGACTCGGCGCAGCGGTTTTCACCACCGATGTGGAAGGCCAGCAGTTCTTCTCCTTCATCGGCGCCATCAGCGCGCAGATCCTGACCAACATCGACGATGTGTCGCTGTGGGGCGGGGAGCTGGAGATGGTGTATCGAGCCACCGAACAGCTCGACGCCTACGCGGCCATCGGCTACACCAACAGCGAAATTGAGGCCTATGCGGTCGATCCAACGGCGGTGGGCAACGAAGCGCCCTATATCGCGGACAACACCTTCAACGCAGGCATCCGCTACGAGCTGGCGAACAGCCTGTTTGAGGCTACGCCCTATGTCCGGCTCGACTACGAGCGCCGCGGCAGCCAGTTCTGGGACGTCAACAACTCCACCGCTCGTTCAGCGCTGGATTTCCTGAACGTCCGTCTTGGCCTCCAGCATCAGGACTGGCTCCTGTCGGCGGACATCGAAAACGCGCTGGACGAGGAGTTCAACTCCGAGTGGGTGGCCGGCGGATTCTCGGCAGCGGCGCCCGGCCGGATCTGGCGCGTCCAGCTTCGCTACGACTTCTTTTGATGCATTCAACCGATTGGGCGGCCAGCGATCTGGTCGCCCAAGCGTTTTTCCGATTCGCCTAGCGCCCCGCAGGAGCAACCATGTCTGAGTTTCGCGTATCCGCCGACATCGGCGGCACCTTCACCGATCTGGTCGTCGACCCTGCCGATGGCCCCACGTTCGTCGGCAAGGTGGCCACCACGCCGGACAATCCGGCTCGCGGCGTGATCGAGGGAGTGCAGCAGCTCATCCCCAACGCATCTGAAATCAACTTCTTTGTGCATGGCACCACGGTGGGGCTGAACGCGTTCCTGGAGCGGCGCGGTGAACGCGTGCTGCTGCTGATGACCGCCGGCAGCGGGGACAGCTACTCGATTGCGCGCGGCAATCGGCAGACCCTTTACGACCTTCAGTACCGTAAGCCTGAACAGCTGGTCGCCCGCCGTGACGTCCACGAAATTGGAGGCCGTCTGGCCTGGGACGGCGATGAGCTGGAGCCGCTGAATCACGATGACCTTGCGACCGTCGTGGACAAAGTTAAGAGCGAAGGGATCGCCTCGGTGGCGGTGTGCTTCCTGCACTCGTATGCCCACCCGAAGCACGAGCTGGAGGCGGGCAAGATTCTGAGCGAGGCGCTGCCCGGTGTATCAATCACGCTTTCGCATACCGTCGCGCCGGAATGGCGCGAGTACGAGCGTGCCTCCACGGCGGTGATGAACGCTTACGTAGCGCCCGTGGTGCAGCGCTACCTGTCGAGCCTCGAACAGCAGTTTTCCGAATTGGGCATGGGCGCAACGGTGCACGTAATGCAGTCCAGCGGCGGCGTGGCCACCGCGGAGGCCGCGCGCGATAAGCCGGTGTTCACGCTGCTCTCCGGCCCGGTGGGCGGAACGGTTGGCGGGGTTTCCCTCGCCAAAGCGATGGGCCGCAATAACCTGCTCTGCGTCGACATGGGCGGCACGTCGTTCGATCTCTCGCTGGTCATCGACGGCTCGGGCACCGCCACAACCGAAACGGAACTCGAAGGGCTGCCGCTGCTGATGTCGATCCTGGATATCCAGACCATCGGCACCGGCGGCGGTTCGATCGCCTGGATGGAGGGAGAAGGCCTTCGGGTAGGACCCCACAGCGCCGGCTCCCAGCCCGGCCCGGCGTGCTACGGCCGCGGCGGCACGGAGCCGACCGTCACCGACGCCAACGTTTTTCTGGGCCGCCTGGGCGTGGCTTCCCTACTGGGTGGCGACATGACGCTGGACTTAGATGCCGCCACCACCGCCATCAATTCACTGGCCGAGCGGGCCGGCATGACGCCCACGGCGCTGGCGGAGGGAATCCTCGCGATCTCCAACGCCGCGATGGCTGACGCCATGCGCACCATCACGGTAAGCCAGGGCCTCGATCCCAGAGATTTCAGCCTCGTGGCCTTTGGTGGCGCCGGGCCGATGGCCGCCGTGTTCCTGGCCCAGGAGCTCGACATCGGGGAGGTGGTGGTGCCGAACTTCCCCGGCACGTTTTCGGCCTGGGGCATGCTGCAGACCGATTTGCGCAGCGACCAGACCTGCGCTTACTACAGCCCCACCCAGTCAGTGGATCTGGCGGACCTGGAGAGCCACTATCAGGGTCTGGAGAAAGAAGGCGCCGAGGCGCTGCGGGCCCAGGGTGTCGCCGACGAGGCGCTGTCCTTTGAGCGGTCGGCCGACATGCGCTACATCGGCCAGGAGTACTCAATTAACGTGGCGCTGCCCGCCGGCAGCCAGGTGGATGACATCGTCGCCGCGTTTCATGAAAGCCACGAGCGACGCTATGGCCACGGCTCACCGGGTGCGCCGGTGGAGTTCGTGAACCTGCGTCTGGCGGCTTTTGGCGCGCTGGTACGTTCCGACTTTGAGGAGCCTGGCCAGGGTAGCGCCGCGGCCGACCCGGTGCTGGGTGAGCGGCAGGCTATCTATGGCGGTCTGGAGCTGCCGACGCCGGTCTACGATCGGCTCAAGCTCACCAGCAGCCATAGCCTGGCGGGCCCGGCGATCATCGAAGAGAAAAGTGCGACGACGGTGGTGCCGCCCGGCTGGGTGGCGCGTGTCGATGACATCGGCAACATTCTGATCACCCGGGAGGGCAGCCAATGAGCACGCAAGTCGATCCGGTCACCACGGAAATTATCCGCAACGCGTTTATCGCGATTGCCAACGACATGAACGCGACGCTCATCCGCAGCGCGTTTACGCCGGTGATTTACGAAGGCAAAGACTGCTCGGTTGCGCTGATCGACGATCAGGGTGAGGTGCTCGGCCAGTCGCTCGGGCTGCCGCTGTTCCTCGGCAACCTGGAGATCTGCGTCAAGCTGATCGCGGAACAGCACGGCTGGGACTACTTCAAACCCGGCGACGTGTTCTACATGAACGACTCCTACATGACCGGCACGCACCTGAACGACTCCACGGTGATCATGCCGATCTTCCACAATGAACAGCGCATCGGCTTCGCCGCCTCGCGTGCGCACTGGCTGGACGTCGGCGCCAAAGATCCCGGTACGCCGGTGGACTCGCACGAGATCTATCAGGAAGGTACGCGCTGGGGCCCCACCCGGCTATATGACGGTGGCGTGGCCCGCGATGACGTAATCGATCTGCTGCGACGCAACAGCCGCTTTGGCGACGCGCTGATCGGCGACCTCAATGCGCAGATCGCCGCCGGGCGCACCGGCGAGCGTCGCCTCAAGTCGCTGTTTGACCGCTTCGGCGTGGAGACTATTCGCGCGGCGCGCGACGAGATCTTCCGCCAGACCGAAACCCGCGAGCGGCATGCTGTGGGCGAGATCCCAGACGGCAGCTACGTCGCGGAAGGTGCGCTGGACGACGACGGTCTGGGCAACGGCCCGGTGCCGGTGAAGCTCAAAATTGACGTGGCCGGCGACAGCATGCGTCTCGACCTCGCGGGCTCCAGCCCGCAGGCCCGCGGCCCGATCAACTGCGGGCTGACCCAGACCATCGCCGCCGTTCGCGTGGCCTACAAGCTGCTGGTAAGCCCCGACGTGTCACCCAACGGCGGCTCGTTTAAGCCTCTTGAGGTGAGCGCACCCGACTCCAGCGTGTTCAACGCGAAAGAACCGGCGGCCTGTGGCTGGTACTTCACGCCCCTCGGGCTGCTCATTGATCTCGTGATTAAGGCGCTGGCGCCGGCGATGCCGGGGCGCGTTGCGGGGGCGCACTACGGCGACTCGATGGTGATCACCATTGCCGGCACCGATCCGCGCAACGGCGATCAGCCTTACCTGATGATCGAGCCGACCACCGGTGGCTGGGGTGCTTTCGACGGCGGTGACGGCGCCAACTCGCTCATCAACAACGTCAACGGCAGCTTTAAAGACCTGCCGATCGAAGTGTTTGAACGCAAGTATCCGCTGCGGATCCGGCGCTACAACATCCGCGAAGACTCCGGCGGCGCCGGTCAGTATCGCGGCGGCAACGGCACCTACCGTGAATACGAGGTGCTGGCCGACTCGGTGCTCTATCTCTGGTTTGAGCGCGCCGTGACGCCGGCGTGGGGCCTGTTCGACGGTGGTGACGCCCGGCCGCCGCGAGTGGAAGTCGACGTGCCCGGTGAAGAGACTGAAACCTACCTCAAGGTGAACGCCAAGCGGGTAGCGGCGGGCACCATCATTCGCTCGAGAACGGGCGGTGGCGGTGGCTTCGGCCCGGCGATGGAGCGAGCGCCGGAACAGGTGCGCGCGGACGTACTGGATGGTCTGGTAACCCGGGACGCGGCTCGTGAACAGTATGGTGTGGTGCTGGGTGATGACGGCAGCGTCGACGCGCAGGCCACCGAAGCTGCCCGCGCCGCCAGCGCGTGAGCGATGGGCCTGGCCAGAGCGGTGAGTTCACCCTAAGCCAGGTACCGCGCGACGCCACCTAC
>JBCDKA010000189.1:0-6910 GCA_038747195.1 Pseudomonadota bacterium
AACCGGCGTTTACTGCGTGGCCGTTGCCGCACTGCTTGCGTATCTCGACATCAGCGATTTTTCTGCAGCGCTGCTGGTGTCGTTTTGCGTGGGGTTTTCCATCACTGCGGCCTTTACCCTGCTGCAGACTCGATCGGAACAGATGTTGGGCCCGTGGCTGAGCGCGGCCTCGCTGATTGTGGTCGGCGTTGTCTCGGGACTGATGATCTCAGGAGTATTGCGATACGGGGACCCGCTGATTCTGATCGTCGCCAATCCGGGGACGCTACTGCTGTGTCTGGCCCTCGGCATCGGGGGCTATCTGGTTGTCGGTACGCGGGGGCGACTGCTGCAGAGCCGGGTCCGTATCGCCGAGCTCGAGCGCACCCAGGCCCAGCAGGCTCAGCAGCTCGCCGAAAACCAGCTGAAGCTACTCCAGGCCCAAATCGAGCCCCACTTTTTGTTTAACACGCTGGGCAATATTCAGGGGCTGATCGATTCTGACCCCGCCACGGCGCAGCACCTGGTGGAAAAACTCACCGCCTTGCTGCGGCGCAGCCTGACCCAAACCCGAACGAAGCTGATCAGCCTCCGGCAGGAGGGCGAGCTGGTCCGCGACTATCTGGCTATCCAGGTGATTCGCATGGGTGGCCGTCTGACTTTCGAAATCGAGCTAGCGTCGGATGTTGAGGGACTCTCGATACCCCCACTGCTGCTTCAGCCGCTGGTCGAAAACGCGATTACCCACGGGATTGAACCTCGCAAAGGCCCTGGCCACGTCGCGGTGATCGCACGTCGCGATCATGGGTCGCCGCAGGTTCGGGTAGTGGACAACGGCCTGGGCCTGACGCCGACCGGCAGCCCGGCTTCGGGCACCGGGACGGCACTGGTGAATATTCGCGCGAGACTACAGGCCCTCTACGACGGCGCCGCAACGCTCCGCCTACTCGAAAACCCGCCGGCTGGCGTGTGCGCCGAGCTGCGCCTGCCAATCGATTTGCCGGAGAACTCTTAGGGATGGCGCGTGTGGTAGTGGCTGACGACGAGCCGCACGTTCGGCGACGCCTCATCGGTTTGCTGTCATCGGTATGGAAGGACATTGGGCACGGCAAGCTCGAGGTGGTCGGCGAAGCCGAGGACGGGGAGCAGGCGGTAGCAATGATCCAGCGGTTTCAGCCGGACATCGCCTTCCTCGATATCCGGATGCCCGAGCTGTCGGGGCTAGACGCAGCGCGGCGCCTGGCCGACCAGCCGACGCCCTGTGGAACCCTGCTCGTTTTTGTCACGGCTTTCGACGACCACGCGGTTGAGGCATTCGAGGCCAGCGCCGTCGACTACCTGCTCAAGCCGGTTGCGCGCCAGCGGCTCACCCAAACCGTTCAACGGCTCTCCGAACGCCTTAGCAGGGACCCCACGAAAGGGACACCCACCGCAGAGTCAGCGGCGGCTGACCCGATTGGCGATCTCCTTAAGCGTATCGATGAACTGCAAAGCACTCGGTCCGCGCCGCCACCGCTGAACTGGCTGCGGGCATCTCGCGGCGACGAGGTCGAACTGGTTGCGGTCGACGAAGTGATCTATTTCCAGGCGGGCCAAAAATACGTGACGGCGGTCACGGAGGAGAAAGAACATCTGCTGCGCATCAGCCTGAAGGAACTTGTCGGGCAGCTCGATCGGGAGAAGTTCTGGCAGATTCACCGGGCGATTGTCGTCAACGTCAGCCAGATCAAAAGCGCGCGACGAGATCTGCGAGGCCGGTACGTCCTTCAACTCCACGACCGAAAAGAAACGCTCCGCAGCAGCCTCGCTTACGCCGAACTGTTCCGCTCCATGTAGTCCAATTTTTGAAATACCGCCGCGGGCCGCTTGCGGCTCCTCGGGCGCACTCCCTATAGTTTGTCGCGTCGCGGAGCGGAGGCCCGCTTCTTTGTGACATCGGGCTCCTAGAGCCGACCCATCACTCACGCTGCAGCCAGAGACCGCCATGAAAATTGCCATTCCCGACCTGATTTCAAACTCCTATTTTCCGGCCGCCGCCGCCGTGGAGCTGGGCTTTTTCCGGGAGGAAGGGCTGGACATGGAACTCGAGCTGATTTTTCCGTTCGATCGCACGCTCGAGGTGATGCGGGACGGCGGCGTCGATTTTGTCGGCGGCTCAGCTCACAGCGTGCCGCACGCGTTTCCGGGCTGGCAGGGCGCCAAGGTGCTGGCCTCGCTGGCGCAGGGCATGTACTGGTTTTTGATCATGCGTTCGGATCTCAACGCGACGCATGGCGACGTGTCCTGCGTCAAAGGCCGCACGATCGGCGCCGCGCCGCTGGTGGACCTCGGACTCAAGCAGCTGCTGGTCGAATCCGGTATCGACCTCGAGGCCGACGAGGTGAACATCGCGCCGGTCCCCGGCGCTTTTCTCGGCGACAGCAAGAACTTCGGCGTGGCCGCGGCCAAGGCGCTGGAAGCGAGTCTGATCGACGGCTTCTGGGCCAACGGCATGGGGGCGGAAGTCGCCATCCGGCACGGCGCGGGCACGATGGTGATCGACGCCCGGCGCGGAGACGGACCGCCGAACGCCTTCAACTACACCATGCCCGCGCTGATCACGACCGACAAGCTGATCGAAGAGCAGCCCGATGCAGCCCGAGCCGCAATCCGCGCGATCAAGAAAACGCATGCGGCGCTCAAAGAAGATGTCAGCCTGGCAACCGAAGTTGGGCGCAAGCTCTTTCCCAAGGAAGAAGCCGCGCTGATCGCCGACGTGGTCACCCGCGACCTCCCCTACTACGACGTCGCGATATCTGAAGAATTTGTTTCCGGGATGAGCGCTTTCTCGAAGGCCCAGGGGCTGATCACGGAGGCCGTTGCCTACGACCAGGTGGTCGACGCTGACCTCAAGACGGAATGGGCCTGATTGGCACTCACCGAATCGACAGGGAGTAGCGGTAGCCCTCGATCATGGCGGCGCGCATCAGGTAGACCTTGCGCTTGACCGGGTCGCTGGCCGTTGAGCGCAGCTCCTCGTAGAACTGCTGGCGCACCTGCGGATCCTTCTGCTCGATGTTCTTTTTGTTTTCGATGGTCTGGCGCTGCAGATATTCACTGGCCACCGTTCGGCGCTGACGGTCATACAGATCGAGCAGCGACTCGTCGCCGCCGTCGTGATAGATGTGCCGGAGCTTATCAGCAAGGTTGAACACGTCATGGAACCCGAAGTTCATGCCCATGCCGCCCAGCGGGTTATTGATGTGGGCAGCGTCACCGGCGACCAGCAGGCGACCATCCCGATAGCAGCTGGCGACCCGCTGGTGGACCGCATATAGATTGCGGTGAAAAATCTCGTAAGGACCTTCTTTCGCGTGAAACCCCTGAATGCGCTGCTGCACGGCAGCCTCGTCGAACAGCGCTTCTTCGCTGGCATCCGGCTCAGCGGGAAACAGGATGCGCCACATGCCCGCTTGCTTAACGCCCGGGACGCGAAACAGGGCGCACCACTCGTCGGGATCTGAGATGTAGTTGGTCCGCGCATAGCCGAAGGCGCCAAAGTCGAACGGGGTACTCAGGACGAGGAACCGCTCGCCGTACTGGAAGCCGGTGAAATCTACGTTCATCGACTTGCGCACCTGGCTTCGGCCGCCGTCGCAGCCCACCACGTAACGGCCGCGCAGCTCAACCTCGCCGTCCGGCGTCTGCGCACGTGCCGTCACACCCTGGCCGTCCTGCGATACGCCGACGACGCGGTGCTGCCGTCGCAGCGTGTGGCCTTCTTTAAGGCCGAGATGTTCATGAATCAGCCGGCAGACTTTGTGCTGCTCCAGCATTAGGCGATAGGGAAAATCCGTTTCGTCAGCGAGCGTGCTGAGATCGAACTCCGCCACGACACCCTGCCGCCGATCGCGATACTGAAACGAGCTCACCACACTCCCCTCGCTCTGCAGGCGCTCGATCAGCCCGATATCGCGAAACAGCTCCAGGCTCGGTGGGTGGATGGTGCCGGCGCGAGGGTCCTCAAAGATATGGTCACCCGCCTCCAGGAGCACGTAGGGGATCGACAGGTAACCGAGGTTCGCCGCAAGGGTGTACCCCACAGGCCCGCCCCCCACAATAATGACGCGGTTTTCCAAATTGCTCGGCCTGTTAAAACGCTGGAGAGATCGCTGGGTCTTTGTTAGTCGGTGGCCGCGGTCGCTTCAATCAGGTAAGCGATGAGGTCGGCGCGATCCTCCGGCGCGGCCACGCCGGCAAAGATCATCCGGTTCCCCGGTAGGAACTCACTCGGGGATGCCAGCCACTCGTCGACCTTCCTGGCGTTCCAAACGATGTCTGACTGAGCGAGCTGCTCTGAATACTCAAAGCCCTCGGCGGAACCTGCCGGTTTTCCGAATAGCCCATAGAGGTTCGGCCCCACTTTGTTCGGCCCACCCTTTTCCAGACTATGGCAGGCACGGCACTGCAGAAACTGCAGGCGCCCGCGCTTGGCGTTGGCGTCCGCCAGCCGGCCATCCAGCACGGTGTTGTTTGCAGCATTGGAAGATGAGGCGGCATCGTCTGCGGCCGGCTGC
The DNA here is from genome assembly GCA_038747195.1 of Pseudomonadota bacterium. GTDB lineage: Bacteria > Pseudomonadota > Gammaproteobacteria > Xanthomonadales > SZUA-38 > JANQOZ01. Next base: position 4,536 of record JBCDKA010000189.1, read on the forward strand.
GCGGCACAGCCGAAGAACGCAACGGCGCCAAAGCAAAGGGCAATCCGGGACAGGCCGAGCAGGCCGCCTCGGCTAAGGGTTGAGGAATGGCGTGTCATCAATCTGATTCTCCTGCAGCGCAGCGGTCAGGCAGAGCCCCGTTTCAGCTCGGCGGCACGGGTGATCGCCTTGCGAATACGCGTGTACGTTCCGCACCGGCAGATATTGGTCATCGCCTCGGCAATGTCGGCGTCGTCGGGATCCGGGTTTCGCTCCAGCAGCTCAGCGGCGGCCATAATCATGCCTGACTGGCAGTAGCCGCACTGCGGCACCTGGACCTCGAGCCAGGCTGCCTGCACCGGGTGCAGCGAGTTGTCCTCCCTGGCCAGCCCCTCGATGGTGGTCACGTTCTTGCCGGCCACCGCAGACAGGGGCAAAACACAGGAACGGATGGCCTTACCATCGAGGTGCACCGTGCAGGCGCCGCACTGCGAAATCCCGCAGCCAAACTTAGTGCCGGTGAGGTTCAGCCGATCGCGCAGCGCCCACAGCAGGGGCATATCTTCCGGCGCGTCGACGCTTACCTCAGATCGATTCAGGGTAAAACGGATCATGTGATCAGGCCCCCAGAGTTATGTCTTCGTAAATGCGCTTTCATGCCGCCACCGTCAGACCTGATTCGACAACCGGCAGTTGCCGGATCCGCCGGCCGGTTGCCGCATAGATGGCGTTGACCAGTGCCGGGGCAACCGCGGGCACCGCGGCCTCGCCGACACCACCCACGGGCTCACCGCTCGAAATCAGGTGCACATCGATGTCGGGCACCTCGCTCAGGCGAATGAAGCGGTAGTCATGGAAATTGCTTTGTTCAACCCGGCCATCTGCAATGGTGACCTTGCTGAAAAGCGCGGCCGACAGTCCGTCGGTAACGCCGCCTTCCATCTGTGCCCGAACCGTATCGGGGTCCAGCGCAAAGCCGCAGTCGTGCACGCAGGTGACGCGATCAACGTTCAGCCGAGTGCCCTCGACACTCACCTTGATCACCTGCGCGTTGAACGATCCGAAGCCCGAGGAAAACGCAATCCCCATGCCCTCGGTCGGTTTAAGCTGCCCGCCCCAGCCGGCCTCAGCCGCAGCTTTTTCCAGCACCGCGCGGGCGCGAGCGTTCTCGCCCAGCAGGTCCAGGCGGTAGCGCAGCGGGTCCTGTCCGGCGCGAGAGGCCAGCTCATCGATGACGCTCTCACCGATGAAACCGTTGTGCGACAGCGACACCGAGCGCCAGAAGCCGATCGGCACATGGGTCTGAATTTCAGCCAGCTCGATCAGGGTGTTGGGAATCCCGTAAAGCGGGTTGATCGCGCCGCGCACCAAGATTGGGTCCGGGATGCGCAGCGGCCTGCGTTGAAAGGTCATGACCGAAGGGCCGGCGATACGCGTGCGGATCGCCGCGGGTTTGCCGGATTGATCGAGCGTTACCCGTGACCGGGCCGCCACCACGGGGCGATAAAAGTCGTGCTGCACGTCCTCCTCCCGAGACCAGACCAGAGTCACCGGGCGGCCTTCGGTCTGCTGCGCAATTTGAACCGCCTGGCGCACAAAGTCGAGCTCCCACTTGCGCCCAAAGCCGCCGCCGCAAAAGGTCCCCTGCAGCGACACCTGCTCAAGCGGCAGTCCGGTGAGCTCAGCCGCCAGGGCCCGGGCGGCACCCTGCTGCTGGTGCGGCGCCCAGATCCGGCACTGCTTGTCGGTCACCTGCACCGTTGCGGTCATCGGCTCCATACACACGTGGGCGAGGAACGGCAGCGCGTAGTCCATCGTCACGACGTCCGTGCTCTGGTCGATGGCCGAGGCGGCGTCACCCTTGGCGCCGGGGAACGGGCGCGCAGACTCGCCGTCCAGCGCCGCCTGGAGCGTTGCCGAAATACTCGCTGAGCTCCAGCTCTCGTTGGGCTCCGACTCAAACTCGAGCTCTAGCGCTTTGAGCGCCTGATCGGCCTCCCAAACCGAAGCGGCGGCCACCGCAACGCCATTTTCCAGCTCGATCACCTTGAACACGCCGGAAGGCAGGCCGCCGGCGGGCCGCTTGACCGCTTTAAGGCGACCACCGAACACCGGCGAGGTGCGAATGCTGGCGTAGACCTGATCCGGCAACCGGACGTCAGCTCCAAACTCAGCTTGCCCGGTGACCTTTGCCAGCAGGTCCTTACGCGGCACGGATTTGCCAAGGAGCTTGAAGTCATCTGCCGACTTGAGCAGTGGGTCCTCTGGAACCGGCATCGCCGCCGCGGCCATCGCGAGTTCGCCGTAGCTCAGCGCTCGACCGGTTGCGCCATGACGAACCTGACTGTCGCTTGCAGTGAGCGTGTCGACCGGCACCTGCCAGCGCTCCGCCGCCG
>JBCDKA010000190.1:0-6883 GCA_038747195.1 Pseudomonadota bacterium
AAGCATGGCTGCCGTAGCCCCCCAGATGCGCCAGGACTCATATTGAATCACGTGGACGCGGGCCGAGCGCCCGGCGCGATGCATGGTCTCCAGACGATAGTTTCCCAAATTCAGCAGGAAATCCAGCGGCACCTCAAAAGCTGCCGCCACTTCTCCCGGGTCAAGCTGCAGCGAAGGCGTCCCCTGGACTGCCCCGACCACCGGCACAACGCCAAAACCGGTGATGATCGGGATCGCGTCAAGGAATCCGAGCAGCGATACCCGATCCCGCTCAAGTCCGATCTCTTCCTGTGACTCGCGCAGCGCCGTGTCGATGTACGAGACGTCGGCCTCCTCACGCCGTCCGCCCGGGAAGCTGATCTGGCCAGCGTGATTGGACAGTTTGTCGGTTCTTTGGGTCAAAATAATGTGCCAGCCGTCCCGATAGACCAGCGGCACGAGGACCGCCGCCGGCACCAGGGGGCGGCTCACCAGGGCGGTTAAGGGGTGATCGTCAGCGAGCACCGGAACGTCCACCGGTGTGTCCAGTGACGTAAGTGCTTCGCTCAGCTGTGTAAGGGTTTTTGAGTCCAGCGGCGGATGACTCAGGACGCCACCGGGTCGGGATTTTCCCAGTAGGCGGCCTGTTCCGGATCAGGCGAGACCCCGTAGCGTCCCTCCCGGTAGATTTCGACCAAGGTGTTGATCGCCTCCGAACAGTCGCTCCCGGCCGACTGTTTGAGCAGGTCTAGGCCCCGCTCTCGATCCTGTTCGACCAGCTTGCCGCTCAGGTACATCTTGCCCAGCGCCCAGCCGGCCATCGCATGGCCGGCCTCGCTCGCCTCGTGGAGCCAGTGAAGGGCTTTGGCGTGGTCGGTGCTGCCACCCTTGCTGGCGAGGTGATTGACGCCCAGATGCCACATCGCCTGCCGGTCGCCCAATTCGGCGGCCTTCAGGTAAAGGTCGTTGGCGTGATCCATGCCGCGGCCGGCAACCGCACCGGTTTCGTAGATGGCGCCCAGCAGGATCATAGACGGGGTGTGCCCAAAGGCGGCACGCACGCGGGCGATCGCCCGCAGAAGTGGATAGCTCGGTCCCGCAGCGGCTGGCATCAACCCCAATCGGAGCCGCGTCAGGCGGCGCCCAGACCCTCTATCCGCTGCAGTATCGCGTCGCGCTCGGCCGCATCCATCACGGCCCAGCGGGTGATTTCGTCAGCCGTGCGCTGGCAACCCAGGCAGATCGACTGGGCGTCGAGCGTGCAGATGCCCACGCAGGGGCTGGTCAGCGCCGCCGCGTTGGCGGCGTCAACCTTGTCGGTGCTCATGAAAATCAGCTTTTGACCTCTACCAGATTGATGTCGAACACCAGCACTTCGTTCGGGCCGACCGGCGGCTGACCACGCACACCGTAGCCGAGCTCCGGCGGCACAAATACCTGCCACTTGGCGCCGGGCTTCATGAGCGGCAGCACTTCCTGCCAGCCCTTGAGCACCTGGTTCACCTTGAAGTTAACGGGCTCACCTCGGGCGAAAGAGCTGTCGTACTCCAGCCCAGACATGGTGGAGGACCGATAGTGAACAATCACCTCGCTCTCCATGGTCGGGCGAGTGCCGTCACCCTCTTCAATCACGCGATACTGAACGCCGCTGGACATCTCGACGATGTTCTTCTTGCCCTTGTTATCGGACAGAAACTCCTCGCTCTTGACCTTGTTCTCATCGGCCAGCGCCTTGAATTTCTCCAGCTGTTCAGCGCGGAACTCTTGTTCCAGGCGCTTGAGCAGCGCGACCATCTCCTGTTCGGAGACCCGCGGCTCGCCGCTGTCCAGCGCGGTACGAATCGCCTCGATCACGGTGTCGACACTGACATCGAGGTTGCGCTGCTTGAGATCGCTACCGAACTGATAGCCGATGGAATAGCTCATCTTGTCTTTATCGATGGGCTGCGTTTCCTGTGCCAGCGCCAGCGGCATTGCGAACATCGCTGCTGAAACGAGCGCCAGCCGCGCGGTCAGCCGCGCTGAGAAACCTAGCTTCATTTTTATTCTCCGAACGATTGTGTTTGCCGGACCTTCCGACAAGCAAAAATGTCAGCCTGCTGCTTGGACAGGCGCTGAAAGGAGCGACATTCTACTGAACCCTGCCTGCCCTTCAAAGCACCCTGTGGAGACGCTCAACCCGTCTGCCGCAACGCCGACCCTGCCGAATCGGGGGAATACCCCAACTGTTAGCTAAACAGACCACAGATGGACCCACAGGTTCCCTCCCGCGGACGCGGCACATTACACGATTTTCCCTGTAAATTTAGACGCTTAGAGCAAAACGTCAAATTTGGCACAAAACCTGTATAGATCCTGACCAACTGTAATGACCGGAGCGATCAGCACGTGGGCATCTTTACCCGACTGACAGATATCATCAACGCCAACATCAACGCGGTGCTGGATAAGGCCGAAGATCCGGAAAAAATTGTCCGGCTTATGATCCAGGAGATGGAGGACACCCTTGTGGAGGTCCGCTCAGCCGCCGCCAAGGCGATCGCCGACAAAAAAGAGCGGACCCGTGCGCTGACCTACCTTGACCAGGAGTCGCTGGACTGGGAGCAGAAGGCTGAGCTTGCGCTGTCGCGCGGTCGCGAGGACCTGGCCAAAGCCGCACTGGTGGAAAAGTCGCGGGTCGCGGCTCGCGCTGAAGCGCTGCAGAAAGACCTGCAGGCCGTCAACGAACACCTCCAGAAACTCAACGAAGACATCAGCAAGCTCCAGGCCAAGCTGGGTGACGCCAAAGACCGCCAGCGAGCGCTCACCATGCGCCACAAGGCGGCACAGACGCAGCTCAAGGCCCGCAGCCAGATTCACGATTCACGCATCGACGAGGTGCTGCATCGCTTTGAACACGCCGAGCGCAAGATCGACCGCGTGGAGTCGGAGGCCGAGGCGCTGGACATGGGCCGCAATAAGTCGCTCTCCGATGAAATCATGGAGCTCGAGCGCGGTGACGACATCAATCGTGAGCTCGACGCGCTGAAGGCCAAGGTGTCGGGCGCAGATTCGAAGGCCAAAAAAGCGGGTAAGGAGTAAACCGAGATGGGAGAAACGCTAGCGATCATCTTTATGACGGTTGTGGCCCCGATCTGGATCATCAGCCACTACGTCAGCAAAGCCCGGTCTTCCAAGGGTCTCACCCCGGAAGACGAAAGCATGATGTCGGAAATCTGGGACAGCGCTAAGAAGATGGAAGACCGCATTCATACGCTCGAACGCATCTTGGACGACCAGTCACCGGGCTGGCGAGGCGTTCATTCGTGAGGCGCCGCCAAACACGCCATCATCGTCATCGCTCCCGCGGTCCATCGCGTCGTCTCTATCGTGACCCAAGCCGGCGCTGGATCGCCGGTATCTGTGCCGGTATCGCGAATCATCTCGGCGTTCCGGTGTTTTGGGTGCGACTTCTTGCCGTGCTGCCGATGCTGTCGCCGCTGCTGCCGCTGATGGTGCTCAGCTACGTTGTGGCCACCCTGCGAATCCCCATAGAGCCGGAGACGCTCTACGAAGATGCCGAAGAGCAGGCGTTTGTTCGCTCCGTGCACCTCGCGCCGTCGGCCACCTTCGGTGAGCTGCGTCACCGTATGCGGAATCTCGAACATCGGCTGCGCCGACTGGAGGCGTACGTCACCTCGCCGGAGTTCAACATCGACGACGATCTCAGAGCCCCCTCCAAACTGCGCTCGATCTAGCCCCGTTCAAGGTCGGGCGCCCACGCCCCTGAGACCTAGCGCGCCGAAACGCTGGGTCCAGGGGCGCCGTCGCGCTACACTTCTTGGCCGCTCTTTACCTTAGTGATCCGCACCATGACGCGTTCCCATCAGATGGTCATTACCCTGACCGCCAGCGACCGACCCGGCGTCATCGACCAGCTGGCCCAGGTCATTAGTCAACACGAGGGTAACTGGCTGGACGCCTCACTCGCCCGGCTGGCGGGGCATTTTGCCGGCGTTGTGCTTGTGTCCATCCCCGAGAGTCAGGAGCCGAGCCTCTCCGACGGTCTGAGAGCGCTGGAGAGCCAGGGTATCGATGCCCGCTGCACCGGCGCCACGCCCCGTCCCGAGGCGGGTGGCACGCTGTATCACCTCGAGCTTCTGGGCAGCGACCGGCCCGGGATTGTCAGCCAGCTCAGTGAGTCCTTGGCCGAACATGGCGTCAACGTCGAACGGCTGGATACCCATCGCGAGGCGGGCTCAATGTCGGGCGCACCGCTCTTCCGGGCCGCGGCCCAGCTGCGGCTGCCGGACGGCCTGGATGGTGAGCAGCTGATCGGCGAGCTCGAAGGGCTGGCGGCGGACCTTCAGGTGACCGTTCAGGCTGCGAAAGACCCCGGGTGAGGCCCGGGAGGTACAGTTTACTGCTGTCGCCCGCCGCGGCGTTCCATGCGCCATGGCCCAATAATCACTGGAACCCCCTGATTCGGTTGCTTACAATGAAACGGCCGTTCATAAGATCGACCGAATAGCGACAACCACTATCTGCCGCCCGATTCACCGGTTTTACGTTCAGCACCATCCACCCGCGAGGTGGCACTTTTTATTCACCAAGAGTTTTTTGTAAATGTCTAAGGAAACCGGAACCGTCAAGTGGTTCAACGACGAAAAAGGTTATGGCTTTATCAGCCGTGAAAGTGGTCCCGATGTGTTCGTTCACTACCGTGCGATCGTTGGCACTGGCCGGCGCACGCTGCACGAAAACCAGCGCGTAGAGTTTAACGTGGTTCAGGGCCAGAAAGGCCCGCAGGCTGACGAGGTCGTCGCAGTCTGAAGTCTGCATCGGCTGCCGGGCGATTTCGCTAACCGCCCGGCAGCCGCGGGTTCTTGCAAGTTCTCTCCGCTGCCCGCCCCAGGCGGGCAGCCAAGTTTCTTTTGTTACCGGTTTTCGTCGGACCAACCCTGAACTCGGCTCTGCTAAACCCCTGAGCCTTGCCGCCGATAACGCTTAGAGTGTTATCGCAACCAGGCAGAGCCCAGTGACAGCCACCACTCATCGCAGCACGCCGCAGAGCCCTATTTCGAAGCCCCGCACCGGTACGGCGGGGTTCTACAGCCAGATTTTCCACGAAATTCAGACCGGCAAGGTGCCCCTGCCCAGTCTGCCGCATCTCGCGCTGCAGCTGCGATCCGCCGTCAGTGACCCGAACTCAGGTTTTGAAACGATCTCGCGAATCATTCAGACGGACCCCGGCGTTGCGTCCTATCTATTGAAACTCGCCAACAGCCCCGCTTTTGCCGCGCGCCACAAAGCCGGCGATCTGGCCAGCGCGATTAACCGGATGGGCACGGGCAGCCTGGTCAACGTTGTCACCACCTACTGCCTGCGCCAGATGTTTCGCAGCCGCTCGCCGGCGCTGCGCGACGCGCTGCGGGAGGTTTGGGTGCGCTCTGCGCGGCTCGGTGCAACCTGCGCGGTGATCGCGCGCGAAGTCACGAAACAAAACGCTGACCGCGCGCTGCTCGCGGGACTGCTGTCCAACATCGGCGCTCTGCCCCTGATTCGCGCGGTAGCCGAGCGGGTCAACCTGAACGAAAGCCCGCAAATGATCAACGAAGTCCTGGAGCAATACGGCCGCCAGGTTGGTGTGATGATGCTCACCAACTGGGGCTTTGACGAGTGGCTGATCGACTCGGTGCGGAACTACCGCCAATGGCACTACGTCAGCGACGAAAAGAAGTCATACACCGATCTGATGCTGGTGGCAGACCTGCTGCTGAAGAAATCGGTTGAAACCACTTTTGTGCCGCCGTCGCTCAACACCGTCCCCGCGGTCAGCCGTTTTATGACGATGTGGCCGGACGTGGACTGGACGCCAGCGCTGATCGAACAGCTGGAACAGCAGGTTCGGGAAACTGAGGCAGATCTCAGCGGCTGAGCGCAGAAGAAGCCGGGCTGGGCCGGCCCGGCGGACCTCGACCTCAGGTCGGACGGTCTTTGGATTTAGGGTTGTCCTCGGCGTCAGACGACTCAGACTTCGGCGTGCCGTCTTCTTCCGTATCATCAGAAGGTTTCGAGCTTTCTTCTTTATCCAACTGATCTTTATTAGTTTTCTTAAGATCAAAGATAAAAATACTGTCCCCTGCGGCTTGAGCACCGCCGGCACTCGCTAGCGACAAGAGCAGGATCATTGTTGTTAAGCCAGATCGTTTCATACGCTCACCCGAGCCACAGCGTGGCGGCAAATTTGGCGGTCCGGGCGCATTATGCGATAAAGCGCGCTGTCTTTCCTTACCGCAACGCGAAAAACTTTCAAAACTGTGACCTTTGACAGTCGTCCTTTTCGTCAGCTAGTCAGCGAGCTGACCGCAACCGATCCCGCCCACGACCTGCAGCACATCGAACGGGTTGTGGCCAATGCCACCCGCCTGGGTAACGCCGAGGGCGCCAACATGGCTGTGGTTCTGCCCGCCGCCTGGCTCCACGACTGCATTACGCTGCCCAAAAACTCGCCCCAGCGAGCAGAAGCATCCACGATGGCTGCGAAGCGGGCGCGTGAGCTGCTGGCTGACCTGCAGTGGCCAGACCAGGACCATGACGCCATTGCCCACGCGATTGAGGCCCACAGCTTCACCGCAGCGATCAAGCCGAGAACGCTGGAGGCTCAGGTCGTGCAGGACGCCGACCGGCTCGACGCCATCGGAGCCATCGGCATCGCCCGGTGTTTTACGGTCGGCGGTGCGCTCGGATCGGAGCTCTATAGCGCTGACGATCCATTTTGCGAGGAACGCAGCCCGCACGACCGCCAGTTCAGCGTCGATCATTTTTACCAGAAGCTGCTGAAGCTCAGCGATACGATGCAGACCGAGGCAGGCCGGCGCGAAGCCAGGCGACGCACCCGCGCGATGCGCCTTTTTCTGGACGA
>JBCDKA010000191.1:0-6771 GCA_038747195.1 Pseudomonadota bacterium
CAGCGCACCGGCCAGCCGGCCAATGCGCGGATTCTTCAGAGGTTTGATCAGGACCGTTTCGAGGCGTTGATTCGCCAGGGCTTAAGCTGAACCGTCGCTAATCGTCAGCGTTGACGGCGGTGATGATGTGGCCGCCGGATTCGGCGTCGTTCTGCATGGTCAGCAGGCCCTTCTTCTGGGCCTCTTCCAGCAGCTGGCTGAAACCTTTGAAGCCGTGATAGCTCTCGTTGAAGCCGGGCTTACGCCGCTTGATGGCCTGCTTGACCATCGAGCCCCAGACCTTCTTGTCGCCCCGCTCGGCCATCATGTCGTCTAGCGTTTCCAGCAGCAGGTCGAAAGCCTCCTGGGTACGGTCCACCTCGGTCTCGCTTTCTTTGGCGGAGGCTTTGCTGCTCCGGGTTTTCTTCTTGCTGCCCGATTTCTTCGCCCGCGGCTTGCGCTTGTCAGCGGCGCGGATCAGGTCGTCGTAGTAGATAAACTCATCGCAGCTGGCGATGAGCAGGTCAGACGTTGAGTTCTTGACGCCAACGCCGATCACCAGCTTATTGTTCTCGCGAAGCTTGGCCACCAGCGGCGAAAAATCGGAGTCGCCGCTGATCACGACAAACACGTCGACGTGTGATTTGGTGTAGCAGAGGTCCAGCGCGTCAACCACCATCCGAATGTCGGCGGAGTTTTTGCCGGACATACGCACGTGGGGAATTTCGATCAGCTCGAACGCCGCCTCGTGCATCGTGCTCTTGAAACCTTTGTAGCGGTCCCAGTCGCAGTACGCTTTCTTGACGACGATATTGCCTTTCAGCAGCAGCCGCTCCAGCACCTTCTGGATGTCGAAGCGTTTGTAGTTGGCGTCTCGTACGCCAAGCGCGACGTTTTCAAAGTCGCAAAACACCGCCATGTTGGCGGTCGAATTCATGTCACTCATGGTTTGTTGTTCTCCTGCGCGTTCGCCGGTGGGGCGAACAGCGCCTAGTTATCTTGTTTGGGCGGAAGCCGAAGGGCTCAGCCGGTTATTTCACCGGCATGCCCGGCTTGGCGCCGCTATCCGGGGACATCAGAAAGAGCTCGTCACCGCCCGGTCCAGCGGCCAGCACCATGCCCTCAGACAGACCGAACCGCATTTTGCGCGGGGCAAGGTTGGCCACCACGACCACCAGTCGGTCGGTGAGCGTCTCGGGCTCGTAGGCCGACTTGATGCCCGCAAATACCTGGCGCTGCGGACCGTAGTCACCCAGGTCCAGCTCCAGGCGCAGCAGCTTGTCGGCGCCCTCGACGTGTTCCGCCTTGATGACCCGCGCCACGCGCAGGTCGATCTTGCTGAAATCGTCGATGGTGATGGTGGCGCTCTCCTCCGGCGCCGCCTTTGTGTCTTTTTCCTTTTTGGCCGTTTTCTTGTTCTCAGCCTCGGGCTGATCGGTGGCCTGCAGATCCTCGCGCGAGGCCTCCACAATCGCGGCCACCTGGCGCTCGTCCACGCGGGTGATCAGCGGCACAAACGGGGCGATCTCGCACGACAGCAGCGGCGCGCTGATGTCCGCAAAGGTCAGCGGCTCAACCTGCAAAAAGGCTTCGGCCTTTGCCGCCGTATCCGGGATGATGGGCTTGAGGAAGATCATCAGCAGCCGGAACAGATTGATGCCCTGGGTACAGACCGCCTGCACCTCAGCTTCGCGCCCCGGCTCCTTGATCATCTGCCACGGCTTGTGCTCGTCGATATAGCGGTTGGCTTCGTCGGCCAGCGCCATGATCGCCCGTACGGCGCGGTTGTAGTCGCGCGCCTCGAAGTGGCTGATGATGTCCGGCCCGGCGGCGTGCAGCTTTTCCAGCAGCGCGGGCTCGGGAAGCTCGTCCGCCAGCCGACCCTCAAATCGCTTGCTGATAAAGCCCGCGCAGCGGCTGGCGATGTTGACCACCTTGCCGACCAGGTCGGAGTTCACCCGCGCGACAAAGTCCTCCAGATTCAGATCCAGGTCAGCCAGGCCCGGCCCCAGCTTGGACGCGTAGTAATAGCGCAGATAGTCGGGCGCGAGGTGCTCAAGATAGGTGCGGGCCATGATGAAGGTGCCGCGGGTCTTGGACATCTTCTGACCGTTCACCGTCAGGAAGCCATGCACATACACCGCGCTCGGCAGCCGGTAGCCGGCGGCTTCCAGCATGGTCGGCCAGAACAGGGTGTGGAAATACACGATGTCCTTGCCGATGAAGTGATAGAGCTCGGTATTCCCGCCCGGGCGCCAGTACTCGTCGAAGTCGAGGCCGCGCTCCTCGCAGAGACGCTGGAAGCTGGCCATGTAGCCGACCGGCGCATCCACCCAGACATAAAAGTACTTGTCGTCGGTGCCGGGGATGTTGAAGCCGAAGTAAGGCTGATCGCGGGAGATGTCCCAGTCGGTGAGACCTTTTTCAAACCACTCAGCGAGCTTGTTGGATACCTCAGCCTGCAGCTGGCCGCCGTTCACCCACTCCTCCAGGAACGCCTGGCGCTCGCCCAGGCGGACGAAGTAATGCTCCGACTCGCGAAGGACGGGCTTCTCACCGGTGACCGCCGAGTAGGGTTCGATCAGGTCGGTGGGGTTGTAGGTGGCGCTGCAGACCTCGCAGGCGTCGCCGTACTGATCCTTCGCGCCGCAGTTGGGGCAGGTGCCTTTGATGAACCGGTCGGGCAGGAACATCTCCGCCGTCGGGTCGAAGTACTGCTCGATCGTGCGCACGTCGATCAGGTTGCTCGACTTGAGCTTGTCGTAGATGTCGTAGACCAGCGCCTGGTTCTCGTCCGAATGCGTCGAGTAGTAGTAGTCGTAGCTGATCGAGAAGTCTTTGAGGTCGGCCTCATGGGCCTCCCGGCTCTCAGCGATCAGCTGCTCCGGCGTAATGCCCAGCCGCTGTGCGTTGACCATGATGGGCGTGCCGTGGGCGTCATCGGCGCAAACGAACCAGCACTCATGACCCTGCATCCGCATGGCGCGCACCCAGATGTCGCCCTGCACGTGTTCCACCATATGCCCAAGATGGATCGCGCCGTTGGCGTAGGGCAGGGCACAGGTGACAAGGATTTTGCGCTTTTCGGTCATCGGTCGAGCGGGTCAGGATTCGAAAGGCGCATTATCCGGGAAATCGACCGCTATGACACAGTTTGCTTCACCCCCTTGCTATAATCGCGCGCCTTTTTACGCAGGATGGCTGTTGTGGCGGATCGATCGACCGTAGAAGCGCTGCTGGCGGGTTTTGTTGACCCGTTGACCGGTGAAAGTCTGAAGGACGCCGGTGCGTTGTCGGGGCTGGCTTTGGACGGCGATAAGCTGGCTGTGCAGATCGAGCTGGGCTACCCGGCGAAGGGCATTCAGGAGCAGCTCGGCACCGACATCGAGAACCACCTCAAACAAAGCGGATCGTACTCGGCGGTGGCCGTTGAGGTCACCAGCCGTGTTGTTGCCCACAAGGTGCAGGGTGAGCTGACCCCGCTCCCCGAGGTCAAGAACGTCATCGCCGTAGCGTCCGGCAAAGGCGGCGTCGGCAAATCCACAACGTCGGTCAACCTGGCGCTGGCGCTGGCGGCCGAAGGCGCCACCGTCGGACTGCTGGACGCTGACATCTACGGGCCGAGCCAGCCTCGGATGGTGGGCGCGTCGGGCAAGCCCGAGAGCGACGACGGCCATACCATTGAGCCCAAGATCAGCCACGGCCTGCAGACCATGTCGATCGGCTACCTGATCGATGAGGACACGCCGATGGTGTGGCGCGGGCCGATGGTCACCCAGGCCCTGCAGCAGCTCATTTCCGACACTCGCTGGAAAGGCCTGGATTACCTGATCATCGACATGCCGCCGGGGACCGGCGACGTCCAGCTCACGCTGGCGCAGCGGGTGCCCGTGTCGGGCGCGGTCATTGTGACCACCCCTCAAGACATTGCGCTGCTAGACGCCAAGAAAGGACTGCGCATGTTTGAGAAGGTCTCGGTGCCCGTGCTGGGGATTGTCGAGAACATGAGCACCCACGTGTGCTCCAAGTGCGGCCACGAAGAGCCCATCTTTGGCGAGGGTGGCGGTGCCTCGATGGCTGAGCAGTACAACGTCAGGCTGCTGGGCCAGCTGCCGCTCGACATTCGCATCCGGCAACAGACCGATTCCGGCAACCCGACGGTGGTCGCAGAACCCGACGGGGCGCTGGCCCAGTCTTACCGTGAGATCGCCCGGCAAACCGCCGCGCAGCTCTCCGTGCAGGCGCGGAACAAAAAGGTGCAGTTCCCCAACATCGTGATTAAGGACACCTGATGAGCATCAAGGCTGACCACTGGATTCGCCGCATGGCCGATGAGCAGGGGATGATCGAACCCTTTGAGCCTGGCCAGATCCGCCAGGGAGACGACGGCAACCGGATCGTCTCATACGGCACCTCAAGCTACGGATACGACGTGCGCTGCGCGCCCGAGTTCAAAATCTTCACCAACATCAATGCGGCGGTAGTGGATCCGAAGGCGTTTGATCAGGCCAGCTTCGTCGACTTCACCGGCGACTGCTGCATCATTCCGCCCAACTCGTTTGCGCTGGCCCGCACGGTTGAGTATTTCCGGATCCCGCGCAGCGTGCTGACCGTGTGTCTCGGCAAATCCACCTACGCCCGCTGCGGCATCATCGTGAACGTGACGCCGCTCGAGCCTGAGTGGGAAGGACACGTCACGCTGGAGTTCTCCAACACGACGCCGCTGCCCGCCAAGATCTACGCCAACGAAGGCGTGGCGCAGATGCTGTTTTTTGAGTCCGACGAGCCGTGTGAAACGTCTTATAAGGACCGGGGCGGCAAGTATCAGGGTCAGCGCGGCGTCACGCTGCCAAAAACCTGAGCAAACCGGGTCAACCGGATGGCGGCAGCTGGTTGGTCGCGGGCGTGCGGAGCACGATGTCCGCTTCACTGACGATCTGCTGGCCGTCGCGCCAATATTCGATGGACATGCGGGTGCCCGGCAGGGTGTTGGCAATCAGCCGGTAGGCGGTGACGCGGTCGCTCACCGGCTGGCCGTCCATGCGGGTGATGTAGTCGCCCGCCTGCAGGCCTGCCGCCTCAGCCGGTTCACCCTGATAGACGCCGACAACCGTCACGCCCGGCTGCCCTGCCGCCCGCCGCGCGGCGCGGTTGCCGCTGTCGCTCAGCACCGTGCCCAGCCAGCCTCGCACGATCACACCGTCTTCGATCAGCGTGTTGGCAACCGACATGACGGTCTCAATGGGGATCGCAAAGCTGATCCCCTCGGCGTTCTGGGCGGGCTCGTTGTTTTGTCCCGGTCTGGTCCCGACCGCCGTGTTGATGCCGACGATGTGGCCGTTGGGATTGATCAACGCGCCTCCCGAGTTTCCTTCGTTGATCGCCGCGTCGGTCTGGATCAGCGTCTCAAAGAGGCTCACCTTGAGATCCGACCGGCCGGTCGCGCTGACGATCCCCATCGTGACGGTTTTGCCCAGGCCCAGCGGATTGCCGATCGCCAGCACCACGTCGCCCACCAGCAGGGGCTGATCGGGCGTTTGGAGCGTCGGGAGGTTGTCGTAATCCACCTTCAGCAGCGCCAGATCAGTTTCTTGATCGACACCGATAACCCGGGCCTGCGTCACGCGCCCGTCCCACAGCGCCACGTTAATATTGTCAGCCTCAAACACCACGTGGAAATTGGTCACGATGACGCCGTCCTTGCGCAGGATGACGCCAGAGCCGAGCACCTGACGGTTAATGAGCTGGGTGGAAAGTAAAGTTCGACCCGCAAAGCGCCGAAATTGGGAGTCGCGGGGTACCAGCGACTGGCGCCTGAGCTGTATACGGTCGACGTAAACGTTGACTACAGCGGGCGAGGCGATGGTCACCGCTTCGGAAAAAGAGCGGATCGTCGGCGGGTTTGCCGCTGCCGTGACGGAGGCATCCAAAGGGGGCTCCAGCAGGTATTGCCGGGTCAGGATGGCCACCGCGGCGAGCGCGAGACCCACGATGACGGCTTTTCCGAAGAAAAGTGAGAGTTTTGCCGCAGTTCCCATAGGGGGATTTTACGCGAAATTGACTCTTAAATCGTTTTAATAGCGTGGACTTGAGCTGTCTCGAGTCGCTACAATTGGCGGTTGGGATGCTGGCGCTTCCCTTTTTTTTACCCGATTTTCTGGAGAAAACATGTCTAATGAAGACGTGAGTCAGGACCGACGTAAGTTCCTGACGGGCACCATGGTAGTGGTCGGCGGCATTGGGGCCGCGGGTGCTGCTGTTCCGTTCATCAAAATGTGGGAGCCCAGCGCGAAGGCGAAAGCTGCTGGCGCGCCGGTAGAGGTTGTCGTCGACAAGCTTGAGCCGGGCCAGATGCTGCAGGTTGAGTGGCGCGGGCAGCCGGTGTGGATCGTGAACCGCACCAAGCCTATGCTGGACGGACTGCCGCAGGTGCGCGACCGGCTCCAGGATCCGGATTCAGAAAACGAAGACCAGCAGCCTGAGTACGCCAACAACGAGTACCGCTCCGTCAAGCCGGAGATGCTCGTGCTGGTGGGGATTTGTACCCACCTCGGCTGCTCACCGAAGTTCATCCCCGAGATGACCGCGCAGCCTTTCGATTCAGATTGGAAGGGCGGCTTTTTCTGCCCGTGCCACAACAGCCGCTTTGATCTGGCGGGTCGGGTTTTCTCTGGCGTTCCGGCGCCGGCGAATCTCAAGGTGCCGCCTCATACCTATCTTGATTCATCACGCCTGCTGATCGGCGTGAACCCTGAAGGAGCCGCGTAATGAAAGAAGCAAACGGACCAGTCG
>JBCDKA010000192.1:0-6767 GCA_038747195.1 Pseudomonadota bacterium
AGGTCGGGCGCGTCGACCTCCAGGGCCGGATAGACCAGGCAGCGAGCCCTGGGGTTCAGATAGGTCCAGGCGTAGAACAGGCCGACGGGAAAGGTGGTGTAGAGCCGGGAGCGAGGCATGTCGAGCCAGCCGCGCTCGGGGGCCGGCGCGGTGACGCCTAGGTCTGCTCGCCCCTGAGGGGCAACCTGATTAAAGGTGGCTTCCTTGTCAGCGCGCGCCCAGACCATAGGTCTTGGGGTGCTGCTCGGGTTCATGACGGTGACCACAAACTCGGCCGTTTCGCCGGCGAATACCGGCGCCGCGTGCACTTTTAGCACCTCCATACCCGACAGGTTTCGAACCGTGTAAAGCGGTGTCAGGAGCCCGAGGGCCGACAGCAGGAACGTAAACAGCAGCGCCATGTTGTTGTTGTAGTTCAGCGCACCGAGCAGCAGCACCAGCAACACCAGGCCAAAAAACAGCCCGAAGCGGGTCGGCACGATGTATATCTGGCGCCGATTGATTTCCCACGGCAGCTTTTGTTCGGCGGGTCGCCCGCCGAACTTCTGCATAAACCGGTAAACCACGTCGAAAAAATCGCGGCGCCTTTTGCTGTCGGCAGCAGACATCAGGGAATAGGCACCTGCTCGAGCACCTGCTGCGCCAGCGCCTCCTGATCCGCGGAAGCCTCCGCGCCCAGCCTCAGGCGATGTGCGGCGACCGCCACAAAAACCGCCTGGACGTCTTCGGGAATCAGATGATCACGCTGCTCCAGCAGGGCCCAGGCCCGCGCGCACGCAAGGATCGCCAGCGCGCCCCGCGGCGACAGGCCGGTTTGCACCCCGGGGAACGCTCGGGTGGCGCCGACCAGCGCCTGCAGATAGTCCAGCAGCGCCGGCGAGCTGTGAATCTCCTTGGCCTGCTTCTGCAGCACCTGGAGGTCTTTCAGCGGCAGGCACACCTGCGCATCGCGCAACAGCAGCTGGCGATCCTTTTCCTCCAGGAGTCGACGCTCCGCCTCTGGGGCTGGGTAGCCCATATGGAGCCGCATCAGAAATCGATCGAGCTGCGAATCGGGCAGGGCGAAGGTGCCCGCCAGGTCCACCGGGTTTTGGGTGGCGATGACAAAAAACGGCGCCGGCAGATCGCGGGTTTCCCCCTCGATCGTGACCTGGCGTTCCGCCATGGCCTCCAGCAGCGCGCTTTGAGTTTTGGGCGTGGCGCGATTGATTTCGTCCGCCAGGACCAGCTGCGAAAAGATCGGCCCGGGGTGAAAGTCGAAGGCTTCGCGCTCCCGGCTGTAAACCGTAATGCCGAGAATATCCGCCGGCAGCATGTCGCTGGTGAACTGAATGCGCTGATAGTCGAGGCCGGTGGAAGCGGCGAGCGCCTGCGCCAGCGTCGTTTTGCCCATGCCGGGTACATCTTCCAGCAGGAGATGGCCGTTGGCGATCAGGCAGGTAAACGCCAGCTTGATCACCGGTTCTTTGCCGACCACAATGGCGCCGACCTGGTCGAGGGCGGTCGCCAGTTCGCCGTGCGACTGGGTCAGGCTGACGACGCGGGCCGAGCCGCTGGATTCTTGAACCTGTTCAGGCATGCCGTTTCCTCCTTGCTGACATGAGTTTCGTGGAACCGATGTACGTTGACATAAAAAGAGTGCGCCAAACGTGATTATCGGCCCAACCCCGATCTTTCCTTAAATGAGCGCTGCCATCCCACCCGCGGCAGCCCCGCAGGCGACGACGGGCCGCTTCCACGAGGGTGCTGGATCCTGGTTCTGGTGGGCGCTGCTGGGCCTTTTGGCATTGTCGTTGGCCCGAATCCACGTGTCTAGCGCCATACCGCTGTTTGGCGACGAGGCGTTCTATTGGCTGGAAGGCCGGTACCTTGCGTGGGCCTACAGCGATCTGCCGCCGCTCACCGCGTGGCTGACCCGGGCCGGCAGCGAGCTTTTTGGCATGAGCTATCTAGGCGTCCGGGGCCTGTCTCTTGTGTGCTGGCTGGCCGTGCCGGTCCTGGTGACCGCACTGGCCCGAACCGGCGGCGCCAGCGCGCCAGCTGCGCTTGTGGCGGGCTGCCTGTCCTGCGCGCTGCCGGTACACGGCCTGGTGGCGCCGTTCGCGCTCCCCGAGGCGCCGCTGAATCTGGTGTGGCTGCTGTCCGCCTGGCTGGCGGCCCGCATCGTCACCGGAGCCAATCGCCCCGGCTTGTGGCTTTGCCTCGGACTGTGTCTGGCGCTCGGCGTGCTGACCCATTACCGCATCGCGCCGCTGCTGCTCGGCATCGCCGGCCTGTTTCTGCTGCATCGCGAGGCTCGCGCCCTGTTGCGCAGCCCTTGGCCTTGGCTCGCCGCGCTGCTGCCGCTGGCGGCGCTGTGGCCGCAGTGGGAATTCAATCGGACCCAGGATTTTGCGGCTCTCAGCTTCCAGCTGGTGGAGCGCCACCCCTGGGCGCCGCAGCTGGCGGGCCTCAAGCTGCCGCTGATCGACCTCCTGCTTCTGACGCCCGTCTTAGGCTGGCTGCTGCTGAGCGCCACCGCGCGGCAGTGGCGAGCGCGAAGCGGCGGCTATGCCGCCGTGCTGCTGTGGCTCGGGGCTTTTCCCATCGCCTTCTATTGGCTGGCCTCACCGCTGGTCGACACCGAGCGCGTCAGCTTTCACTGGTCGCTGGCTGGCTGGCTGACCCTCTGCGCCGGCCTGCCGGCGGTGCTGGAGCCCCTGTTTCGGCGACGGCGCCCGGGTATGTCAGTGACGGTGATCCTGCTGGCGGTGGTGCCCGGGCTGGCGTTGTCCAGCGGGATGCTCAGCTACTGGCGGTCGGCGGCTCAGCGTACGGATCAACGTCCCGTCTCCGCCGACGTGTTGCCTGACAACCTGATCGGATGGCCTCAAATCGCCGAGCGCCTGGGTGAGCTTCGCCGCGATCGGGGCGTCCGGCGACTTCTCGCCGATAACTTTATGCTCGCGGCCGAGCTGACCTACGAGCTTGGCGAACCGATTGAGAGCCTGGATCATCCGCTCAACCATAAACATGGCCGAGCGGTGCAGCTGGCGATCTGGGGTCTCGACCATCGCGAACCCATCTCAGAACCCGCTCTCGTTGCCGTTGAGGTCACCGCGCTGGACCTGGTCGAGCGGACACGGTGGGTAAAGGCGCTGTGCGAACAGCTCGGCAGTGCACGGATCGTTGATGAGATCGTCTTGTTTGGCGGCCGCAAGCGAGTGCTGGTCTGGCAGACAACCCCGGGTGAGGCAACGGCCATCGCGTCGTCAGCCGGCTGCGATCAGCCGGCGTTCTGGTACATCGACGCGCCGTCACCCGATTCTCGCCACGTCGGGGTGGTTGAGGTGCAGGGCTGGGCGCTGGAAACAGCGCAGGGCGTGCGCGAGGTAGACCTATTGCTCGACGGCGAGCGTGTGTCGACGGCGCAGTTTGGCCTGCCTCGGCCGGGCGTGGGGGAGTTTTTTGACGCGACCGACGCTCCGGATCACCCGTTGACCGGCTTTGCCGGGACGATCGCCATCACGCCCGAACTCGCGGGCCGTAGGCAGCTTCAGCTGCAAATTCACGAACGGGATGGCGGCGTGCGGGTATCGGACCCTCGCTGGCTGGAGCTTGCGACACGCTAAGCTTGCCGATATCATTCGCCGGTTATGTCGCGCGATTTTCCAAGTCACGTCGATCCCTGGCGATTGGTCAGCAGCGGACAGGGTTTCAGCGGCACGTGGCCCCTCAATCGATTCGAGCGGCTCGCGCCCATGCTGGCACCACCGCTGGACGGTGAGGTGAGCTTCACGTTGAAGTTCGGACGCGACACGAACGGACTGCCGGTGGTGGACGTTGCGGCTTCCGCGACGCTGCCGCTGCGATGTCAGCGGACGCTTGAGCGTTTTTTGCATTCGCTGGAGCAGCGCAGCCGCCTGGGGCTGGTGCGCGATGAGGCGGATGACGTCACGCTGCCGGAGGACTATGAGCCCCTGGTGGTCAGTGAGGGACAGGTTGCGCTCACCGACATTGTGGAAGATGAGTTGATCCTGGCCGTACCGCTGATTCCGGCGTCAGCCGGAGAGAGTGTTGACGCGGGTTTTGGACCCGCGGTGGAAGAATCGGAAAACCCGTTTGCCAAGCTGGGTGAGCTTGGCCTTGGCAAACGCTAAAAAAAGCTGGAGAAAAAGCAATGGCTGTTCAAAAAAGCAGACGGACCCCCTCAACGCGGGGCGCACGCCGCGGGCACGACAAGCTGTCGGCACCGGCGCTGTCGATCGACCCGACCACGGGTGAGACCCACCTGCGGCATCACATCACCGCCGACGGCTACTATCGCGGCCGCAAGGTGGTGGACACCGCGCCGGAAATCGACGAAGACGAGCTGGACTAAGCGGGCATTTAGCTGCCTAGTTGAGCGCCGCGGCCACCCTGGAACATGACGATGAGCAGGCCAGGGATCCCGAGCTTGTGAACCGCGCGGTGGTCGCCGTTGACGCCGCTGGCGGCGATCACGGCACCGAAGTCACCCTCGGCGCCTGCGCCGAGGCGCTGGCGTCCGACAGTCTGCTGTACCTGCAGGTGGTCGGCGACCAGGACACCCTCGACCCGTGGCATCAGGCGCTGCCCGAGGCTGACGCAGAGCGCGTGGCCGTTGTGGTGGCCGCCGAAACCGTTGCCATGGACGAATCTGTTGGCGACGCCCTGCGGCGCAAAACCCGTTCCACTATGGGCCGCGCCCTCGAGCTGGTGTTCGAAGGGAGCGCTGACGCCTGCGTCAGTGCCGGCAATACCGGCGCGCTGATGGCGCTGGCCCGTTCGATTCTAAAGACTTTGCCCGGCGTCGAGCGTCCGGCGATCTGCGCGTCGCTGCCATCCCGACGCGGGCTCACCACGGTGCTTGATCTCGGCGCCAACGCGTCGGTCAGCGCAGACCACCTCTACCAATTTGCCCACATGGGGACCGCGGTGTCTCGGGCCACGGCTGATCAGGAAACGCCTCGCGTTGGGCTGCTGAACATCGGCACCGAGTCCATCAAAGGCAACGATACCGTTCGACGGGCCCACCAGCTGCTCAGCGACTCAGCGCTTGAGTATTGTGGATTTGCTGAAGGCCACGACATCTTCCTGGGTGAGCTGGACGTGGTGGTCTGTGACGGCTTCACGGGCAACGTGGCGCTGAAGTGCAGCGAGGGTATCTCGCAGCTTTTGATGGAAGAGCTGCGGACGTTGGGTCGCGGCGGTGTCGCCGGCAAAGCCGCTGCCACCGCGGCGCGGCCGGCTTTTGCCATGATGCGCAAAAAGTTTGACCCCCGACATTACAACGGTGCTTCGCTGCTCGGCCTGACGGGTGTGGTCGTGAAAAGTCACGGTGCCGCGGACGTCGTGGGTTTTGGCAATGCGATCGCCACCGCGGCGGCGGAGGCGCGCGCCGGCCTCGCTGAGCGTATCGGTGCTGAGGTCGTGCAACTCCTCTGACGGAGCATAGCGCGTCGCGCGTCGCCGGCGGCGAACGCCTGACCGATAGGTCGTCAGGGTCGGTTTACGGTTGACTAATCCCCCCCCAAACTTCAGGATTCGCTATCGATTGCGAGGGCGTAACTCTGCGTTATTCAACAATAATAGGAACGGGCAGCGCGCTTCCGGAGAAAGTGCTGACCAACGCGGACCTGGAGCGGCTGGTCGACACGAGCGACGAGTGGATCCAGACGCGGACGGGCATTCGCGAACGTCGGATCGTTGCTGAGGGACAGACAACCTGCGATCTGTCTGAGGAAGCGGCCAAGCGCGCCCTGGAAGCCGCCGGCGTCAAGGCCGAAGAGCTCGACGCGATCATTGTCGGAACCACCACGCCGGATCTGGTGTTTCCAAGCACGGCCTGTCTCCTCCAGGATCGAATCGGTGCCCACGGCTGCTGCGCATTTGACGTCAACGCCGCCTGCTCCGGCTTTCTTTATGCTCTGGGAGTCGCCGATAAGTTTATTCGCTCCGGCGACTCGTCGAAGGTGCTGGTGGTCGGCGCCGAAACGCTGTCCCGCATGGTCGACTGGACGGAGCGCACCACGTGCGTGCTGTTCGGCGACGGCGCGGGAGCCGTGGTGCTCGCCGCTGACGATAAGCCGGGCATCATGTCGACGCACCTGCACGCCAATGGCGCGCACAAGGATCTGCTCAACGTTGAGGTTGGCGTCTCGCGAGGCTTCAAACCCGAGCCGCAGGGTGGGTTGGCGATCCGCATGAAAGGCAGCGAAGTTTTTAAAGTTGCGGTCAACACGTTGGGCAACATCGTCGACGAAACGCTGGCCGCCAACGACATGACCCGCAGCGACGTCGACTGGTTGATTCCTCACCAGGCGAACCTGCGCATCATCAAAGCGACGGCGAAAAAGCTGGCGCTGCCGATGGATCGGGTGATCGTCACCGTCGATCGTCACGGCAATACGTCAGCAGGCTCCGTCCCGCTGGCCCTGGACGAAGCCGTCCGGTCAGGAAAAATTGCGCGGGGCGAAGTGCTGCTGCTGGAGGCGTTCGGCGGCGGCTTCACCTGGGGATCAGCGCTGATTCGATACTGATCCGCTTCGCAGGTCCAGGCTCACGGCGAGCGCTCGTGGGCCCCACCGTCCCGTCGCATTCGCCGAGCCCGAACACCGGGCTTAGATAGAACAATAACGAGCAAGGATATGTCAGAAAATTCAGTTGCGTTTGTCTTCCCCGGCCAGGGGTCTCAGTCGGTGGGCATGCTCAGCGAGCTGGCGGCCGACTTCCCCAGCGTCAAAGAGACTTTCGCCGAAGCGTCGGAC
>JBCDKA010000193.1:0-6734 GCA_038747195.1 Pseudomonadota bacterium
CGCGTTGCAGCGCTCTTGCTGCGGACTCCTGGAATGCCTGCGGGTCGGGTTTCACTCCGTCTTACTAACCTCTACCATTGACGCCTGGGCATTATCTACCAGGAACTCAGCTTTGAAAGTCACGATATTTGGATCCGGGTACGTGGGTCTGGTCACGGGAGCCTGTCTCGCAGAAGCGGGCAACCACGTGGTCTGCGTGGATGTGGACGAAGAAAAAATTGCGGGCCTCAACCGCGGCGAGCTACCTATCTACGAGCCGGGGCTGGAGCACCTGGTGTCAAGCAATGCAAAGGCCGGTCGTTTGGCGTTTACCAGCGATGCCGCCAGCGCGGTTCGCCACGGCGAGTTTCAGTTTATTGCGGTGGGAACGCCGCCAGATGAAGACGGTAGCGCCGATTTGCAGTACGTCCTGTCGGTCGCGCGGACGATCGGCGAGCACATGGATCAGCCAAAGATTGTCGTCGACAAATCGACGGTGCCTGTGGGGACCGCCGACCAGGTCAGCCAGGCCATGGGCGCTGAGCTGCAGGCGCGCGGTGCTGAGATCGACTACTGGGTGATTTCGAATCCCGAATTTTTAAAAGAAGGGGCGGCGATCGAAGACTGCCAGAAGCCTGATCGAATTGTGCTCGGAGGCGACGACGAGCACGCGCTGACCCGCATGAAACACCTTTATGCGCCGTTCAATCGCAACCATGACAAGATCATCACCATGGATATTCGTTCGGCGGAGCTGACCAAATATGCCGCCAACGCGATGCTGGCAACCAAAATCTCTTTTATGAACGAGATCGCAAATCTTGCTGAGCGCGTCGGCGCTGACGTCGAGCAGGTTCGCCGGGGCATCGGGTCCGATCCCCGGATCGGCTTTTCGTTCATCTATCCGGGCTGCGGTTATGGCGGGTCCTGTTTTCCGAAAGACGTGCAGGCGCTGTCGAGGACCGCGGCGGAAGTGGGCTACGAGGCACGCATTCTCAACTCGGTTGAGGCGGTCAATGCGGATCAGAAGTCGGTGCTGCTGGGCAAGATCGGGGCACATTTCGGCAGTCTCGAGGGCAAAACCTTTGCGTTCTGGGGGCTCGCGTTCAAGCCGAATACGGACGACATGCGCGAGGCGCCAAGCCGCACACTGATGGAAGGGTTGTGGGCCGCTGGTGCCACGGTTCGTGCCTACGATCCGGAGGCGGGTGAAGAGGCCCAGCGGATTTACGGTGATCACCCGTCGCTGGTGCTCTGCGATGACGCTTATGAGGCTGCCGACGGTGCGGATGCACTGGTGATCGTGACCGAGTGGCGCAGTTTCTGGTCGCCAGATTTTGAGCGGCTGGCGGGCCTGCTGCGGGCGCCGGTGATCTTTGACGGACGCAATCTCTATGATCCGGATCACGCCGCCAGCAAGGGTTTTGCCTACTACGCGATTGGCCGAGGCGCGAGCGTTGCCGTTCCAGGAGCGCCGGCGTGACCAGTCCGGAAGGCCGCCGCTACCACACCCGGAGGCGGGTGCTGGTTACGGGCGGCGCCGGTTTTCTCGGTTCACATCTCTGCGAGAAGCTGCTGGAGGCCGGGGCAGACGTGATCTGCCTGGACAACTTTTTTACCGGCACGAAAGACAACATTCGCCATCTGCTCGATCATTCGAGTTTTGAGCTGCTGCGTCACGACGTAACCTTTCCGCTCTACGTTGAGGTGGACGAGATCTATAATCTCGCCTGTCCAGCGTCGCCCGTGCACTATCAGAGTGACCCGGTGCAGACCACCAAGACCAGCGTCCACGGCGCCATCAATATGCTGGGTCTGGCCAAGCGACTGGGCTGCCGTATCCTCCAGGCATCCACCAGCGAGGTCTACGGGGATCCCGAACTGCACCCGCAGCCCGAATCCTATTGGGGCCGGGTGAATCCGATCGGGCCTCGGTCGTGTTACGACGAGGGAAAACGGTGTGCTGAGACGCTGTTTTTTGACTATCACCGGCAGCACGCGCTGCCGATTAAGGTCGCTCGAATTTTCAACACGTATGGGCCACGCATGCACCCATCAGACGGTCGGGTCGTGTCGAATTTTGTGGTCCAGGCGCTGCGCGGCGAGCCGTTGACGTTGTTTGGCGATGGCAGCCAAACCCGATCGTTCTGTTATGTGGACGATCTGATCGACGGGCTGCTGCGGCTCATGCGCTCGGCCGAAGACTTTGTCGGGCCGGTCAATATCGGCAATCCGGGTGAGTTCACCGTTCGGGAGCTGGCGGAGCTGGTGATTGAGCTGACGGGCAGCAGTAGCCCCATCGAATACCGTCCGCTGCCGCAGGACGATCCGACCCAGCGTCAGCCCAGGATCGAGCTGGCCGAGCAGGCGCTTGACTGGCGGCCGAAGGTGGAGCTCCGGCAGGGCCTGGGCCGAACCATCGAATATTTCGATCGGCTGCTGGGCAATGGCGATGAGTGACGGTAAACCTACAGTTCTGGTGACCGGCGGCGCCGGCTACATCGGGTCCCACACCTGCAAGGTCCTCAAGCGTGCGCGGTATCGCCCGGTGGTTCTCGATAATCTGTCGACCGGCCATCGGTGGGCCGTGAAATGGGGTCCCTTGATCAAGGGCGACCTGCTGATGCCGGAGGTGATCGACCGGGTGATGGTCGAGTATCAGCCGATTGCGGTGATCCACTTCGCAGCGTTGGCCTATGTCGGCGAATCGGTGAGAGACCCGCAGCGCTATTACCGGAACAACGTGGTTGGCACGCTGAACCTGCTCGACAGCATGCGGCGTCACAAGGTCGACAAGATGGTGTTCTCCAGCACCTGCGCCACCTATGGTGAACCCCGCCTGATCCCCATTCCCGAGGCGCACCCGCAGTTCCCGATTAACCCCTACGGCCGAACCAAGCTGGTCATCGAACAGGCGCTGCGCGACTACGGTTCGGCTTATGGCCTCAAGTCGGCCTCGCTGCGCTATTTCAACGCAGCCGGCGCGGACCCGCAGGGTGACATCGGGGAGCTGCACGAGCCGGAGACCCACCTCATTCCGCTGCTCCTCGAGGTGGCTGCCGGGCTTAAGGAGAACGTTACGGTGTTCGGGCAGGACTACGACACCGAGGACGGCACGTGCATTCGGGACTACGTCCACGTGAACGATCTGGCAAAAGCGCATGTCCTGGCGCTGGAAACCCTTGACGGCGGTGGCGGCACCCAAACCTATAACCTTGGGATGGGTCGCGGTTATTCCGTGCGGCAGGTGATCGATGCGGCGCGCCGGGTGACGGGCAAGGATATCCCCGTGGTCGACGGCGCAGCGCGACCCGGTGATCCGCCCAAACTGGTCGCTGACGCGACCCGCGCTCACAATCGGCTGCGCTGGGAACCGGAATACCTGGAGATCGAGCCGCTGATCGAGACCGCCTGGCAGTGGCTGCAGCATCGCCTGAAACACAAAGATCAATTCTCTGACTGACCCTTAATCCTGCGGTGCCCTGCGCATCGGGTCCCACCAGCGCTAAAAACCCGAGACCATCTGGCCGATAAGAATGGGCTAAGGGTGGGGCGCTTTTCTTTCCGCCCGGCGGTTTCGTCAGCGCTGTGACTGAAGAAATCTTCGTTGAATGCCGATGGATGTGTTCAAGCGTTGAACAACGGTGTTTTCTACTTTAGGATTATGCCCCAAGCCTATGATTTTAAATAAAGACACTTGGTTTTTGGTTCAGAGTAAGGTCGCTGGCGAGGAGCGCGCCAGGGAGCAGCTGGACCGTCAGGGATACCAGACCTACCTGCCCATGGCTCGAAACCCGCTGCGGCGTCGGCGGGTTCGCCGGGCGGCGCAGCCGCTTTTTGCCCGCTATCTGTTTGTGGCCGTCACCCAGGAGCAGGTGCTGGCGCCGATCGATTCAACCTTTGGTGTTTCGCGGCTGGTGCGCTTCGGCACGGAGCCTGCTCAGGTCCCTGGCTGGGTGATTTCGGGGCTGCAGGCGGCCACCTGTCCCGACACCGGGCTGGTCAGGCTGGACCAGCCAGCGCTGAGCGCCGGTGATCCGGTTGAAGTATTTGGTGGCCCGATGGCCGGGCTCCGAGGCATTTTTCAGGCGGCGGACGGCAACGCCCGAGCCTGGCTCCTGGTGGAATTATTGGGCCAGTCGCGGCGGGTTTCCCTGCCGCTCGACAGCCTTCGCGCAGCTCGCTGAAGTTCGGCAGCTGCCTTTGCCGTGCGGTGCGCGACAGCACACTGCAGGGCGGTAGCGTGCCTCCATGCACGCGTTGATCCGATCGATGCATCAAGAAATCCATTACCGTCTGCTTAAGCTGCTGGAGCATCAGCCCAGCTGCAGTCAGCGTGTGCTCGCCCGACGGCTGGAGATCAGCCTGGGTAAGGTCAACTATTGCCTGAAAGCCCTCGTGGATACCGGCATGATCGTCCCGGAGACGGATGTTGGACTGGGCAAACCTCGACGCTACCGCGTCACCGCCCAGGGGCGCCAGGCACGGCGGCTGGCGGCGGCGGCCTTTCTGGAGCATAAGACCCACGAACTGGAGTCGCTTCGTCGGGAGATTGAGCGCCTCAAGGCTGAGCTGCGGCATGACGTTGACCGCACGCCCGAGGAAGGCCATGTGCGCCGTTAACGGCATCTACGCGTACCACCGCAGCGCGCCGGATGTGGATCCGGTGGAAGCGGCGACGACGCGCGACGCGATGACCCGTCGGGGCCCTGACGATTGTGGGCTTTGGGAGTCGGCAGACCACCGGCTGGTGCTGGGCCATCGGCGTCTCAGCATCATCGATCTGAGCGAGGCGGGTAGGCAGCCCATGGTCAGCGGCTGCGGCCGCTTCGTCCTGTGCTTCAACGGCGAAATCTTTAACTATGAGGAGCTGCGGGAGGAGCTGACGGCGGACGGCGAGCGGTTTCGGTCCAGCAGCGATTCGGAGGTCTTGCTGAAGCTGTTACGCAGGCACGGGAGTGATGCGCTGCGCAGACTGCGCGGCATGTTTGCACTGGCGTTCTGGGACCAGCAGACGCGTGAGCTGCTGCTCGCTAGGGACCACTTCGGCATCAAGCCCCTTTACGTTGCGGACGACGGCTGGCAGCTGCGTTTCGCCAGTCAGGTGAAAGCGCTGCTGACCAGCCGAGCGGTTTCCCGCGAACTGGACCCGGCCGGCCAGGCCGGCTTTCTGTTGACCGGCAGCATCCCTGAACCCTTTACGCTGTATCGTGCCATTCGCCCGCTGCCGGCGGGTCACTACCAACGCTGCGGTCCTACCGGGCCAGCAGCGCCGGTTTCCTTCCTCAGCGAGCCTTCGAACGCGAACGGGAATCGACCGGCAGATCTCAAAGCGGCAG
Source organism: Pseudomonadota bacterium (assembly GCA_038747195.1). GTDB lineage: Bacteria > Pseudomonadota > Gammaproteobacteria > Xanthomonadales > SZUA-38 > JANQOZ01. Next base: position 5,319 of record JBCDKA010000193.1, read on the forward strand.
TCGAGGACTCGATCAAGGCACACCTCGTGGCCGACGTTCCCGTCGGCGTTTTTCTGTCGGCGGGCATCGACAGTGCCGTCTTGGCGGCCTTGGCGAGTCGGCAGAATCCGAAGCTTGAGGCGCTGACTGTCGGCTTTGCCGAATACCGCAACAGTGACCGTGACGAGGTGACGCTGGCGCGCCAGATCGCCGGCCGCCTGGGCGTGCGCCACCAGGTGTCTTACTACGCTCGGGAACAGTTTGAGCGAGACCTGCCGAAGGTGCTGTCGGCCATGGATCAACCGAGTATCGACGGCCTCAACACCTGGATTGTGGCGGGCGCGGCGGCAAAAGCCGGCTGGAAGACAGCGCTATCCGGCCTGGGCGCCGATGAGCTGTTCGCGGGCTATCCGTCGTTTTCGGATGTTCCTCGATGGCACCGGCAGGCATCCTGGGCGAGCTGGGTGCCGGGCCTGGGCCGCCTGCTTCGAACGGCGCTGGGGCCAATCTGTTCGGTATTGGGGCTGTCGCCTAAGGCCGCCGGCATGCTCGAGTATGGCGAGAGTCTGGGCGGGGCTTATTTGTTGAAGCGCGGTCTGTTTATGCCCTGGGAGCTTCCCGGGCTGATGGGGCGCTCGGCGGCGCGCGAGGGGCTGAGGCGCCTCAACCTGGTGGGCCGCATGGACCAGCGGGCCCGGCGAGAGAGCAATCCAGCGGCCGCAGTCAGCGCGTTAGAGCAGGGTTTTTACCTCAAGAATCAGCTGCTGCGTGATGCGGACTGGGCGGGGATGAGTCACTCGCTTGAGATCCGGGTGCCGTATGTTGATACGTCGCTACAGCAGCTGGCGGGGGGAGTGCGCTTCAATAAAACTGATCTCTTGCGGACCGCGGCGGACCTCCTGCCGGAAACGCTCTTTGAGCGACCCAAGACGGGCTTCACCACGCCGCTGGACCAATGGCGTGGCCACCCAGGCGCGGGCTGGGCGCGCCATTGGGCGCAGGAGCTGCAGTGCAGGTTCTAGCTTTGGTCACCGAGGCGTTCAACGCCCGCGGCGGTATCCAGGAATTCAATCGCCACTGGCTGACCAGTCTGGCTTTGGGGCCAGCCAACCGCGTTGAGGTACTCGCAACCGGCGGTGGTGACTATGAGTCTTCCGGTCTGCGGCAGCGCAGCGCCAAGGGCCGGTGGCGCTATCTTGCGATGGCGCGCCAGGCGCTGGCGGAGCAGCCTCCTGACCTGCTGCTGTGCGGCCACCTTTCTTTGCTCCCGCTGGCCGCCTGGCTGGCAGGCCGCCATGGCCTGCCGCTCTGGCTTCAGCTTCATGGTATCGAGGCGTGGCAGCGGCCCGCTTCGCTCTGGCGGCGCCCGGGTTTGGCTCGGGTTTCCCTGGTCACCGCCGTCAGCCGTTACACGAGGCGGCGCTTTCTGAGCTGGTC
>JBCDKA010000194.1:0-6719 GCA_038747195.1 Pseudomonadota bacterium
GCGAATCTGTTTCTTTACGCCGCTCGGAAGCGTTTCTGAGAAAAGGCTCCGGTCTTCGCCAATCAGAAACTTGCCCAGCTTGTCGAGAAATCCTTCGTCGATCTGCCGGGGGTCAGCACGCCTTCGGTGCTGCATGAGACCGCCATAGTTGACGAATTCCAGCTCGATATGCTCCTCGCTGTAGGCAGCGCGAATGACCCCCTGCAGGAGAATCTTGCCGTGGATTCGAAAGGTGGCCCCGACTACCTCGCCGCTGGGTGATTTGAGCACGCGCTTTTCGCCGTGGAGCGAATAATCGCGGACAAACGAGTCCATCACGTCGACCTGCTGAGGGTTGAGCGTGATATCGGGAGACTTGGCGCGGTCGATGTGGCCAGTGGCGACAATTTTGATTTCACTGCGTACGCCCTTTTCGCTCGACAGGGCTACGGTGAACTCGGGTTCGATCTTGGCTGTGACGTCGCCGTAGTGCGGAATGTGATAGTCCACCGTCTGCTGGTGGTCTAGATATTCCAGGTGCTGGCTGAGCTTTTTCAGGTAGTCGAAGACCGCGCGCATGGCGGGCCCCGTGTGAGCTCGGTAGAAAGCACCTTTCTCCTGAGCCAGCAGGTTTTCCTGCTCTTCACGCTCCCGGCGGTCGCGGGCCTGCTGCTCAAGCTGGTCGAGCAGGCTCATGGGAACTTATGACCGAAGACGTTCACCCGTCGATTATCGCAAGCCATCAAAAAACTTGCCACAGGCTACGGCGGTTTCGAGCATCGGAAAATGTCGTGCGGCAATGCGGGGAAAGCGTGGGTCGGTTGAGCTGCCGAGCCGCCGCTGGGGTCACTTGGGTGGCTGCTGGGCAGGTTTGCGGGCAAAGACCATATAGTTGACGTCGAGGCTCGGAGTGAGGGAAAACAGCCGCGTCATGGGGTTGACTCTCACGCCTGTGGCGCCAGTCGTTTCCAAGCCCCCCGCCTCGAGCAGGGCTCTGACTTCGTCAGGCTTGCGCAGCATGCTGTAGCGGTGCGTTCCCTTTGGCAGCCAGCGCAACACGTACTCGGCACCCATAATGGCGGTGAGCCACGACTTGAAGTTGCGATTGATGGTCGAAACAAACATCCCACCGCCGGGCTTTACGAGCCTGCAGCTGGCGTCCATAAAAACCGGGAAGTCGGCGACGTGCTCCACAACCTCCATATTAAAGACGAGGTCGTAAGAATGGCCTTCCGCCGCGAGGATTTCGGCGGTCTCGAGCGTGTAGCGAATGGCCAGACGGGATTCGGCGGCGTGAGCTTTGGCGGCCTCGATATTGCGCGCTACCACGTCCACGCCGTGAACCATCGCGCCCAGGTTAGCGAGCGATTCGGACAGAATCCCGCCGCCGCAGCCCAAATCCAGCACGCGTAGGCCGCTTAACGGCTTTTGCCGATCATCGGTTGCCATCGCGTTTTCACGCAGCTGGGCGACAATCCACTGCATACGCAGCACGTTGAGTCGATGGAGCGGCCAAAAAGGTCCGGACGGATCCCACCAGGAGCCCGACAGCTTGTCGAAATTGTCAGCCTCACGCAGGTCAACCGTCGCTGCATCCAGCGGCGGAGTCATCTTGCGTAGCGGCGATCGATCCCGGGTGGTGAAGTTGTGGATCAAACGTTTGATGGTAGGAGCCCTAGCAGCGGTCTTCGGGAACGGCGTGCGTCCTTTCCGTGGTCGACAGATGAAGACGGGTATTGGCTGGGTAATCCGCCATAGAGTCCTTTCTACGACTCGCCAAGACAACGGCGCTGATCACCCCAAGAGGGATCAACATCAGGCCAAAGGACAAGAGATAAGTCATGGTTATTCCCTATCGGAAACCCGTAATGTGCGCCAGAGCCCGTGACCTGGGGATAAAGTGCGGGTGACGAAAGGGTCAAGATCGCTCCAACCCCTGTAAAACGCCCACATTTCTCGCCCGGTCTAAGCCGATGTCTAAGATTATTCCGGCGATTGTGATGCCCGCGTGTACGAACCTTAGGGGTCTAAATGGCGTTCCAGGAAGCCGATCATCTTTTTGAAGGCGAATCGTCGTACGGTTGGTGCTTCAGCGTCCCAGCCATGACCAACGCCGGGCAGCGTCACCAGTTCGAAGTCTTTTTCCGCGTCGATCAGGTCTTCGGCGAGCGCAATCGTGTCGGAGTACAGCACCACCGGATCTTTGGTGCCGTGGATGATCATCAGCGGATCGACCAGTCCATGGCTGTGATAGAGCGGTGACTGACTTTGATACCGTGCGGGTTGATCTTCACCGATTTCCGGCCCCATAACCCACCGCTGCGCCGGATACGCGTGAGCCACGTTGCTCGCAGGCGCGCCGGCAATGCCAACTGCGTAGACGCCCGGCTTCTTGAACAAAGACATCAGCGTCATCAGACCACCGTAGCTGGACCCCCAGATGCCCACGCGCTTGGGATCCGCGATGCCCTGACCAACCAAAAACTCAACGCCGCTGTGCAGGTCCTCGATGTCGACAATCCCATACCCGTGGTGCTGCTTCTGGTTGTGTGCTCGTCCCTGCCCGAAGCTGCCCCGAACGTTGACGCTCAGCACCACAAAGCCTCGAGCGACGAGCGCCTGGTCCAGACCCCAGGTTGGATGAGCCTGGCGTCCCCCCCACTGGTTGGTCACGCTGTCGGAATAGACTGAGCCCACGATCAGGGGGTAGCGCCGCTTCGAATCGAAGTCCGCGGGAACGCTCAGGCGACCGATCAGCGTTGCGCCGTCGAGCCGGCTGGGAAATTCCACATAACGAACCTTCGCCCAGGTGTAGGTGGGAAAGGCCGGGAGCGGCGACCGGGTAATGGGCTGGATCGTGGTCTGGTCGAGGTCGATGTGCAGCAGCTCGTGGGGCGTTGCGTCGTTGGAATACAGGCTGACAGCGTGCCGAAGGTCCGGCGAAAAAACCGGCACGTGGGTGCCATGGCCGGCAGTCACCCGCTCAACCGCCCCCCCGGTCAGCCTGACGCGATAGAGCTGGCGGTCCGCCGGATGAGAGCGGTTCGCCAGAAAATAGACCCAGCTGCTGGTGGGGGCGGTCCAGAATTGAGAGATTTCCCAGCGGCCCGAGGTCAGCGGTTGCGCCACCGCCTCCGGCTCTGGCTGCAGATACAGGTGCGAGTAACCGTCCTTGTCGGTCAACAGAACCATGCCTTGCTGGCCCGGAGCCCAGTCCGCTTGCCAGTCGGGGCGCAGGTGCAGCGGATCGTGTTCCGCATAAAGCGCCTGGCGGACACCGGTCGCCAGATCGTAGCTGCTGACCTGATGACGTTTCACCAGAAGATCCGAAGTGTTCACCAGGAGCCGGTCACCGGCCTCGCTCAGCGCGTAGTTCCAGACGTATTCCGTGTCGTCGGGCCTCGCAAGGTAGCTCACCGTCCCGGCTGCCACGTCGACGACACCTAGCTTGAACCGCTCGGTGTTGTCGCCGGGAAAGGCTCGCCGTACCCGCGACTGCTGATGGCCTTCGCGGGTATAGAAATGGATCTCGCGCTCCGGTAGCGGGCTCCGATCCACCAAAAGAAACGCGATCTTGCGGCCGTCACCTGACCATTCATAGCTGGTGATGGCCTGCGTCTCCGCGTCGAACGCCACCAGCGTTTGCGTGCGCGGGTTGTCAGAGGCTGGGTCGAGCGAGAGCAGGGCGCCGGGTGTGACTACGGCGAGCCGCTTGCCCATTGGCGAAGCGCTCAGCTGACGCAAACCTTGGGCCTTGAGCAGCTCCGTGCTCGCCTGGGCGCCGGGTGTTCGCAGCAACACCTTTTCGCCCAGCACGTAAGCCACGGCTGGTGTCGCTAGGTCCACCCAGGCGACCGAAGCTACGCCGCTGGGCAAACGAACGTCCTCGCCCTCGTGGTTTGTCAGTCGGGTCGGCGTGCCCTGACCCGGCGACCAGGTCCAAACGTCTCGGAACTGGCCGCCCGCATCATGCCAGGTAAAGGCGATTCGGCTGGAGTCCCAAGACCAGGATACGCCGACGGGCCGCGTGCCGATCAGCGAGGGCTCCCCGTAGAGGGTGTCGATGTCCAGCGGCAGCAGCGGTTCGCCGGTCGCCTTGCCTGGGCCGATGAACAGGAGCAGTCCGGCCAGCAGCTGGGCGCCAGCGAGAAACACAACGCGGAGGTCGGCAAGGGTCATGGTCAGTTCCCGATGCTTAACAAAAGATCCGCAGCAAGTGTAAAAGGCCACGAACGATGCCGCCGCTGAGCGCAACACCGGTTGGCTGGCGCGCGGCACTGCGGTTTGTTAGTCGTTAGACACAAACTTCATGGAAAGCGAATTAACACAGTGCCGGGTGTTTTTCTCGGTCAGGCGCTCCCCTTCAAAGACGTGACCGAGGTGGGCGCCACAATTGGCGCAGAGAATCTCAGTCCGGCGACCGTCAGCGTCCACCTCCCGGTGAACCGCGCCTTCAATTTCATCGTCAAAGGCTGGCCAACCGCAGTGCGCCTGGAACTTGTCGGCCGATTGGTATAGCGGCGCGTCGCAGCGGCGGCAGATGTATGTGCCCGCCTCAAAGTGATTGTCGTACTCGCCGGTGAAGGGCGCTTCGGTGCCCTTGTGAACAATGATGCGCTCCTCTTCGGGCGTTAGAGAATTGTGCTTCGGGTCTTCGGTCATAAAAGTTGAGCAACGCTCGTAGCGTGGCGGGCAGGCAGTGTAGCGGCTGGCCAGATTGGGTGTCTACCGCGGACGCCCGTAACGATCGACTCGGACGTTCCTTCATTGACTATGCTGGGGAGGCATCAATAATGGCCTCTTCAACTCACCTGGTACGGCCGGTTGGTGGTGCTGCCGAGTGCAGCAACAAATCCCGCGAATGCTTTGGGTTCAAATACTCCGACGCTCGCAGCGAAGAGAGGGTACGCATTTGCCTCAGGCACCCGTGAGCGGCGTCACGGTCGAAAGCTTCATCGCTTATACGCTCGGCATTGTGGTGTTCTTTGTCGGCATGCAGCTCAATCGGCGGTTTGAACTGCTGCGCGCCTACAACATTCCCGAACCGGTGACCGGTGGGCTGTTGGCGGCCATGTTGACACTGGTGCTATACCTGACAGCCGGCATCGAAATCAATTTCGATCTTCGGGCTCGCGATACCCTGCTGGTGTACTTTTTCACGGCGATCGGGATCAACGCGCGGCTGTCAGATCTTCTCTCCGGTGGCAAACCGCTGCTGATCCTGCTGGCGCTGACGCTCGGATACATTGTTGTTCAGGACGTTGTCGGCGTCGCCGGCGCCGCGTTGGTTGGCCTTCCCGGTGAAGTTGGGCTCCTGGCGGGCTCCGCTTCGCTGATCGGCGGGCACGGTACCGCGATTGCTTGGGCGCCGGATTTTGCGGCGGCGGGTGTCGAGGGCGCGCTGGAGCTTGGCGTTGCGTCCGCCACCCTGGGGCTGGTCATCGCCAGCCTGCTCGGTGGCCCCGTCGCCAAATTTTTGCTCGAGCGCCACTCGCTCAGCGGCACCGACGAGGAGCCGGTTGTTGGCATTGCCTACGACGATTCCGACGGTGAGGTTATCCACCACACCAGCATCATGGCCGTCATCCTCACGCTGCATGTGGCGATCATTATCGGCTGGCTGCTCAACCAGTGGCTAAGCGATCTGGGATTTAAACTTCCACTGTTTGTGTCCTGCCTGCTGACGGCCATTTTTCTGTCCAACACGTTGCCGCACGTGTTGCCGAAAATGCACTGGCCGGCCCGAACGCGGTCACTCGCTCTGGTCTCAGACTTTTCGCTGGGTCTGTTTTTATCGATGTCGCTGATGAGCATGCAGCTGTGGTCGATTGCCGGACTGGCCGGGCCGCTCCTGGTCTTGCTGCTGCTGCAGACACTGGCCGCGGTGCTGTTCATTCTCCTCGTGCTGTTTCCGGTTATGGGGCGCGACTATCAGTCGGCGGTCCTGAGCGCGGGGTTTGGCGGGTTTGCGCTCGGCGCAACGCCGACGGCCATCGCCAACATGACGGCGGTCACGAAAAAGCACGGACCGGCACCGCTGGCTTTCATTATTCTTCCGCTGGTGGCGGCCTTTTTTGTCGATATCACCAATTCGCTGGTGCTCAAGGCCGGCTTGAGGCTGCTTGGCGGCTAAGGTCGGGAAGAGGAGCGCCGCTAGGTGGAAGTAATCCCGAAAACGGCGGTTTAGCCAAAAGTCAGATTTTGGTTAGAAATCCGTTGAGACACCTCGACGGCGCTGGGCGACGGTAAAAGCTCGCTTCGCCAAGGGTGTCGTTATGAGAAACCGAATCCTGACGCTGGTCGTCTTCGCTTTGCTGCTGCCCCTCGCTGCTGCTGGTCAGACGGTGACCATGGAGCCAAACCTCCTGAGCACCGCCGAGGCGGGCGGCGACCCGGCCAGCATCACCTTCCGACGGACGGGAAGTACGGCGAGTGCCCTGGTGGTATTTCTCACGGTTTTGCCTGAATCGACGGCGCAGACCAACGATTACGAGGACAATACCAGCGGGCAGTTTGAATTCCTGAACAGCGTGACGCTGGACATCGGGCTCAGCGAATTTACGGTTCTGCTGAACGCGAGTCCCGACAATTTGGTGGAAGGGCAGGAGACGCTGACCTTCGAGCTGGCGGACAACAGCAACTACACGGTGGGCACTGACGGTTCGCTTACGGTGACTTTTGACGATGATCCGCCGGTGGTCAACATCAGGCCGGCAGAGATGGACCCGGCCAATCTAACC
>JBCDKA010000195.1:0-6589 GCA_038747195.1 Pseudomonadota bacterium
GTCAAGCTGTCGGTGGAGAGCGCCACTTTCGTAGGCTTCGATCACGTCGGTGCATCCTCCCAGTAGCTGACCCGCGACAAACACCTGCGGAATGGTCGGTGCGCCGACGCGCTGCTTTAGCGCTTCTCGAACCCTGACGCCTAGGTCCTCCTCCTGATACTCAACGGAGTCCAGGCTGATGGCGCGAAACGGAACGCCGAGGGCGTCGAACAACGTGCGTACGCTCCAGCAGAACTCGCACCAGGCCAGTGAAAACATCACTACCGGGTTGTCCTCCACCGCCGCCGCGACGAAGTTTCTGGCTTCCGTATCTTCCTGCTTCGGCTGTTCAACCGACGCAGCGGGTGCAGGCGCAGCCGGCTGCTGGTCGAACCGAAATCCTGGAGTTGACGTCGATAATGCCAGCTCGTCGTCGTTCATCTCCTCGCTGATCGCGCCGAACAGGGGCGTCGACAGGTAGCGTTCACCGGTATCCGGCAACATCGCCACGATGTGCGATCCTTCGGGGGCCTCGCGCGCGACTTCCAGCGCGGCCGCCAGCGTGGCGCCGGCAGACGTACCGACAAAAATGCCTTCTTTTTGGGCCAGAGCGCGAGACAGCTCCATGGCCTCTTCTCCGTCCACGGGAACGATGTCGTCGATGAGCCGTTCGTCGACCGCCGCCTGCGTCAGATCGGAGACAAAGTCCGGGCTCCAGCCCTGCATCAGGTGGGGACGGAACTGTGGGTGGCTGCCAACCGGTCGACCGTCGCTATCTCGTTCCTGGGCGATGCCGCTGGCTACGATCGGGGAGTTGTCAGGCTCTGCGGCAACAATGCGAGTTTCGGGACTCAGCTCTCGCAGCGCCCGCGACACGCCAAGCAGCGTACCGCCCGTCCCGAAACCCGACACCCAGGCGTGGAGCGGACGGTCATCGAGGTCCCGGACGATCTCACGGGCGGTGGTGCGGTAATGCACGTTGGCATTTTCTTCGTTTTCAAACTGCAGCGGCATGAAATACCCGTGTTCGCGGGCAAGCTCTTCAGCTTTCTTGACCATGCCTGTGCCCTTTTCCGCGGCCGGCGTCAGCACCACCTTGGCACCAAGAAATCGCAGCAGCTTGCGTCGTTCTACGCTGAAGCTCTCCGACATTGTCACCACCAGCGGATAGCCTTTGCGGGCACATACCATCGCCAGCCCGATACCGGTATTGCCGCTGGTTGCTTCGACCACGGTCTGACCGGGCTTCAGGGCTCCCGTCTGTTCAGCCTTCTCGATCATGGCCAGCGCCATGCGGTCTTTGACCGAACCCATGGGATTAAAGGCCTCCACCTTGACCCAGACGTTGACGCCGGCGGGCGCTAACCGCTCCAGACGAATCAGCGGCGTGTTGCCAATAGTTTCCAGGATGCTGTTGTAGATCATTGTGCTTTCCTCACTTCTTGCAGCGTGTAGGTTGCGTCCTGCGGCTGCGTAAATTCTGGGGCTTCGTTGCAGATCGGCCGACCGATGGTCAGCGCGTCGCGCAGATCTTCTTCTAGCTCCATGCTGGCCACGTCGGGTGCTGAACCCAACGCATCGAGCAGCTTGGCCAGAAAGCTGCGCCCGGCAGCAATAGCCGCGATGTCGAATATCTCGGCGTCGGAGAGGCCAAGCTGATCGCAAAGGGTCTTGATCTGCTCTTCGTCGACGCTCGACGCGTCGCGAGCCACCGCTCGGGCAAAGCGCACCATCGCTACTTCGGGAATCGGCAGCACCATCGCTTCGCGACGCTCGAGCAGCGCCAGCACGCGATGGCGGCCAATCAGGGCAGCCAGCTTCTTTCCGTGGGCGAGAAGGCAGGCGCTGTAGCCCAGCTCGTGGGCGGCAACAAAGGTCACCAGTTCGAAGCGACGCTCGTCGGCGTTGCGTTTGATCTCGGCCAGCAGCCGTCCCCAGCGCGCCAGTACCTCCGGACGATGGCTGAATACCTTCGCGTAGTTGGGTACATAGCCGTAGTGCGCCTGCTGGCGCTCATACATTGCCAGCACCGGTCCAGTGGCCCAGGCCGGCCTAACCGTATCGATAAAAGCCATCGCTTTCTCTCCTCTTAACTTGTTCCAGGTATTTATTCAGGTGACGCGTGATGTCGCGGGCATCGTCTTCGATACCGAAGATGAAGCTGGACTTGCGGCGCCTCATCAGCGGCAGCCCGAGCACGTACAAACCCGGCGCGTCCACCACGCCGCCGTCATGTCTCAGGTGCCCCTTGCGATCCCGCACGGGCACGTCGAGCCAGCGGTAGTCGGGGCGAAATCCGGTAGCCCAGATCACCGTTTTGATGTTCTGGCGGTCAACGTCCATGGTCAGGGCCGGCGCTAGGTCGACCGCTGTCGGCGCAAAGCTTTCAGCCGGCGGCGCTTGCTCCGCGTCGGCCGTCTCGTCGATCAGCTTCAGCAGGCGCTGCATCTTCAGATCCGCGAGCTGACACACGTTTTGCAGCGAGCCAGAAAACTGCAGCGTGTTATCCCGCACACCCGTCAGGCGCCCCGTAACCTGGCCGCCGGCGCGCTGAATCTCGTTCAGGTCCAGAATCGGCAGATCGTGACTCCCGACCAGCTGCGGCGAAGGAAGGCGCCGACCGCGTGAGACGTCATCAATCTCGTCATAACGTTCGTCATGGATTCCGCAGTGGCTCAGCCAATGAAAGATGTCGCGACCGCGATAACGGCGTGGCATCCGTACGTGCTCCCCGGCAGCCAGCGTCACCGGTCGGCCGTGGGCCAGCAGCTCGTGGGCCAGCTGCAGTCCCGTTGCCGAGGCCCCAACCACCAGCACGCCACCTTCGTCCACGTCGTTCGCATGGGTATAGTCGAAAGGCGTCAGCTGACGGATTTCCTCGGAGAGATCAGAGGCGACCGTGGGTACTACCGGCGTGTTGCAGGCGCCGCTGGCTATGATCACCGCTCTGGCCCGCCAGGTGCCGCGATTGGTCACCACCTCGTAACCGGTGTCGCTGGGACGCAGCGAGCTGACCGTTGTGTGGGTCTGCACCGGCACCTTCATGTCCGCCGCGTAGGTGGTCAGGGTCTCGACCAGCTCCGGAATGGCCATAAAGCCATCCGGGTCTTCGCCTTGATAAGGACTCCCGGGCAGTTGAGTCTGCCAGTTCGGCGTCAGCAGCCGCAGCGAGTCCCAGCGCTCCTGGCGCCAGGAATTGGCCACCTCACCCCGCTCCAGCACCACGTGAGCAATGCCCTGGTCACTCAGCAGGCTGCTGGCTGACAGCCCCGCATGACCGGCGCCAATGACAACAACGTCAATGGCGCCGGCAGCGCGAGGGTATGGGTAGGCCAGCAGGCTCACTGGTTGACCCGAACGTTAACGTTCGTCGGATTCGTGATGATGTCGAATACCGCCGAGCGCTTCTGGGACTGCGCGACAAGCGCGGCAATCTCTTCCTCGGTGGCGTCAGCATCGATCTGATAGCTCACCGTGACGCCGTTGAAGCCGTTGCGAACATCGCCGTCGATGCCCAGGATGCCCTGGATATCCATGTCGGCTTCCAAAGTCGCGGTGACCGAATTCAGGCGTATCGCCCGGTTGGAGGCCACCGAGGCAATACCGGCGGTCAGACAACCCGCCAGGCCCACCAGAATCATTTCGACGGGGGTCGATCCCTGGTCTTCGGAAGCAAAGATCTCCGGGTGATCGGTGTCGTAGCGAAACTCACGCACGTGGCGCTGCTCTTCACCCAGGCCGAAAAAGCCTTCAACACGCGATTCCGTGTGGGTGCCGTTTTTCCATTCACAGGCAGCGCGCCAGACAAACTTGGCGGCCTCCGGGGCTTCGGTCAGCGCCTCTCGTGCACCCAGCAGGGCAGCAACGTTAACGCCGTTTTCGGTCTCGATGGTGGTATGGGTCATGATGTTTCTCCGTTATTAGGCAGCGGTATTGCTGCGGTTGGAGAGCATCCTGCCGCCGACCCTTGTGACCAGCTTGACCGGGGCCTGACCATTTGGTGACCCTCAGGTTAATCTATACAAATCAATCACTTAAGTTAATCTCAAATTTGATATGATTCGCACAGGACACCACCGCCCGGCCAAGAGAACGCTCGGAATTTGGCCGCAAAATTTGTGAACAGGTGGCAGGAAATCAACGTTGTGCCGTCGAAAGGACTGGCAGGCAAGCAAGAGCCGGACGAATTGTCGTCAGGGCCGGCCAGCCGCCATTAAGAATCGGGCCTTTTTTCTCAGGGCCCCACTTGGCGTCCTAATTTTCGCGGCGGTCTACGTTACTTAGCACAGAGGGGAGTTTCGGCGAAGAGAGCCGCTAGTCGGAGGGCGCATAGTTCTCGGCGAGCTGCTCTCGGCCCCACGCGCGGTACATGTCGTAGGCCCGGCGGCGGGTGTCCAGGGTTCTCCAATGGGTGGGACCCAGAGACGTTTCGAGGCCCGCGAGCGACGCTGTGATCAGCGGTTCCGCACCGTCAAAGTCATTCTCGAGAGCCAGCAGGGCGCCCTGCAGCGCCTCGGTATGCTGCGTTCGCCAGTCGTCGGCGGCAAGCTTCTCACGGCGGATTGCTAGTGCCTGCGTCACCATCGGAGCTGCCTCATGGTGACGTCCGTGATCGATCAGAAACCGGCCATATTCATGTAGCGTCGCGGCCAGCGCTGGGTGTGCCTCGTCGAGCCCATCCCGCCGTAGCTTGAGCGCGCGCTTGAAGAGTGCTTCAGCTTCCTCGCTTTCACCCTGATCGTGCAGCACAATCGCGAGGTTGTTCGTGCTATAGGCCAGGCCGGGATGGTCTTCGCCCCAGGCCTTGCGAATCACCTCCTGGGCGTTTCGAAACGACGTCTCAGCTTTCTTTAGCTGCCGCAGGTCCTGGTAGACCAGACCGGCATTGTTGTAGTGGAGACCTACGCGCCAGAAGTCCGGCCCCATCGCAGCAATTTCTCGCCGCAGCAGCTCGTCGTGGATGGGTATGGCTTCGTCATAGCGCTGGGTCTCGGTATACGCCAGCGCCAGGTTGATCATCGGACGCATGGCGCCGGCAGAATCCGCGCCCTGCAGCGCCTCATACGCGTTTATCGACTCCAGGAACAGCGCTTCTGCCTCGTCGTAATTGCCCTGCTGCAGCAGCACTACGCCGAGACCGTTAGTGGCATCGGCCGTTTGGCTGTGGCCCTGGCCCAGCAGTGAACGAGTCTTTTCGAGCACGTCGCGGTGAATCTCTTCCGCCTGCTCTAGCGATCCGGTCCGCAGGTCGACTGAGCCAATGCGATTGAGGGCTGAGATAGATTTGGGATGCTGGTCTCCATACCGGCTGAGCACCAGCTCATACGCCGTGCCGTACTCGGTGCGGGATCGGTCGTAGTCAGCGAGATACCAATAGTTGGAGCCCAGCACCGTATGGGCCTCTGCCACGCTGTCCGATTGCTCCGCCATGAGCTGAAGGTCACCATCGAGCAGGTTTCGCACTCGGTCGATAGATGCCTCGTAGTCCCCAAGAAACGACTCCGCGGACGCGCACTGAAGGTTCGCCTGAACTCGTATTTCAAGCTGGTCATCCGCGCTGCCAGCAGTGTCCAATACCGATTCGCACAGCGCCATAGCCTGCTCGAAATCTTCCTCCAGGAAGGCGATGCGGGCCAGCGTAAGCTGCGTCTTAAGCGTGCCATTGGGGCCGGTCGTCGGGTCATTGCGGTAGACGTCGAGTGCGTCTTCGGCGAGGGTCTGGGCCTCGCCAAACTGGCTCAGGTTAAGGTAGACCTCTGCCATGGTGCTCATCAGCGACGCCTGCAGAGCCGGCTGCCCCTTCAGCTCCGAGCGGATTCGTTCGGCGCCATCCGCCAGCAGCTGTTCGGTCGACCTCTGGTTGGCATCCGGCGCCAACGGATCGCTTGCCTTAAAGAGATCGCGCATGAAGGTCACGACCTCGGTCGCCTTTTGACGCTCGAGGTTGGCTTGCGCCAGCGCGGCCGACAGGCTGCGTGCCTGAAGATAGCTGGTGGCCGCCAGGATGATTAGCGCAACAGAGACTATGGTCGATGCGACAACCGCCAGCCGATTTCTTCGAATGAACTTGCCGGCCCGGTAGCCCATCGATTCAGGTCTGGCTTGAATCGGAAATCCGTCGAGGTAGCGCTGCACATCCTGGGAAAATTCGGCCGCTGAGCCGTAGCGTCGATCCGGATCTTTGCGTAGGGCCAGCATCACGATGTTGTCGAGGTCACCGCGCAGCAGCTTCGAGGGGACTGACGAAGCTCCTTGTGCACGAAGCTGACTGGGGCGGGCGGGCTCCTCTGCAGAGACGGCTTGAATGGTGGACGCCAGATCGCTGCGCGTGACCTCGATGGGTCGCTTGCCGGTCAGCAGCTGGTAGAGCAGAACACCCAACGAGTAAATATCCGTTGCGGTGGACAGACGCTCACCCTTAAGCTGCTCGGGGGAAGCATATTCTGGCGTGGCCATCCGGCCTATGGTTTCGGTGACGGCAGCCTCGGTCTTAAGCGCGGGTTCGAGCAGCTTGGCGACACCAAAATCGAGCAGCTTGACCCGGCCGGCTTGGTCCACCAGAACGTTTCCTGGCTTGATGTCGCGATGCACGATCAACCGGCGATGCGCA
>JBCDKA010000196.1:0-6564 GCA_038747195.1 Pseudomonadota bacterium
CGCTTTATGAACGCCCTCGCAGCTCAACAGCACTCGTCGTCCCGCACCACTGATCCGGCGGCCCCCGCCATGCAGGAATTGGCTTTGGGCCCGCGCGATCTCGAGCACGCCCTTATCGATCCAGCATCGCCATATCGCACACGGCGTCTTGGGCGCATCCTTGTTGCGACGGACGTGGTTTCACAGGAGGCCATGGAGAACGTGCTCCGCCTGCAAGATCATGCGGGCGGGTCAATCGGTACGCTCTTGATGGAACAAGGGCATCTGGCGGAGGATGCATTGGCGACCGCCTTGGCCCTACAACATGGCGTCCTTCGCGTTCGGCCGATCTCGGGCAGAATAAGCCTCGATCTGGTTGATCGGATCGGCACCGCATTCTGCGTTGAACATCACACCATTCCTTGGCGCCGAATTGCTGGTCTCACGGTGTTTGCAACCTCTCTATGAAGCCAACCCCATCTATGCCGTCGAGAAGCCGATGGACGCCACGGCGCTGGTGATGGCGGCCGTAGCGAAGGCGGACGGCGAAATCAGCGCTGAGGAGAAGCAAAAGCTGCTGGACCTCTTCAAGACGGAATTCCACCTGGCGCCGAAAGACGCCGCTGCGCTGCTGCGATCGAGCACCTTTCTGCTGGGCAGCGGCGAGGAGGTGATCACCAACCTGCAGCGGGTGCTGGAGCCGAGCCTGCCCTCCTTTTCCCCCGAACAGGCGAGCTCAGCGTACGAGATGATCAACGAGATCTACGAGCTTGCACCGGCCCCGGGCAGCGATCGCGAGACGCTCCGCGATCAGGCCAAAGCCATCCTGCTGCCGCCGCCGAAAGACAGCGGCACCTGGAACTAGCGCTAACTCGTTTCCATCACCTCAAGCAGCGCGTCCACCAGGTAGTCCGCGCGTTCGGGCGTTGCGTTTTCTCCCATCAGGCCGATCCGCCAGGCTTTGCCGGCAAACTTGCCGAGGCCTCCGCCCAGCTCGATATTGCGCTCGCTGAGCAGCTTGCCGCGAATGCCGGCATCGTCAGCGTCCGACGGTATCCTTACCAACGTCAGCGGCGGCAGGCGGTGCTCTGCAGCCACGAGCGGCTCCAGGCCGGCAGCCTCCAGCCGCTCATACAGATGAGCGGCTGCGCTTAAGTGCCGCGCCCACCGCTTCTCCAGCGACTCTTCTTCGACCAAACGCAGCGCCTCTGCGATGGCAAACAGGGAGTTGACCGGCGCCGTGTGGTGATAGGCCCGGGTTTTTTCGCCAGTCTCGTAGTAGCTCATGAGCAGGCTGATGTCGCAGAACCAGCTCTGCACCGGGTGGGTGCGGCGACGAATTCGCTCGACCGCCGCGGCGCTGAAGGTGATGGGCGACAGGCCGGGCACGCACGATAGACACTTCTGGCTGCCGGAGTAAGCGACGTCGATGCCCCAGTCGTCGACCTTTAGCTCGACGCCCGACAGAGAGGTGACACAATCCGCCACCGTCAGGCAGCCGTGCTGGCGGGCAAGCGCGGCGATGGTGCGCGCGTCGGAGCGAACCCCGGTGCTGGTTTCGGCGTGCACAAACGCCACCACCCCAGCTTCGGGGTGGCTTTTGAGCGCCTGCTCCAGCCGGTTCGGATCAACCGGTGTTCCCCATTCGTTTTCCACCGTGACCACGGTTGCACCGGCCCGCGTGGCAATCTCTTTCATCCGCCCACCGAACACCCCGTTGATGCAGATGATGATGGTGTCTCCAGGCTCCAGCAGGTTCACCAGGCTGGTTTCCATGCCGATCGAACCCGGCGCCGACAGGACAAACGTCAGGGGGTTGTCGGTCTGGTAGGCATAGCGCAGCCGCTGACTCACCCGATCCATCAGCTCGAGAAACTCAGGATCCAGATGCCCGATAGTCGGCGCTGACAGCGCGCTGAGGATGCTAGCGGGGACGTTGGTCGGACCGGGGCCAAACAGTTCGCGACGGGTGGCACTCATGATGATTCCTGCAGACTCCTTGCTGACGCCAGCGCCGCACTGTAGCCCAGCGCTACCCGCTTCGCCAGACCCGCGCGGACGGCTCAGCCTGCGGCCAATAGCTGACGACCACCGTCGTACAGAAGCCGCCCCCCGACCAGCACCAGCAGCCCGTAGCAGATGTGGTAGAACCAGCGTTCGGACAGCACTCGCTGAAGCCTGATGCCGAGCCACAGGCCAAGCAGGCCGGCCGGCACCAGCGCCCCGGCTGCAGCGATGTTGCCCGGCGCCAGCTGGCCCAGCAAACCGTACGGGATCAGCTTGGTGGCGTTGACCAACGCAAACAAAATGACCGTGGTTGCAACAAACTGCTGTCTGGGCAGCCCCTTGGGCAGCAGATACATGGTGACAGGCGGCGAACCGGCGTGGGCCAACGTGCTGGTATAGCCACTGGCAACGCCCGCAGCGACGCCCAACACCGAGCCCCCGCTCCGCCCGGCCAGATCCAGCGGTCGCCATTGGCGGTAATAGTGATAAGCCGAGAAGGCCAGCGCAACGGCACCGACAAGCACGCGAATCGCGTCCGCGCTGACCAGCCCGAAGGTTAAGCCGCCGGCGGCAATGCCCAGCACGGCACCACCGCCGAGCAGCCGAAAGCTCGGCCAGTCCCAACGTCGCCAGTAGGCGCGGATGCCCGCCGCGTCCAGCACCAGCAGCATGGGAAGCAGAATACCGGCCGCCTGCACCGGGGACATCACCAGCGACATCAGCGGGACCGCCACAATGCCGAGGCCGCCGCCGAAGCCGCCTTTGGAGATTCCAAAGAGCAGCGCCGCGGGAATACTCACCACCCAGAAAGCGGGATCGTTCAGTGTGATTGGATTTGTCATAGCGGGCAGCGGTGCGACCATAACATGGCCCAGGCACCCTTGGCGGTGCTGCCTGAGCAGCCCATCGACAAGCGCCGGCTGGCTTAAGAACACTTTGCGCTGTCGCTGCACCGGAGTACGATTCAGCTTTCCCACCGGAAAGCCTCGATCCTATGTGGCTGCGAATGGCACTGGTCGCCACGCTGGCGACCCCCGTCCTGCATATCGTGGTGCTGCTCAGCAGCCACCTCGACGCGGTTCGTGATCCGATCAGCACCCTGAGCTCACAGCCCTGGGGGATGCTCCACACGCTCGGGCTGCTGCTGTTTGGCCTGGCCCATCTGGCGCTGGCCCTGGCGCTGGGCGGGCAGGATCGCGGCCGCCTCTGGCCTTTCGGGCGGGTCCTGCTGGCGGCCAGCGGCGTGGGGCTTTTTGGGGTTGCCTATTACTTCGCCAGCGCTGCATCAGACGTACTCGCAGGGCCGGACGCCAACGATCCGCTGTGGATCGTCGCGAGTCTGATCGGCCTCGCTATGGGTGCACTCCAGCCGGGTCTCGCCCGCCGGTCCAGGGAACTTGGCCTGTTCACGGTGGCGTGCCTTGGCATCTGGCTGTGGCTGGTCATCCTCGCTTACTTTGTGACGCCCGGTTGGCTTGGACTGTATGAGCGAACGGTCGGTGCGGTGTATGTCGCCTGGATCGCAGGGGTTGCGGCGGGTCTCATGCGGCTCCCGGGCGGCGATGCGGTGCAGGTCTGATCGGGCGATAAAGAGGATGCGCGCCGAAAGTTCTGCTGACACCGCGCCGTGCCCCTGGTGTGGCGCCCTGGTACCGGACATCGATGGACCCATCCACCGCTATATGATCTCGTCTCCCGGCTGCTGGGCCACCTTTGGCACGGTGCTGGAACGCGAGTACGCCAACCCGACCTACGCGAGGCTGCATCGGCTGACCGTCGACGCCTACGCCGTCCAGCATCCCGGCGAGAGCGTCACCGAACCTTTGCCGGCGGCGATTCGATCCGTTTGCCTCCACCTGATCAGCCTGCATGCGGTCCTGGAACGGCGGGTAGAGCCCGCCGCCGCCACCGCGCTGCTGTCCAAAGCCAGCCAGCACCGCAGCTGGTTTCGCTGGCTTGAGCCGCCGGCTTCGGTCGGCGAGGTGACGGTCGCGGACGTTGCGCTGGCAACCTCCGCTGAGGCGCACGAGGAAGCGGTTACCCGCTGGGCCACGTCAGCCTGGAACGCCTGGCAAGATCACCACGCCACGGTTGCCACGTGGGTCAGCAAACTGCTTTAAGCCCGGAATTTCTGCTCAAGCCACAAGAGCCCAGCGCTGATCACGAACGTCAGCCACAACAACCCGAGCGGCACCCAGGGCGCTTCGCTGGCGCCCGACGTCTCGGCCGCGCCGCGCAGCGCCACGGCCAGTTTCGTTTGTTCCTGCAGCAGCTGGGCTCGATATGCCGGCCAGTCGTCCTCCGAGAAAGCAAACTGGCGCAGTCCGTCGAGGTCGTTCCAACCGGCGCTCTGCAGCGCTCCAGGCCGGCAGCCGGTGACGTCGCAGCGAGCCACTCGCTCCCCGACACGCATCACGGGCAGCGGCGCCGTCACCCACTCCGCGGCCGGCAGCGGACGGGCGGCAGAGGCCACAACCTCTCGCCAGAGCGACGCGTAAGCCGTTTCCTGACCTCGCGTATTCAGCACGTAGCTATTTCGCAAAAGGGATACCACCACCGACCCCGCGCCGAGTGATCGCGACAGCACCAGGGGCGATGTGTCGGTCGCGGAAACGATCGCTCGTTCCCCAGCGCCAGTGACCGCAACCTGATCCAGCTCTGCCGCGCCCCCCTCGAACGACAGGCGCGTTGAACCGCCGTTAGTCGCCTCAAGGGCAAACGTATCGAGCAGCGGACTGCCAGCCAGGCTCAACAGCCGTTCGTCGCCCAGCACCAGCAGACCCATGCCGCCGACCACCGCTCGCGCCAGCCGGGCGCCCTCGACTGCCCCTAGCCCTGCAAGCCAGGCGCTGTCGACAACCATCAAATCCAGCGCATCGGGTTCGCGCTGCCAGGCGTCGAGCGCCGGTGATTCGCCGCTGGTCAGCGTTCTGCGGACGCGCGCGCCAACCTGGGCCTCGAGCCTCAGACCCGGCGTCGAGCGCGCCAGCCATCGCTGCAAGTCTCGCGCCTCAAAGCTCAAGTTCTCCAGCGCCAGCAGCACCCGAGGACCGGCGGGCTCTTCGATCAGCACCGGCAGAGGTTCACGCAGCACCGTGTCCCCGGATCTGTCGCGAAGCGCGAGGTGCAGCACCATCGACCCGCTGGTGGGCGGCAACGTCGACAGGCTGAAGCGCCCGTCTCTACCGATGGACGTCCGCTGGATCTCAACGTCTCCGGGCGCCAGGAGCACCGCTTCCCTGGCCTGCAGGAGCCGGTGCGTGCGGGCGGAGACCGTCAGCGGCTGACCGAGGATCAGACGCTGAGGCCAGTCGACGTCCAGCAGACCTGCCGGCAGCGACGCCGGGTTAAATAAAAGGCTGGCGTCGGTTCCACGCCACTGCTCCAGCGGCAGCCCATGCCCTCGCACCTCGATATGGTCCGCGCGAGGCGCTTCCTTCAGGAGCGGATAAAGGTCGAGCCCTGAGAGCCTGACCACCGCCGTACCTTCAACCGCCGAACTTCCGGGCGTCAGAAGCACGACCGGCCGCGCGGCGTTGTCGACGCGCTGGGGCTGGACCAGCAAAAGCCAAAGGCTTACCGCACCGAGCCACTGGAGGACCAACACCAGCCACCGTCGAGCGGCATTGAGACGTTGCCGGAAAAGCTGCCAGCTGAGCGCCGCCGCTGACGCGGCCAGTAGCAGCGCGCTGATGGCGGCCCAGGTCGGCGTCACCGCCCAACTCACGGCGTGTCGGAACCTGCTGCCGGGTCAGCGACTGGCTCCACGGCGAGCGGCGCAAAATACGACTCGGCGAAACGACCCTGAGGACCACTACGGCGCACATTGGCCGGGGGAGATACCGAACCCAGTGCACGCCAAATAACACCCTGCAGCTGCTTTAAACAATCCACACAAGACCCGGCCTCAAACGTTGCCGCCGCGAGTCGTACCGTGGTTCGATCCGCTTCATCGATCGCCTGCGTTTGCAGCCAGGCCAGCTCTTCAGGCGAAGGCTGAGCCGCGGCCAACGTCGTGAGCAGCTCACCGAGGCGCAGGCGAGTGCGCGTCGACTCGTCATCCATGCGCCAAGCCAGGCGCGAGTCGGCGCTCTCGTCCGGGTCGCCGGTCAGTCGTTTGCCCTCGTCCAGCGCCGGCGGTTCAAAGCCGGCGCGCCGCACGTAGATACGGTTGGCCTGCTGAACCTGCTTGAGCAGGGTCAGCGCCTGATACTGATAGGGCAATGCCTGAACCGGGCGTGACAGATGCAGGTTCAGCTCCGACTGCCACATCTCCGCCAGCGCCGCCTTGAGCGTTTCGCGCGTCTTTTCATCGAACAGCGTCGCCTGCTCGGCCGAATCATGGGCGTGCACAAAATCAGCCATGAAGCCCGGCAGACCGCCGATGGTGGTCCCGCCGCCGGATGCCCCGGTAGCCGTCGGATCTTCACTATGATTGTGGCCCGGTCCACCATGCGGTCCCTGGGCATGCGCCAGATGCTCAGCAAAGCTCTCACCCGCGTGGCTGTCGTCGAGCTCGATATCGGCGGCTGACGGCAGGCCGATCTCGCTCTCATACTCTTCGCCGAGATACTGTCC
>JBCDKA010000197.1:0-6557 GCA_038747195.1 Pseudomonadota bacterium
AGCCGGTGGATTGTGACCTGCCGGGTGGGCCGCGGGACCTCGATACCGGCCCGGGCGAGCTCGTAGAGCCGTTTGCCCTCGTGCTTCAGCGCGCTGTACATCGGCGGGCGCTGATCGATCACCCCGGTCAGGTCCTTCACTACCGCTGCCAGCTCGGCCTCGCTGAAGTCCCCGAAGGCCTGGCGCTCCACCACCTCACCCTCCGGATCGCCGGTTTCGGTCGCCTGCCCGAGCTGCGCCACGGCGCGATAGCACTTGCTGGCGTCGAGCAGATATTGACTGAAGCGCGTGGCCTGCCCAAAACACAGCGGCAGCATGCCGGTCGCAAACGGATCGAGGCTCCCGGTGTGGCCGGCCTTGCGAGCGTTCAGGATGCCTCGAGCTCGCTGCAGCGCGCGGTTTGAGCTGATTCCCGCGGGCTTATCGAGCAGCAAAATCCCGTCGACAATTTGACCACGCTGGCGGCGTCCCATGAGGCCTCCCGATGACTTGAATGCGCGCCCGGGTCGGTGATGAACTGCCGCAGACGTGCTTTGGTTTGGTGGTTGAAATTTGGCGCCGGATCCCGGCAAGGCTTCGAGGAGGGTTTACGCCTAAGAGTCCGCCTCGGTATCCGGCCCGTCGCCGGTCTCCTCTCGTTCGGTGTCTGGGGTGTCGTCCTCCGGCACATCAGCCGGCAGCACCGATTTCAGCAGCGATTCAATGTGGTCGCCACGCTGCGCGGAATCGTCACCGTGAAATCGAAGCTCAGGGACCATGCGCAGCGTGAGTCGCTGACCGAGCTCGCGCCGAAGGTACCCCGCGGCGCGTTTTAGACCCGCCACCGATTCGGGCAGCGTCGTTTCATCAGCGCTCGCCACATACACTTTCGCGAGCGACAGGTCGCCGGTCACCTCCACATCGGTGACCGTTACGTCCCTGACGCGCGGATCCTTAACCTGACGCTGGATCAGCAGCGCGAGCTCGCGGCGAAGCAGGGCCGCAACGCGATCATGTCGTCCGTAATCTCGGTCCATCAGGCGGTCAGCGTCAACCGCGCCAAGGCCGGATTAATCGAGCGTGCGAGCAACTTCCACCCGCTCAAAGCACTCGATCTGGTCGTTCGGCTTCACGTCGTTGTACTGCTTCACGCCGATACCGCATTCGGTGCCGGACTGCACTTCCTGCACGTCGTCCTTGAAGCGCCGGAGCGACTCCAGCTCACCTTCGTAGATGACCACGTTGTCGCGCAGGACGCGAATCGGGTTCGACCGACGCACTACACCTTCCAGCACGATACAGCCGGCGATGGCGCCGAGCTTGGAGGAGCGGAACACGTCCCTGACCTCAGCCAGACCCACAATCTGCTCCTTGGTCTCGGTGCCCAGCACGCCGGTGATGGCTTTCTTGACCTCGTCCAGCGCGTCGTAGATGACGCTGTAGTAGTGCAGGTCGATCTCCGCCTCGCGGATGATGCGGCGCGCCGTGGCGTCCGCCCGAACGTTGAAGCCGATCACAATCGCGTTGGACGCCTGAGCGAGTACCGCGTCAGACTCGGTGATTCCGCCCACGCCGCTGCTGATGACGTTGACCGTCACCTCGTCGTTCGACAGCTTGGTCAGCGAGTCGCGAAGCGCCTCGGCACTACCCTGCACGTCAGCCTTGATCAGCAGGTTGACCTGCTTGACCTCACCCTCACCCATCGAGGAGAAAACGCTTTCGAGCTTGGCCGCCTGCTGCTGTGCCAGCCGCGCATCGCGCAGCCGTGCCTGACGCTGAGAGGAGGCCTCTTTGGCTTTCCGCTCGTTGTCGACCACCAGCACCTCGTCACCAGCCATCGGCGTTCCGGACAAACCAAGAATCTGCGCGGGAATGGACGGCCCCGCCTCCTCGATGGTGTCTCCCGCCTCGTTGAACATCGCGCGAACGCGCCCGAACTCCTGGCCGGCCAGCAGCATGTCGCCCTGACGCAGCGTGCCGTTTTGTACCAGGATTGTGGCCACCGGACCGCGGCCTTTGTCCAGCGAAGACTCGACGACCACGCCGGCAGCCCGCCGGGTGGGATCAGCCTTCAGCTCGAGCAGCTCAGCCTGCAGCAGGATAGCCTCGAGCAGCTCGTCCACACCCTGGCCCGTGATGGCCGAGACGTGCACGAACTGATCTTCGCCGCCCCACTCCTCCGAGATCACCTCGTGGGTGGACAGCTCCTGGCGGGCCCGCTCGGGATCCGCTTCCGGCTTATCGATCTTGTTGATCGCCACGATGATCGGCACCTCAGCCGCGCGTGCGTGCTGAATCGCCTCGATCGTCTGAGGCTTGACGCCGTCATCCGCGGCCACCACCAGAATCACAATATCGGTGGACTGGGCGCCGCGGGCCCGCATCGCGGTGAAGGCCGCGTGGCCCGGCGTGTCCAGGAAGCTCACGACACCCTTGTCGGTGGTCACGTGGTAGGCACCGATATGCTGGGTGATGCCCCCGGCCTCGCCGGCCGCCACCCGCGTCTGCCGGATGTGGTCCAGCAGCGAGGTTTTGCCGTGGTCGACGTGACCCATAACCGTCACCACCGGCGGACGTACGTCGGAGTCTTCTGACGCCTCGTCGTACTCTTCGCGCAGCTGCGTCTCAATGTCCTTCTCTTCGGCGGCGCGAGCGGTGTGGCCCATCTCCTCGACCACGAGGATCGCCGTGTCCTGATCGAGCGTCTGGTTGATGGTCGCCATCATGCCCATCTTCATCATCTCTTTGATGACTTCGGTGGCCTTGACCGCCATCCGCTGGGCCAGATCACCCACGGAAATGGTTTCCGGAATATCCACTTCGCGCTTGACCGGCGCGGTGGGCCGGGAAAAACCATGCTGATCGGAGGTTTCGGTCGTTTTGCGCCGCGCACCTCGTCGGCCGCTGCGCCGCATGCCGCTCTTGTCGGCGGCCACGTGCAGCTCGGAACGCCCGTAGCGCGTGTCGCCTTTCTTTTCCTTGCGCTTGGATTTCTTGCGCTCCGACTCCCGCTCTGCCGCCTCTTTGCGGGCGCGCTCCTGCTGCGCCTTGAGGCGGGCCTCTTCTTCGCTCTTGCGGGCCGCTTCCTCAGCCGCCAGGCGCGCCTCCTCGGCGGCCTTCTCAGCTTCCTGCGCCTCTTCTTTCAGCCGTGCCTCTTCCGCCAGCCGGGCTTTCTCAGCCTCCTGCTCGGTGCGAAGCCGCTCGCGCTCCTGCTCTGCAGCGGTCTCCTGCTCCTTGGCGGCAGCCCGCTCAGCCTGAACCTCTTCGAGCCGGCGCTGGGCCTCTTCCCGCATCGGGTCGGCCTTTTCCTTCTCGTCGATCACGCTGCGCTTGACGTACGTCCGCTTCTTGCGGACTTCGACGTTTACCGTCTTGGCGCGTCCCGCACCGGCCGGCACCTTCAGCTCACTGACCGAACGACGCTTCAGCGTCACCTTGTCGGGCGCGGTGAAGTCTCGCTCCGCCTTACCGTGGCTCTTGCGCAGGTGGGTAAGAAGCTGCATTTTGTCAGCGTTGGAAATGGTCGAATCCGGGTCGCTGATGGACAGGCTGGCTTCGCTCAGCTGTTCCATCATTCGATCGATCGGAATGCCTACCACTTCGGCAAGCTGCCTTACGGTCACATCAGACATAGTTACTCCGCTTACTCTTCCTCGGCGAACCACGGCGCACGCGCCGCCATGATCACCGCGGCCGCCGACTCTTCGTCGAGACCGTCAATTTCCACGATTTCGTCTACCGCGCATTCAGCCAGGTCTTCCTGGGTGACAATGCCGCGGGCCGCGAGCTGGAACGCCAGCCGCTCGGAGACGCCGTCCAGCGCCAGCAGGTCGTCAGCCGGCTTCACGTCGTCGAGCTTTTCTTCAACCGCAATCAGCTGGGTCAGCAGCGCGTCACGGGCCCGGGATCGCAGCTCCTCGACGACACCCTCGTCGAATTCCTGAATCTCGAGCAGCTCGCTCGCTGGCACGTAGGCCACCTCCTCGACGCTGCTAAAGCCTTCCTGTACCAGGATGTTGGCGATCTCTTCGTCGACGTCGAGCTTCTCTACGAACAGGGCACGGGCTGCGCCCGCCTCAGCGTCCGACTTCTCTTCCGCCGCTTCCTCGGTCATCACGTTGAGCTGCCAGCCGGTCAGCTCGCTGGCCAGACGCACGTTCTGGCCGCCTCGGCCGATCGCCTGAGACAGCTTGTCCTCCGCAACCGCGATGTCCATGGACTGGCTCTCTTCGTCGACCATGATCGACACCACCTCAGCGGGCGCCATGGCGTTCACGACAAACTGCGCCGGGTTGTCGTCGTACAGAATGATGTCGATGCGCTCGCCCGAGAGCTCGTTGGATACGGCCTGGACCCGCGAGCCGCGCATGCCGACACACGCGCCGATGGGATCGGTGCGCGGATCGTTGGACCGCACGGCAATCTTCGCGCGCATGCCCGGATCCCGCGCTGCGGCGATCACGTCGATCAGGCCCTGGCCGATCTCCGGCACCTCCAGCTTGAACAGTTCGATCAGAAACTGGGGTGACGTGCGGGTCACGAAAAGCTGCGGACCCCGCAGCTCGGAGCGCACCTCGTAGAGATAGCCCCGCAGGCGATCGCCGGGTCGCACCGATTCGCGCGGCACGGTGCGCTCGCGCGGGACAAACGCCTCGGCGTTGCTGCCCAGATCCAGGTAAATGTTGCCGCGCTCGACGCGTTTGACGATGCCGTTCACCAGGGTGTCAGCTTTATCCGCGAAAGCCTCGACCACCTGCGCGCGCTCCGCTTCGCGAACCCGCTGCACGATCACCTGCTTGGCAGCCTGCGCCGCAATCCGGCCGAACTCGGGGTTCTCCATCGGCTCTTCGATAAACTCGCCGACCTCAATATCCGGATGATCCTTGCGGGCGTCCTCAAGCATGATGTGGCGGTCCTCGGACTCAAACAGCTCTTCGTCGTCCAGCACCTCCCAGCGCCGGAAAGTCTCGTACTCACCGGTGTGCTGGTCGATGGAGACGCGACATTCGATGTCGTCCATCCGCTTTTTCTTGGCCGCTGATGCCAGCGCGGCCTCAATGGCGCCAAAAATGACGTCTTTCTCGACGCCCTTTTCGTTGGCGACAGCGTCAACCACCATCAGGATTTCTTTGCTCATCGTTTCACCCTCAACACTCTTTAGGTCCGGATCTGCCGCGCCCTGCGTCAGAACTCCGGTACGAGACGCGCCTTGGCCACGTCCGCATGATCAATTTCGACGGCCTCATCGTCGACCAGCAGCCTGATCGTTTGACCTTCAACGGCCCCGATCGTGCCCCGGATCTTGCGTCGACCTTCCACCGGCGCATGCAGCGAAACCTTCACCTGCTGGCCCGCAAAACGGGCAAACTGGTCGACGCTGAACAGCGGCCGGTCCATACCTGGCGAACTTACTTCCAGGTTGTAATGACCTTTGATCGGGTCGTTCACGTCCAGCAGTCCGCTGATTTCGCGGCTGACCAGCGCACAATCTTCCAGCCCGATGCCGGTTTCCGGCTGGTCGATGTAGACACGAAGCACACCGTTGCTGGGATGGGGGTGATACTCGAGCCCCACCCACTCATAGCCCAGGTCTTCCACCAGGGGCGCCAACAGTTCTTCGATGTCCGTCTTGATCGACAAAGCCAAAAAAAATGGGCCAGCGGCCCATCCCTCAAAATCCTTGGGGAAATAAAAAGGCCTCACAAGGGAGGCCTCCATAAACCCGTTCTTTAAGACGTGCTGCGCTCAGCGAGCCGCGTCTGAAGTTCCGCTTGCCAGCTGCGTTACTGTCCGAATTCGGAGGGAGCCCGCGCTTAGCGAAGCGGGATTTTACCTTTTGCGCCCGGTAGCGGCAAGCGTTGTCGGTGAGGCTCGCGAGCCGCTCTACGCTTTACGTTTCGCCCGGATCGGATGAAACACCAGCGAGAGGATCACCAGCACCAACATCGCGATATGACTCACCTTCAAAACCAGCGAAGCGTAGCGGCGAACCCCCTGCTGCTCGCTCGCGATCCGCTGCACCAGTTCGCTGGCGTTCGCCTCGCCCGCCAGCCGGGCGAC
Organism: Pseudomonadota bacterium; assembly: GCA_038747195.1. Classification (GTDB taxonomy): domain Bacteria; phylum Pseudomonadota; class Gammaproteobacteria; order Xanthomonadales; family SZUA-38; genus JANQOZ01. The sequence goes on from JBCDKA010000197.1 coordinate 6,040, forward strand.
GTCCGCATAAGCGGCGTTCAGGAGCTCGAGCTGCGTGCTCATCTGTCCATAGTTGATCGCCGCAAACCCGAGGTAGACCACAATGGCAAAGAGCTTCTCCGCGGGATGCAGCGGCTTGTCGACATACGCCAGTGCGCCGAGCAGGGCCATATGCACCGTCACAAACAGCCCCCACTGTACGTCGATCCGATTGCCGATCTCCAGGGACAGCGTGATGATTTCAGCCGGAGTCATGCGGTCTCAGTCCAGGGCGTCAGTGTTTCGTAAGAGGTCAGCCGGTGATGCTAACCCACCGGCAGCGCGGCCTAAAGTCAGTGGCCGAGCGATTCGCGCCGGTCATTCGCCGATGCTGACCCACAAAAAAAGCCCGGCGAGAACCGGGCTTCTTGAATTTTGGTAGCGGGGGCAGGATTCGAACCTGCGACCTTCGGGTTATGAGCCCGACGAGCTGCCAGACTGCTCCACCCCGCAACTGGGACGCGAATTATATATGGACTTCTTTTCGCCTTGCAAGACCA
>JBCDKA010000198.1:0-6498 GCA_038747195.1 Pseudomonadota bacterium
CTTTCCGGCATGCTCAGCAACGAGCTGGTCGCAACCAAAGCCTTCAGCGTGGTCGAGCGCAATAAGCTGCAGTCTGCCATCGAGGAGCAGAACCTGGGTGCTTCTGGCCGTGTTTCGGCCGGCACGGGCGCCAAGATCGGTAAGCTCATCGGCGCCGAGTACTTGGTGATGGGCACCGTGACCGCTTACGAGGAGAACACCGCCGACACGGGCGGCGGCATCAGCTTCCGCGGCATCTCGGTGGGCGGCAACAGCTCAGAAGCTTACATCGCGGTCGATCTCCGGGTGGTGAACTCCACGACCGGCGAAATCGAATACGTGCGCACCGTTGAAGCTCGCAGCAAAGGCGGTGGCCTGCGCCTCGGCGCCTATCGCGGTGGCTTCGGAGGCAACCTGGCGAGCCAGAACAAAACGCCGGCCGGTAAGGCAATCCGCGGTTCGCTAATCGAGATCTCGGACTACCTGGAGTGCGCGATGGTCAAGCAGACCAAGCGCTGCATGAAAAAATATGATGAGAGAGACGAGCGCCGGCGCGAAAGCTCACGCAGCGCCATCGATCTCGACGGTTAAGGTTTAACCGCCCGCAAGCCAGCCGCATTAACCGGCGGGTGACCGAGCGAAAATCTGGGTAAAGCCAAGCCGGCGGCTCATGAAGCTGCCGGCTTTTTATTGGGGTCGGCACACGCCTCGGTCAGCGAGCGTGTTGCCGTGCTACTCGCCGGGCGCCCCCGCGTCGCGTTTCGTCAGCCGCCGCACGTTGGCGAGCGTGATGCCGCGCGTGTACTGGTACACGAGGTCCGGAGGCGCCAGGGGGTCGTCGGATACCACGCGCGTGGCGAGATAGAAATCCTCCAGTTCCCGGATCTTCGCTCGGGTAAAGTCGCTGGCGTCGACCCGGGCGGCGGGGTCGTTGAATTGAACTTCTTCCACCACCCCTTCCTCTTCGATCTTTAGCCCCTCAACGGGGAAGCGAAGCAAAAACCGATTGGCGTCGTCGACCAACACCGGCAATCGACAGGCGGGTGCGCGCCCGCGCCAGGTGTCGCCTTCTCCTTTCTTGAGAAAGACAAAAAATCGGTCGCCCTCGAACTGCCACGTGCCGAGCTCTGGGTAGTAGCACCGCTGTTTGCCAAGCCCGCGTTCGGTGACCTCCAGGATCTGTCCCTTCTCAACGCCGCGGTAAGGCACGAGGACCTCCAGCAGCGCCCAGCCGCTGGAGGGAAATGCGCGCGTTCGGGCATATTCGGTCTGCGTCACTCGGACCACGGCAATCGCGTCCGCGTCGGCCGCCATAGCGGCCAGGGTCTGCTCAGCCGCCGCTGACGGCGGAGGCTGGGTCTGCGTTGTGGCATCGGTCCCTGGCTTGCCGGCGACGACGGTTGACTGGGCCCAAACGCCCGGCGCCATGGCGGCCGCCAGCGTCAAACCGGCCGCCAGCATGGCGCTGGTCCTAGTTAGGCTGCGGGCTGGCCGCGCCTGGGCGATTTGTGTCCTGAAATAGTGCATGGCGGACTCCTGCGTTTTTGTGCTTAGCCGAATGCTCGGCTTGTTGCGTTGGGCGTCATCCCCTTGGACCCCGAGATTAGCCCTGAGTTTGCTCGGGGGTTAGCAGCCGTGCAGCAGCGAGCGCCTGCCCCATTTGTACCGCCGCGCCGGGGGCCAGCTCGGTCCGCCAGCTCACCGCATCAGGCGGCAGCAACACAATAACCGTTGAACCCATGTTGAAGCGGCCCATCTCCTGGCCGGCGCTAAGCATCGGACCCTGATGGTCAGCCGGGCGCAGCCCCCGGCCAGGCGCCACAACGCCTTCCCAGACGGTGCTGATCGACGATACGCAAACGGCACCAACCAGCGCCACAATCATTGGCCCAAAATCACATTCGAAGCGGGTGATCAGTCGCTCGTTGCGCGCGAACAAGCGTGGGATGGCGGCCGTGGTGGTGGGGGACACGGAGAACAGTTTGCCGGGCACGTAAACGCTGCGGCTAAGCGTCCCGGTCCACGGCATGTGGACGCGATGATAATCCCGGGGTGATAGATAGACCGTGAGAAAGCTGCCGTCAGAAAAAGCGGCGGCATCCCCGGCCGCCGGCGTGATGAACTCGCTGACGGTAAACGTGTGACCTTTCGCCTGCACCAGCGTGCCGCCTCGGATGGGGCCAAGCTGGCTGATGGCGCCGTCAGCCGGGCAGAGCAGGCTGCCGTTGTCGCCAAGCGGCCTGGCGTCGTCCTTAAGCGGACGAGTGAAAAACTGGTTGAAGCTGGCATAACCTTTCGGGTCAGGCTCGGCTGCCTGGCTCATGTCCACGCCAAACCCTTTGATGGCCAGGCGTATCAGCACGTTTTTCAGCGGTGGGAAGGTCATGCGGGTGACCTTGTTCACCAGCCAGCTCAGCCCGTGCTGGGGCAGGACATACTGCAGGAGCACAAACAGTCGAGCCTTTAGCCCCACGATTGAGCGAGCTCCTGGCTTGGATCATCGATGTCCGCGTGCTCAACCGGCCGGCACGCCGGATTGAAGGTGCTCAAGGGTTGGACCCAACCAGCTGCTTCAGGTCACCGACCACCAGCTCGAGCTGCTGCGGCGCGGGAAACTGGCCGACCAGTCGGCCTTCCGGATTAAGCAGCAGCACGCTGGCGCTGTGATCAACGTTGTATGACGTGGCGTCGGGCTCATGCGGCTCGATGTCAAAAAGGACGCCCAGCTGATGCGTCAACGCGACCAGCTGAGGCATCGGCCCGGTGGCCGCGTCAAAACGGGGGTCGAAAAACCCCACGTAGTCGGCCAGATGGCTGGCCGTATCACGGTCCGGATCCACCGAGATAAAGGTTACGCCCAACGCGTCCCCGAGATCAGCGCCATCCAGCACGCTGCTCATCAGGGCCATGGTCGAGGGACAGATATCCGGGCAATGGGTAAACCCAAAAAATACCAGCGTCCATCGCTGCTGCCAGCGACCGAGGTCAAACGGCTCGCCGTGCTGATCAAATAGCGCAAAGTCCGCTACCACCCTGGGCTCGGGATAACGCTTAAAGGCGCGGAGCGTCGGTGCAGCGGCCTGCGACGGCATGGGAGCCGCCTCGCTCGATGTCGGGGTAGCCGGGTTGTCAGCGTCGGCCCGTGAGGCCAGCTTCATACCGCCGACGGCGCCCACGGCCGCAGCGGCAATTGCGACCACTATGAGTAATGTTCGATTCATCGGGTTTTGGTCATTTCGTCCCGCCGCATTATACCGCCGCGAACGATCCTAAGAGTGTCAATGAGGGTCTGCGACAACCTATACTGGGCGATTGCCGGCTGGCAGCGCGCCAGCGTAGATAAAAAGAGGTAAACGCTATGGTGGGTGGTGACGCCAACGCCGCGCATCGACTGCTCGGAGAGGTGATCCCCGAGGTCGCCGCCGCGCTGGACCAGGCCGGCGTGTATTTTGGTCACGGCACCGACAATGCCATGGACGAGGCGTGCTGGTTGACCGCAGCCGCGCTGGGTGAGGATCCGCTGCAGGCACCTCTCGCTGATCGGCGGGTGTCTCCCGAGGAATACCTCGACGTCCAACGCTGGCTCGAGCGCCGGGTCAAAGACCGCTTACCGCTCGCCTACATGACGGGAATTGCCTGGTTTGCCGGCCATCGCTTTTACGTCGATCCTCACGTGCTGATTCCGAGGTCGCCGATCGCGGAGCTTATCAATGAAGGTCTCTCGCTTTGGCCTCTGACGGGAGGCGACCGGGTGCTCGATCTCTGCACCGGATCGGGCTGCATCGGCATTGCTGTTGCCCTGGCCTTTTCGGACATCGAGGTCACAGCAACCGATCTGAGTGCTGACGCGCTGGCGGTCGCACAACGTAATGTGGCGCTGCACCGCGTGGGCGATCGTGTCGAACTGCTCAAGGGGGATTTGTTTGAACCCGTCGCCGGCCAGTTTGCGCTGATCATCAGCAATCCGCCTTATGTCTCGCGGGCTGAGTACAACGCGTTGCCGGCCGAGTATGGGCACGAACCGGGCATAGCCCTGCAATGTGGTGGCGCCGGGCTGGACCTGCCGCTTCAGATTCTGCACGATGCGCCCGACTATCTGACCGAACACGGACAACTGATTTTGGAAACGGGAAACAGCGCGGACGCGCTCCAGGATGCCCTGGGAGATTTGCCTCTGACTTGGCTGTCCTTCGAGCACGGCGGCAGCGGCATCCTCACCGCAAGTCGTCAGGAGCTTGTCGCCTGGCGGCAACGTATCGCGGTGGCGAGGCAGGAGCTCAGCGATGTCCAGTAACAGCTTCGGGCGTTTGCTGCGGGTCACAACATTTGGGGAAAGCCATGGCCCCGGCATTGGCTGCGTGATCGACGGTTTCCCACCGGGACTGCCGCTGAGTCCCGAAGATATTGTGCCCGACCTCCAGCGGCGGGCGACGGGAAAAACGCGACACACCTCACAGCGGCGGGAGGCTGATGCGGTCACCATCCAGTCGGGGGTCTTCGAGGGTGTCACCACCGGCACGCCTATCGCCCTGCTGATTGAAAACACAGATGCGCGATCTAAGGATTACACCAACATCAAAGATCAGTATCGGCCTGGCCATGCTGACTACACGTATGACGCCAAGTACGGCTTTCGCGACTACCGCGGTGGCGGGCGTTCGTCCGCGCGGGAGACAACCATGCGCGTGGCGGCCGGCGCGGTGGCGCGAAAATACCTCGCACATCATTTCGGCATTGAGGTGCAGGCCTGCGTGGTTCAGGTCGGCGAACAGCGCGCCAGCAAGGTCGATTGGTCTGAAGTGGAAAACAACCCGTTTTTTGCGCCCGATCCAGACTGGGTTCAGCCGCTCGAAGCCTACATGGACGCGCTGCGGAAATCTGGTGACTCCGCCGGTGCGCGAGTCGACGTCGTGGCGCGCGGTGTGCCCGCCGGCTGGGGTGAACCGGTCTACGGCAAGCTGGATGCGGAGCTTGCGGCGGCGCTCATGAGTATCAATGCGGTCAAGGGCGTGGAGATCGGGGCCGGGTTCGCCTGCGTAGCGCAGCCGGGCAGCTTGCACCGTGACGAGATTACGCCAGCGGGCTTTCTCAGCAATCACGCAGGCGGTGTTCTGGGTGGTATCTCCACCGGGCAGGAGATCACGGCCAGCGTGGCCTTTAAGCCCACCTCCAGCCTGCGCCTGCCGGGCGCAACGGTCGATCGCCACGGCGAGGCCGTGGAGGTTGTGACCAAAGGTCGGCACGATCCATGTGTGGGGCTGCGGGCACCACCGATCGTCGAGGCGATGACGCTGCTGGTGCTGCTCGATCAGTTTCTGCGCCACCGGGCGCAGAACGCTGATGTGGAAATTCCCTTTACGATTCCCGCAGGTGATGTTCATGACCGATGAACTGACGGTTGCGGTTGCCGGTGCCACCGGTGCGGTCGGCCGCGCCATGACGGCGATCTTAGAGCAGCGCAATTTTCCCCTGACCCGCCTCGTGCCGCTGGCCAGCGCCCGCAGCGCGGGCACCACCATCCGTTTTCGGGGTCAGGAGATACCGGTTCAGCTACTGGAAGACTACGATTTCGCGACAACTCAGCTGGCGCTGTTTTCCGCCGGTGGGTCGGTGTCCGCGCGCTTTGCACCGGTGGCTGCGCAGGCCGGCTGCGTGGTGGTGGACAACACGTCGGAGTTTCGCCTGCACGACGACGTGCCGCTGGTCGTGGCCGAGGTTAACCCGCATGCCCTGGCTGGATTTCGCCAACGCAACATTGTGGCGAACCCGAACTGTTCCACCATGCAGCTGATGGTAGCGCTGGCGCCGATCCAACGGGCGGCGGGTATCAAGCGCATCAATATCGCCACCTACCAGAGTGTTTCGGGCGCGGGTCAGCAGGGAATCGATGAGCTTCGGGAACAGGCGGCGCAGCTTGCAGCCGGTGAACCCGTCACGCCGCGGAAGTTTGGCGACCAGATCGCCTACAACGTTGTGCCGCAAATCGACAGCTTCCAGGACAACGGCTACACGCGCGAAGAGATGAAGCTCGTTTGGGAGACCCGCAAAATCCTGGAGGATCCGGACATCGGCGTGAATCCGACGGCAGTTCGAGTGCCAGTGTTCTACGGGCACGCGGAGGCCGTGCATCTGGAAACCCGGGAACCGATCGATCTGGATACCGTGCGCGGGCTGCTGGCGGAAGCGCCTGGCGTGGTCCTGATGGATGGTCGTGAGGCCGGAGGTTATCCGACGCCGGCAACTCATGCGGACGGCACCGATCCGGTGTTTGTCGGCAGGATTCGCCGGGACCTCACCGATCCGAACGGAATCGATCTGTGGGTGGTGTCGGACAACGTGAGAAAGGGCGCGGCGCTAAACAGCGTCCAGTTGGCGGAACTATTGGTAAAAAGTCATTTATAATCTATAGTTGAGGCCGGCTTATCATGTCTAATCTAAATAGTGCTACGTAACATATTAATAGTAGTGCTGAATTTGATGTATGGGGGATGCGGTAATGAATAGCAGCCTAATCAGGAA
>JBCDKA010000199.1:0-6493 GCA_038747195.1 Pseudomonadota bacterium
GGTGAGTTGTCTTGCACCCACTGCGTGCCGGAATCCGCCTGCATGGCGCAGATACCGCCGAAGCGTGAAACGGTCACGGGGTCAGCCGGACCGCCGACGACTGGGGCTGTGCCGCTCGGTGCTGACCAGGCACTCAAGGTGCAGGCGCTGGCGACAGAACCGCCGGCGAGCAGGCCGAGTGCAGCAATGCTTGTTGCTAACTTTTTCATGGAATAACCCTCTCCTAAGTGATCAATGGGTGATCTTTTCCCAACTATGGCTGCTCGGAAGCAGCGTTCTCATTAGGTAGAAGCGGATAACACGCAGAAAAAGCGTCACCCAATTCGAAAAAAGTGCACTTTTTTTCGCCGCCCGCGGAAAAATGTCAGAAAACATCGATAAAACGTGAAAACCGGTGGTAAAATACACAGTTATAAGGTGCATTTTGGGGACTTAGATGACGTCACAACCCGCTCGGGGAGATGTTATCGCATTGCCGGACCGAAAAAACCGGTCCGATTTTCTGGTTGTTATTCCCGCTCGTAATGAGGAACGAACCGTCGGTGCGGTGGTTAGTGACATCCGCAGTCGCCACCGCTGCTGTGTGGTGGTGGTGGACGACGCCAGCACCGATCGAACGGGCGCAGTCGCCGCCACGGCCGGTGCGGCGGTCCTCAAACTGCCTTTTTCTATGGGCGCGTGGTGCGCCACGCAGGCCGGCCTGCGCTATGCGCTGCAGTACGGCTACCGCTACGTGGTGACGATGGATGCCGACGGCCAGCATCACGCCCGGTCGGTCAACAAAATCCTGCAGGCGGTTGTCAGCGGCCGGACGGACGTCGCCGTCGGGGCCTGCCCTCACCGCCTCAGCGCCGCCAAACGTGTCGCGTGGGCCTATTTTCGGCTCCTGACCCGGCTGTCGATCCGCGATTTCACCTCCGGTCTCCGGGCCTACAACCTGCGGGCCATCAAGGTGCTTGGGCGCCGCTACGCCAGCCTGCTGGACTATCAAGATATCGGGGTACTCATGCTGCTGCAGCGCCAGGGCATAACGATCGAGGAAGTGCCAGTCACCATGTCCGCAAGAAAAGCGGGCCATTCAAGGGTTTTTAGCTCCTGGTTCGTTGTTGCTCAATACATGATGCAAACCACGGTGCTGTGCGTATCCCGTCTGGGACCGCGGCGCCGGCACAACGCGGAGGCGGCATGAGCTACCAGGTGACCACATCGTTCATCGGCATCTTGCTGGCCGGTGCCATTCTCTACCTGGTTCGACGCGATCATCTCCATGGTCCGTATGCGCTGTGGTGGCTTGTGGTGGCAGGTATCACAATTGTGCTGGGGCTGTTCCCGCGAACGATTGACCTGATTGCCGGGTATACCGGCGTTTCCTATCCGCCAAACCTCCTTTTTTCCCTGGCGATCGGGATGCTGCTGCTGAAGATGCTCAAATCGGACATCGAATCGTCGCGTCACGAGCGACGCATCCGCCGCCTGGGACAGAAAATGGCGATCCTGGCCGAAGAAAACCTCCGGCTGCAGGCTGAGATTGAGGCAGACCGAACCGGCGAAAGCCGGCGCGCCAGCGGCCGCTAGCGGAGTTTAACGCCGTGTCGGCGTTGCGGGTTCTTCACGTCGGCAAGTACTTCCCGCCGGTGCCCGGCGGCATCGAGACCTTTTGTGGCGATCTGTTCGAGGCGTTTGCCGCTACGGACGTTAAGTGCGCCATGCTGGTGCATCGAAAGGACGGCGTGCCCTTTCCCGCTTCGCCTCACCTTACCGGAGTGACGACGCGTGGAGAGGCGCTGTTCACGCCGCTTGCCCCTGGCTTTCCTGCGGCAATCCGGCGTCAGCTAAAAAGTTTTGAGCCACATCTGCTGCATCTGCATCTGCCCAACCCGGCGGCCTTTACGGTTTTGGCGATGAGGGCGGCCCGGGGTATCCCCTGGGTGATCAACTGGCATTCTGACGTTGTGGCCTCCCAGTACCAGTGGCGGTTACGGGTGGCCACACCACCCTACCGTCTACTTGAGTCGGCGACGCTTCGTCGAGCGGCAGCGGTTGTGGCTGCCAGCCATGCCTACGCCGCCGGCAGCGACGTGCTCAGTCGCCTTGACCCAGAGAAACTGCACGTTATCCCGTTTGGCATCGATCCCGCGAGGCTGACCCAACGCGTGCCCGTCACGTGGCCTAGCGCCGGCCTGAAGCTCGCTGCGGTGGGTCGACTCACCTATTACAAGGGTTTCGACCGGCTACTCGAGGCGATGACGTCGATTCCGGAGGCGAGCCTGGTGCTGGTCGGAGACGGGCAGGAGCGAGGGCGACTGGAGACGCTGATTGCTACCTTGGGACTACAGGATCGCGTTCGGATGATCCACGACGCGGATGACGCGCTGCGCAACAGCGTTATCGCTGAAGCTGACTGCCTCTGCCTGCCGTCGATCGAGCGAACCGAAGCTTTCGGGATTGTGCTGGTGGAGGCCATGGCCCTGGGAACGCCGGTGATCGCCACCAACCTGCCCGGCTCGGGTGTCCCCTATGTAGTGGACCGCGGGGGCCATGGCCTGCTTGCGGAGCCAGACAACGTCCCCTCCCTGGTCGAGAGGCTCAAAGAGATTGCCGGCAGCTCATCAATGCGCGAACAATTCAGTCAGCAGGCGCGGGCCAACTTTCCGCAATTCCATATCGATCGAACGGTCGAACGCTTCGCCGAGCTTTATCGTCAGCTGTGCTGACGACCGAGGAGCACCCAGGCCCATAACCCAACCGCCGGCGCCAGATGCAGGGCAAGCCGGTTGGACGCCGTCATCGACTCAGCCCAGACCGCCGCCTGCGTAAAGAAAAACAGCGCAAATAAAAATCCCAGCCCCAGCAGCAGCAGGGAACTCAGGCCGCGTCCATCGGCGGTATTCCTGGCCTGCCAAGCGGCCCAGAGGGCAGCGGGCAATCCGAACAGCCAGAACAGATGCCAATTCGGCAGATCCAGCAGCGCCGTGATCAGGCTTTGCAGCTGATTGTCAAAACCCAGCGGGTGACGTCCGAGATAGGGCAGCTCGATGAGCGCCGGCGTCATTTTGAAGGTCAGTCCGGCCAGCGAAAAACTAAAGCCGCCCGTCACCAGCCAAAGCACAAACGCGGCGACCGCCGCCGCGATAGCCATCAGTCGCCGAGATCTGGGCAGGCGCACCATCATGACCGCCGCCAGCCCGATCAAGGCCCACACCACCCCCTCAAGCTTAAGGCTGCCAACGAGCAGGAGCGATGCCAGGCTAAGCCAAAGCGACGCCTTCCCGGCGAGGTGCAACATGAGCGCCGCCACAAAGGTCACCATCGCGGCGGACAGCCAGATGTCCGCATAGCCGGCGAGCGCCACTTGAGTGTTGAGGATCGGCAAGGTCAACAGGAGAAAGGTTCCGATCATCGACAGTAGCGGACTCAGATCCGTCAAGCGGGCGGTGCTGTAGAGCAACAGCCCCAACGCAAGCGCACAGCTGACCCAGGGCACCCGAACCGACGTCGGGTCCCAGCCGCCGTGCCACTGGGTCATCCAGTATTGGATCAGTGGCAGCGTCTCGGGATAGCGCCACGCTTCGTTGGTGTAGACCGTTGGATCTTCCGTGCGGATCCACTGCTGGAAAGCGACAAATTTCACGTCCGGTCCGAGCTCGGACCACACCCGCACTTTGACGCTCCAGGCGGACCACGCATCCCAGGGATAAACGGGTCGAAGCAGAGCCTCGCTGCCCGCCAGCAGCAGCAGGGCCAGCAGCCACAGCAGCAGTAGCCACCAGAGGACTCGCTCGGCGGCGCCGCCGAAGCTTTCGGGTGACACCAGCTCCTCAAAACCCAGGCGGCGCCCACGTCGGAGCACCGCAACGCCGGCCACGCCAGCAGTCAGCAGGAGCAAGACCGCCGCTCCGGGCAGCATCTGGTCGATCCAGCCGGCAGCGCGCAGCAACGCCAGCAGCAGCGCGGTGAGCCCAAGCCCCACAAAATGACCGGCCGCCATGGACCAGAGGACCGTCATGCGGTCGAGCGACGTCTTTAGCGCACTCATCACCAGGAGTCCGCCGCAGACCGTTGGCAGCACCAGGGCTGCCAGCGTTAACGCCCACCACCCCAAAGACGTCATCATGACTTCCGGTCCAGCAGCCTCACCATCGCTCCGCCAGAGCCGGTCGCCAGCGGCAACACACGCCACGTCTGGGAACCCAAGGTGAGCAGTCCCCGGCTTACCGGCTCGGTCAACCCGGGCTGGCGGTACAGAAACACCAAATCGCCGGGGCGCAGCGCCGCGCCGGGTTCAGCCGGAGGAAGGTAAAACGTCGACACGTTTGCCGGCCGAAGATGCCATGCCGCCCGAAGGTTAAAAAAGCGATCATCGGTAACGACGTGAACGCGATCCCGAGGCTGAATCTTCGGCTGAGCCAGGGCTGCGAGGTCCACCAGGTCGCGGTCGAACTGGAAGCGCCGGCGCTCTTCCGGCGTCAGCCCGGCGAGGCGATGGCGGGATTCGCTGACCTGGGCGAACAGGCTGCGGCTGGACTGGAGCTGCAGGAGCACGGTCGCACCCAGCAAAACGGTCAGCGCGGCGCCGGCCCACAGCTCACGACGAAGGCCGCCCAGCAGACAAACCAAGGCGAGGGTGATCACCGCGGCACCACCCACCGCCGCGTTCAGGCCAATCCCTTCGTCCAGATCCGGGTATCGACCCAGCGAGCTCACCGACAACATCGCCCATGGATCCAGGGCGGTCCAGCCGGTCCAAAGTGCGTCAAGGCGGCCAAGCCAGCTGTCGCCGGCCCAAACGACCGTGTCAAATATGACGGGCTTGTCCAGCACCACCGGCGGACTGGTTTGCGGCTGCGGGTACCCGTAGAGCACCAGTTCGGTAATCACGCCCTGCCAGTCGCTCTGGCGGGGCATCAGATAGGATTGCGAGCCACCGTCCGGCACCTGCAAACGCGTGAAGTAAACCTGCTCCCCGTCCGCACGCTTCCATGCCAGCATCAGCACGTAGTTCAACGGATAGTTCTGCGCCCTCAGCCGAAGGAGGGCCCCCTGCTCCGCGTCGAACCTCGTCTGGGCAACCGCCAAGAACTCACCGCTTGAATCCAGCTTGGCGATCGCCAGACTCGAGCCGTCACCCCAGGCGGCGCCGCGGGACACCTGCCACGCCTCGACTTCCTGCCATGGCTCCGAAAGCGCGCCCGGATAACCCGGACCGTGGGTTGCGGTGAGCCAGGCCAGCCAGACGCCCCAGCTTGCAATCAGACAAAAAACCAGCAGCCATGCCCTTAGCGGGGACACCAGGGTCAGGGCCCGTCAAGCGACGGGCTGTCGGGATCAATACGACGAAGCAACAGCCTGGACGGCGGTCAGACTCGACCGATTTCTTCGATCAGCGCGTCGGCAAAGCCGCTGGTCGACACCTCGGTGGCGCCGGCCATCTGCCTGGCAAAGTCGTACGTGACAACCTTTCTCTCGATCACCTTGGGATAAGCCTTGTTGATGACGTCGGCCACTTCCTGCCACCCGATGTGTTCAAACATCATCACGCCGGACAGCATCAGCGAACTCGGATTGACCTTGTCTTGGCCCGCATACTTGGGCGCCGTTCCGTGGGTCGCTTCAAAGACCGCTACGTGATCAGCGATATTGGCGCCGGGCGCAATGCCGATACCGCCGACTTCCGCCGCAAGCGCGTCGGACAGATAGTCTCCGTTCAGGTTCATGGTGGCGATCACGCTGAACTCCGCCGGGCGCAGCTGCATCAGCTGGAACATGATGTCGGCGATCCGGTCCTTGATCACAATCTTACCCTCGGGCGGGCGGCCGTCGTGCTGCTCCCAGACCTCGTCTTCCGTGATGGTCTGCTCACCGAACTCCTCCCGGGCCACCTCGTAGCCCCAGTTGCGGAATGCGCCCTCGGTGAACTTCATGATGTTGCCTTTGTGCACGAGCGTCACGCTGTCGTGACCCCGATCGATCGCGTACTGAATCGCCTTACGAACCAGTCGCTTCGTGCCAAATGCGCTGATGGGCTTTACGCCAAGTCCGGCTTCCGGGAAGAAATCGACACCCATTTCGTCACGGAGGAACGCTGCCAGCTTCTCGTTTTCCGGCGTGCCGCTCTGGAACTCGATGCCGCAGTAAACGTCTTCGGTGTTCTCCCGGAAGATGACGCAGTCGACTTCTTCCGGCCGTTTCATTGGCGAGGGCACGCCGTTGAAGTACCGCACGGGGCGCACGCAGGCATAGAGATCCAGCACCTGCCGCAGCGACACGTTCAGCGAGCGGAAACCGCCGCCAACAGGCGTGGTGAGGGGCCCCTTGATCGCCACGACCAGATCTTTGATGGCCTCCAGCGTCTCGTCCGGGAAATAGTCGCCGTCGGCACGGAAGTCAGGTAAAGCCGTGGCAGGCTATGAAAAAGTGAAAAGCTGGCTTGATCGTGAAGAAGCCAGCGTCCTCATTCAGGCCAGCGACGGCTCTGAGCGGGGAAAGTCTAAAC
>JBCDKA010000200.1:0-6419 GCA_038747195.1 Pseudomonadota bacterium
CTGCGCGGAACGCTGGCCTCCGACGACCCCGAAGAAGGCATGGCGATTGTGGTGGACAGCGAGGGTGACGGGTTCTACAGCGTCGGCGACGAGCTTCCGGGCGCCGCGCGTCTGCACGAGGTTTATACCGATCGCGTCGTGCTGGTGCACCAGGGCCGCTTCGAGACGCTGCGCCTTCGCGACGAATCGAATCCGCCGCCGCGTCGCCGGCTGGCTCGCAACGGTAATCACAGCGGCAGTCGGGGCGCCGGACGCAGCGGGTCACAGTCGATGCCCGGAATCCGCACCAGCGCGGTGCCGGGCGGAAACGGCCAGCAGGTGGACTGGCGCAACGTTCAAACCACGCTCCGCATCGACCCCGCGGAGCTGGCCCGCCAGGTCCGCGTATTGCCCCACATGGAAAACGGGAAGCCCGTTGGCGTGCGCCTCCAGGCCGGCCGCGATAGCGCGGTGTTTTCCAAGCTTGGTCTGCGCAACACCGACATCATCACCGAGGTCAACGGCGTGCCTCTGGATAACCCGGCACGTTCATTTGAGCTGATCAACCAACTTAAGTCTCAGTCGAACTTTGCGGTCCGGCTCAAGCGTGACGGCCGGGAAATGACCCTCAATATCGACGCCAACCAGCTGGGAAATTAATTGACTAACCACCCAAACCTGCTGTCATTCACCGCCGCCGTGGGACTGGCGCTGCTGCTGGCTGTGGTCGAGCCGAGCCGGGCGCAAAGCGGCAAGCTCAACCTCGAAGACGCCAGCCTTCAGTCACTGGTCGCTACCGTCGCGGAGGTCACCGGCAAAAACTTTGTCCTCGACCCGCGCGTTCAGGAAGTGACGGTCAACGTCATCTCCAACCGGGACATGAACCCGGACGAAATGTACGAGCTGTTTTTATCCGTACTGAGGGTTCATGAGTTTTCCGCTGTCCCGGCCGGGGATGTCATCAAGATTGTGCCGGACGCAAAGGGGCTGCGGGACGCGATCCCGCTGGTTAACAGCAATCCTCGCGGTGACCAGCTCGTCACTCAGGTCATAGAGGTCAAGCACGTCCCGGCGGCCCAGCTGGTCCCGCTGCTGCGTCAGCTGATCCCCCAGAACGGCTCGGTGGCGGCCCACGAAGGTTCCAACGTGCTGGTGATTTCTGACCGCGCCGCCAACGTCTCGCGGCTGGCCCAAATCATTCGTCGCATCGATACCGTGAGCGAAGATGACGTGGAGGTGATGGCGCTGCAGCACGCCAACGCCACCGAGGTGGTGCGAGCCCTCAATACGGCCACGGCCGGTTCCGGGGCCAACGGAGCTGGCGGCCCTAAAGCGCTGGCCGATCAGCGAACCAACAGCGTGCTGCTCTTCGGCGATCCCGCCGCCCGCCTGCGCTACAAGACGATCGTCTCGCATCTGGACACGCCCATCGAAGCCGGCGGCAGTACCCAGGTAATCTACCTCCGCTACGCCAGCGCGGAGTCGCTGGTACCGATCCTCGACAGCGTGGTGCGCGGGCCAGACGGCGACGCCACGGAAGGCCCGGCGACCATCCAGGCTCACGCCGAGACCAACTCCCTGGTGATTACCGCGCCCCCAGCGGTATTTCGGACGGTGCAGTCAGTTGTGCGTCAGCTCGACGTGCGCCGTGTCCAGGTTCAGGTTGAGGCCATTATCGCGGAGGTTGCCACAGATTTTGCGCGTGAGCTGGGCGTTCAGTGGCAGGCCGCTTCGCTCGACTCGCTAGGCGATTCGGGACCGATCGGGGGTACCGGTTTTCCCACAAACTTTGGCACCGGCCCCGATATCCTCGACCTGACGCCAACCGGTGAAAACGTCTTTCCCAACCTCTCCGCCCTGGGTGCCGGTCTCAATTTAGGCTACCTTTCAGGCGTGATCCAAGTTCAGACCGGGGTGGACGCTGACGGTATCCCGATCATTCAGGAGATCCCGCGGCTCAACGCGCTGGTCACGGCCCTGGATTCGGACGCGGACAACAACGTGCTCTCCACCCCTACCATTGTGACTCTGGATCACCAGGAGGCCGTGATCAACGTCGGCCAGGAGGTCCCGTTTGTCACCGGTCAGTTCACCAATACCGGCGCCAACCAGGCGGCGGTCAGCCCGTTTCAGACCATTACCCGGGAAGACGTCGGCCTGACGCTGACCGTCACGCCGCACGTCAATGAGGGTGATACGGTGATCCTGGCCATCCAGCAGGAGGTGTCCAGCATCTCGGCCCAGTCGGTAGCCGTGGACCTGATCACCAACAAGCGTGAGCTCTCCACCACGGTCATGGTGCCGGACGGCGGCGTGCTGGTCCTCGGCGGCCTGATCGACGATGCCGTGTCCGAGCGCATTCAGAAGGTCCCGGCGCTGGGTGACATTCCGCTGCTGGGTAATCTATTTAAGTATCGGACCACGCAGCGAACCAAGCGAAATCTGATGGTCTTTATCCGGCCCCGTATCCTCAAAGATCAGGCTACGATGGATGCGGTCACCGGCGCCAAATATAACTTTATGCGCGATTCGCAGCTCGAGGAGCAGCGGAACTACGATGGGCTGCTGCGTGCTGAATCGTTGCCCCTGCTGCCGACGCTCGAAGAATATCGCGAACTGCAGGAGGCGGAGCCCGAAAGCTCGGACCAGTGAACACCAGACCCCATCGACCCTCGTACGGCTTTGCCCGACGCAACGGGGCAACCCTGCTCGAGTGGCGCGGTGACCGGGCCGCGGTGGCTTACCGTCAGGGGGTGCGGCCCGAAGCGCTGCTCGAGCTGAAGCGTTACCTCGGCGCTGAAATGGAGCTGCAGGCCCTGCCTGAAAAGGCCTTTGATGATCTGCTGCAAAAGCTTTACCAGCACGGTGGCGGCGATGCCCGGCAGATGGCCGAGGACATCTCCGACGAGCTTGATCTCAAGCAGATCGCCGAAGAGCTCGCCGAGCCTGAAGACCTGCTGGAAAGTGAGGACGATGCGCCGATCATCCGGCTGATCAACGCGCTGCTCACCGAAGCGGTCAAAGAAAACGCCTCCGATATTCATATCGAGCCGCTCGAAAACAGCCTGATGGTCCGCTTTCGGGTGGACGGTGTGTTGCGGCAGGTCCTGGCGCCGGAGCGACGCGTGGCTGGGCTGGTCGTCTCGCGCATCAAGGTGATGGCTCGGCTCGATATCGCGGAGAAGCGGCTTCCGCAAGACGGTCGGATTTCCTTGCGTGTCGCGGGTCGCCCGGTGGACGTCCGCGTCTCCACCATCCCCTCGAGCCATGGCGAGCGTCTCGTGCTCCGGCTGCTGGACAAACAGGCCGGCCGTCTGGATCTTGAGGAACTCGGCATGGGTCAGCAGACCCGGGACAGCCTCCAGCAGCTCATCACCCGGCCGCACGGCATCCTGCTGGTCACCGGGCCCACCGGTTCGGGCAAGACCACCACGCTCTATGCGGCGCTAGGTCGCCTCAACGATCGAACCCGCAACATCATGACGGTGGAAGATCCCATCGAATATGACATCGAGGGGATCGGCCAGACGCAGGTGAATCCCAAGGTGGAGATGGACTTCGCCCGGGGCCTTCGCGCGATTCTGCGCCAGGACCCGGACGTGGTGATGGTCGGAGAGATCCGCGATCTGGAGACCGCGCAGATTGCGGTGCAGGCGTCGCTGACCGGCCACCTGGTTTTGGCCACGCTGCATACCAACAGCGCTATCGGCGCGGTGACCCGTTTGCGGGACATGGGGGTCGAACCGTTCCTGCTCGCCTCCAGCCTGATTGGCGTTTTGGCGCAGCGCCTCGTCCGGGTGCTGGATCCGGCTCTGCGGCAGCCTTATGCAGCCGGGGGCGCAGAGCTCAGGGCCTTTGGTCAACCGGCAGACAGCCAGGTCACGCTGCACCGACCGCCGGCCGAACCGCCGGGGGCCGGTTATCGCGGCCGTACCGGGATTTACGAGCTGGTCGCGATGGACGAAACGCTCCGGGAGCTCATCCACGACAGCGCAGGCGAAGCGGCCCTGGAGACCCATGCTCGGCGCCACTGGCCCAGTCTGCTGGACGACGGCTGGCGCCTCGTTAGCAGCGGCGTGACCTCGGTGGAAGAGGTGCTGCGCGTCACTCGGCAGGAATAAGCGCGGCCTACCGTTATGGGCGCTTACGAATACTCTGCACTCGACACCAAAGGGCACACCAAAAAGGGGGTGCTCGCCGGCGATACCGCCAGGCAGGTCCGCCAGCAGCTGCGTGAGCAGGGACTCAGTCCGCTCAGCGTTGACCCGGTTACCGAGGCCAGCGGAGGATTTGGTGTCCGTCGCCTGTCGACCAGCGAACAGGCCCTGCTGCTCCGGCAGCTCGCCAGCCTCCTCGGCGCCGGCCTGCCGCTGGAGGAATCCCTCGCAACCGTCAGTCAGCAAAGCGACCGGGCGGGCAGCAAAAAAATCATGACCGCCTTGCGGTCCCGGGTCATGGAGGGGCATGCGTTGTCGTCGTCCATGGCCGAATTCCCGGGTGCTTTTCCGCCGCTGGTGCGAGCCTCAATCGCCGCCGGTGAACAGTCCGGCCAGCTCGACCAGGTGATGAACCGGTTGGCAGACTATGCCGAAAGCCGCGACGCGCTCGGTCGGAAAGTTCTGCTGGCAATGCTTTACCCGGCCATCGTGGCGGTGGTGGCCGTGGCCACGATGATGGGCCTGTTGACCTACGTTGTCCCCCAGGTTGTGACCGTCTTCAACTCGATGGACCAGAGCCTGCCGTGGCTGACTCGGGCGCTGATGGCGCTCAGCGGATGGCTCACGCAGAACATCGGCTGGCTCCTGCTGGCCATCGTGGCGACTGTCGTCCTGGTGGGCCTGGCACTTCGGCAGCCGTCGCTGCGACAGCTCTGGCACCGTACGCTGCTGCGCCTCCCGATCCTCGGTCGGCTGAGCCGCGCCGCCAATACCGCCAGGCTTTGCCGAACGTTAAGCATCCTGACCGGCAGCGCCGTCCCGCTGCTGGATGCGCTGAAAATCTCGGCTGACGTGCTCAGCAATCTGACGATGGCCAAAGCGACGCGCGAGGTGACGCGCCAGGTCCGCGAGGGCGGCTCGCTGAGCCGCAGCATGCAGGCCAGCGCCGTTTTTCCGCCGCTGGTGGTGCGGCTGATCGCCAGCGGTGAAAAAAGTGGGGAGCTGGACCAGATGCTGGAGCGAGCCGCTGAACATCAGGACCGGCAGGTGGAATCCACCGTGGCGGTGTTTACGGGGGTGCTTGAGCCCGTGATGATCCTGCTCATCGGCGGCATGGTCCTGACGATTGTGCTGGCCATTCTGCTGCCGATATTCCAGCTCAATCAGCTGACCGGCGGCTGATCTCGTGCCGCAGCACTCAATGCTAGCGGGCGGAGGGCACCGAGCCGACGCTCAGCCGCTCGATGGCGCATTAAGCGTGGTGAATCCATGATTCGTTTCGACGCGGTGGCCAAGCGGTACGCCGGCGGTAACCAGGCCCTCGAAGACCTGAGTTTTGAGATCGGCGCTAGCGAAATGGTTTTTGTTTCCGGGCATTCGGGCGCCGGAAAAAGCACCCTGCTGAAGCTGATTGCCCTCATGGAGCGACCCACGCAGGGTGTCGTGCTGATGGACGGCAGCAACGTCGGCCGGATCCGACGCAAAGGGATTCCCGCTCACCGACGCCGGGTGGGCATGATCTTTCAGGATCACCGGCTGCTGCCCGAGGCGACCGTCTTTGACAACGTTGCCCTGCCGTTGGTGATTGCCGGGGTGAAACGCAGCGAGCGTCAGCGCCGCGCGCGGGCTGCCCTCGATGCGGTTGGCCTCCGGGAGCGTGAACGAGCGTTGCCCACACAGCTTTCGACAGGGCAGCAGCAGCGCGTAGGCATCGCGCGGGCTATCGTCAATCGACCGCCGGTGGTGCTCGCGGACGAGCCGACCGGCAATCTCGACCCTGAGCTCTCCGCCGAGATCATGAATCTGTTTGCTGAGCTCAGCCGCAGCGGTATCTGTTTTCTGGTGGCCAGTCACGATCTTTTTCTCGTCAGGCGCATGAAGTGTCGGGTCCTGGTGCTGGAAAACGGTCGATTGATCGATGATTTCCGGCCACAGAAACCGTGAAGCGAACCAAAAACGTCAAATCGTCCAACGCGTCAGGCTCGCGGTCGCGCAAGGGTTCCCTCTCGTCCTTTTTTGAACACCACCTGGACTCGGCGATTGGCAGCATCCGGCGCTTGCTCGCCCGACCGCTCGGGAGCGCCATGACCGCCGCGGTGCTGGCCGTCGCGCTCGGCTTGCCGGCGGCTTTCTATTGGCTCATCGGTAACCTTCAGACCGTGGACGACCAATATCCCGATGCTCGACAGATCTCACTTTTCCTGCCGGCTGACGGCGATCGCGCGGCGGCTGAAGCGCTGGCGGCGCGGCTGCGGTCCCGCGAGGACGTGCAGGGGGTGCACC
>JBCDKA010000201.1:0-6404 GCA_038747195.1 Pseudomonadota bacterium
AAGCGGCCGACACGTTACCTCACCATACGAAACACCGGCTATCGGGCGATCACGATTCAGAACGTCTCGAAAGGTCTGGACAGCGAACATCCCGATGAATTCAGCCTGCAGGTTTTTGATCAGAGGCACCCCGTGCCCCTGGGGCTCGTTCAGGACGCCGAGCCGGACAACAACGACTCCGTCGGATCGCTCGCTCTGACCGAAGACTATGCGTCCTACCCGCACCCCGAGATAAATCTGCTCGAAGACCACATTTCGGTCAGCTGGCCCCAGCCCCAGGAGCAGTCGCTGGTCATTGAGGGTGTGCCTTTGACCCAGCAGCATGGGGTCTTGCAGGGTCATGATCTGGCGCAAGCGTTTGAGTTTCGTCGGGATGGTTTTCGTCAGCCGTTTGCGATCTCAGCCCGAACACCTCGCGCCACCCCCTTCACGCTGGGCCCGGGCGACGCCTTTGAGGTGGCCGTAACGCTGCAACCCCTGGTGCCGGGTGACAAGTATCTATCGATCGGGCTCACCTACTTCGACCCGGACCAGCCCGGCACCCAGCATTACCTGTCGACGTCGGTGGGTGCCCAGGTTGTGGCCGGGCCGGTCCCCGGCACCTTTCCCACATCGGTCTTGCTGAACGACAACCCAGGAGGGGCGCAACGCGTTCGCGCATTCACGGTGTTTAACCATGGGGATCAGACCCTGACGCTGGACGACCTCTGGCTCGCCGGGGAAGATGCCGATCGGTTTGAGCTTGCCGGGCTGACCTTGCCCATCACCATCCCTCCCGGTGGCTTGGCGCTCGAATCAATTGAGTACCATTCTGAATGCGTCAGCGCGGGTAGCCTCGTTGAGCACGTCGCCTTGGTGGCGGTAGCGACCAGCCATGGAAATCTGATTTTGCCGCTCCGCGGCATCTCGCGAAATTGCTGAGCCGCGGGCAGTAGGCTTTCGCGTTTCCTCAGGTTTTACTGCCGAAAAATAAGGTACGCTGGGTCGCTATCTTGGATTGGTGACCGACCCGATGAAGCTGGAATCGCAGAACGTATCCCTTGGCACACCGGCTCCGACATTTTTGCTGCCCGATGGTGACGGCAAAACCTGGAGTCTGTCGGGCGTTCAGGGTGACAAAGCGACGCTGGTAGCCATCATCTGCAACCACTGCCCGTTTGTCGTGCATATGATTGCGGCGTTTTCGCGCTTCGCCTCTGAATACCAGCCGAAGGGGCTAAGCGTCGTAGCCATCAGCGCCAATGACGTAAGCCGCTATCCCGCGGACAGCCCGGAACGAATGGCCGAGTTTGCCCGGCAGCACGGCTTTTCTTTTCCCTACCTTTACGACGAGGCGCAGGAGGTTGCCAGAGCCTTTAAGGCGGTTTGCACGCCCGACCTGTTTCTCTATGACGCGGAGCTGAAGCTGGCCTACGCGGGTCAGTTCGACGCCAGCCGTCCCGGCATGTCGGCCGGCAACGGCGAAGATCTCCGCCGCGCGGCGGACGCTGTCCTGACCGGAAACCCGGTACCCCAGCCGCACTTCCCCAGCGTTGGCTGCAGTATTAAGTGGAAGCCCTGAGCGATCCAGTCCCATCTCCACCGCCGATTCCGGGGCCGCGGCGGTCGCGTTAGTTTTTCTTAAGCGACAAGCAAAACTAATCGTTTGTCGCAGGCCGCGCTCGCTGGGAACATAGCGCCGTCAGTCGAGGCCGGCAACCGAATCGCCGGCTAAAAGACGCTTTATCCATTCCGCTAAACGTCCTGGTGCAGGACCCATCGCGGCCGGAGATATTGTCTCTATTTTGGATACGTTATGTAGATTTTTGAGATTATTGTTTCTTATTGAGAACTACGGATAATGCTTCGCCAGAGCTAGGTAGGAACACTTAACGCGGCCAAGTTGCCGCCATCGACAACTTTTGACTCAACTTTCAGGACACCATCATGACCACTAAACCCGAACTCCTCACACCCCAAAACTCGCAGATCATTTTTATTGATCAACAGCCCCAGATGGCTTTTGGCGTACAGTCTATCGACCGCCAAACGCTGAAGAACAACGTTACGGCGCTGGCCAAAGCCGCCAAGCTTTTCGACATTCCCACCACGATTACTACCGTGGAGACCGATTCCTTTTCCGGCCACACGTTTCCGGAACTGCTTGGCGTTTTTCCGGAAAAAGACATCCTGGAACGCACGTCTATGAACTCCTGGGACGACCAGAAAGTCCGCGACGCGCTCGCCGCCAACGGACGCAACAAGGTGGTGGTTTCAGGCCTCTGGACCGGCATCTGCAACAACATGTTTGCTTTCTCCGCCATGGCTGACGCCGGCTACGAAATCTACATGGTGGCGGACGCTTCCGGTGATACGTCCAAGGAAGCACACGACAACTCCATGACGCGGATGGCCCACGCTGGTGTTGTGCCGATGACCACGATCCAGACCATGCTGGAATGGCAGCGCGACTGGGCGCGGCGCGACACCTATGACGGCCTGATGGACATCATTCGCGAGCACGGCGGTGCGTACGGTATGGGCGTCGACTATGCCTACACCATGGTGCACAAAGCGGACGAACGCGTCTCTCACGGCAAGGTCATCGATCCGGTGGCAGCCGGCTGAAGCTGGCCCTGAGCTGCGCCACTGCAGGCCGACGCCCCGGAGGAGACTCCGGGGCGTTCGGCGCTTTCCAGATCGGATTCCATCCGATGGTGCGGCCCCGCAGCCGCGGTCTCCCTCAGCCCAAAACCACTTGCTCATGTCGTACGCACTTCGCTTAGCAACCGGTCCGCGGATCACGGGGCCTAATCGGCCACGCCGCCAAAGGTCGGTAACGGTGCTCCTAGCGCTGCTGGGCGCGGTGATCATCGCCGTCGGCTGGAGCACCAGCGCGCTCCCCCAGGACTCCGAGTCATGGCGGCCATTTCTCGAGCTGCGAGAGCGCTTTTCCTATCTCAACGCGTTCGATTTTGACGCGACCAGTCCGGACGCTGACGCCCTCTGGGCGCAGCGGCTTCACGTCGGAGCTGACTACGAGAGCGAAGGACCGTTATCCGCCAGGGGTGTTCTCGTCAGCGCTATCAATCGCGGTGGTCAGGTCAATCCCGTCGAACGCAACAACCTCGATATCCAGGAGGCGTGGCTCCGTTACTCAAACGACAACTGGTCAGCTAAGTTGGGTCGTCAGCAGCTTAAGCTCGGTTCGCAGCGACTCGTTGCGCTTCGCCTGGGAACCAACGTCGTTCGGACATGGGACGGGCTCAGGATCTCCGGCAACCACAGCGGCTGGCGCTGGGATCTATTCGGCCTCCAGCTCGTTCAGGTCGAGCCAAACGGCAGCTTCAACGATGAGAGCGACAGCGGCCGCACGCTGGCAGGGCTTTACGCAACGCGAGGTACCGCGACCCTCGGCGCAGACTTCTACTACCTCTACGCCCGCTTTGATCAGCGCCGAACGATAGAAGGAGTCGCCGACCAGGATCGTCATACGGTCGGAGCTCGTCTGTTCGGCGAGCGCGGACCCTGGTTCTGGAACTGGGAAGCTATGTATCAGTTTGGCGAGCAGGATCTGGGGGCTCAGAAACAGGACATCCGCGCCTGGTCGCTGGCAACCAACACCGGCTATCGCTTTTCAGCTCCCTGGTCACCGGCGGTCATGCTGTCAGTCAACGTGGCTTCCGGCGACGAGCAGCGTGGGGATGGTCGCCTTGAGACCTTCGACGCGCTCTATCCGCGCGGCAACTATTTTTCTGAACTGGCACAGCTTGGGCCATCTAACTTCGTCAACGTGAACCCCTATCTGACGCTGGAACCGAGCGAACGGCTCAGCCTGAGTTTTGACGTCAACCTCTACTGGCGCCGGGAAGAAGCTGACGGCGTCTACGGGCCGCCCGGCAACATCATTCGCGCGCCCTCAGGGTCGACCGCTAAATTTGTGAACACCGCTTTTTCCGCCTCAGCTGAATGGGCGTTGAGTAAGAACTACCAGCTGGGCCTGGCCCTAACGCGCTCGCGCCCCGAACGTTTCATCGAGGATACCGGGCCGTCCGACAGCACCAACTTTATTGAATTTACCTTTGAAGCCGGCTTTTGATTACGTCGGCTGGGAGCTAACCATGCACAGCAAAAACTTGTCTGAAGCCGGCTTTTCCCGGCGCCAGTTTGTCGCCGGCACGGGTGCCGGCCTCCTGACCGCGCTGGGCGCCAGCGTCAGCCTGGCCCAGTCGGAAGCTGAACTCATTCTGACCGACGCCAATATCCTGACCCAGGACGTGATGCGCCCGAATGCTCGTGCCATCGCCCTGCGCGGCGGGCTGGTTCAGGCTGTCGGCGACGAGAGCGCCGTGCTGGCGTTGCGGGGCAAGCAGACGCAGGTCATTTCTCTGGGCGGCCGCACCGTCATCCCGGGGCTCAACGACAGCCACATGCACCCGACACGCGCCGGTCGGTTCTATGCGTTGGAGCTTCGCTGGGACGGACTCTCCTCGCTGACGCAGGGGCTGAATATGATCCGGGAGCAGGCGCGACGTACGCCGGCCGGTCAGTGGGTGCGCGTGGTCGGCGGCTGGTCTCCTTACCAGTTTGCCGAGAAACGGATGCCCACGCCGCAGGAGCTGACGCGGGCCGCACCGGATACACCCGTCTTCGTCCTGTTTCTTTACAGCCAGGGTTTCCTCAACAAGGCGGCCGTCGACGCACTGGGACTCAAAGCGGGCAATCCGACACCGCCGGGTACCAGGCTGGAGATCACCCAGGACGGCGGCGCCATTCTTCATGCCACGCCCAACCCCGACCTGCTCTACGGCACCATCGGCAAGCTGCCTCAGCTCAATGCGGTGCAGCAAGAACGGTCAACGCAACATTACTACCGCGAGCTGAATCGCTTTGGGCTAACCAGCGTGATCGACGCCGGGGGTGGCGGGCATCGCTTTCCCAACGACTACGCCGGCTCCGAAGCGCTGGCGCAGGCCGGCGAGCTCCCGATCCGAATCTCGAAATACCTGTTCCCGCAGAACAAAGGCCAGGAGATCGGAGAGTTCCGCCGCTGGACCCGGGACTGGACGATCGGCGTCAACCGCGCAGAAGCCATGATGAATGCCTATGTGGTGCGCGGCGGCGGTGAATTCCTGGCGTGGGCCGCTGGCGACTACGAGAACTTCCTCGCCGACCGCCCGGACATCACCACCCGGCCCAAGTGGCGTGAGCAGCTGATCGAGGTGACACGACACCTTCTGGCCAACCGCTGGCCGCTGCGAATCCACGCCACTTACGATGAGTCGATGAATCATGTCATCGACGTGTTCGACGCCGCTCACGCGCTGGAGGTGGGTGAAGGCCGGCTGGGTTTCGGCGGCATCCGCTGGGCGTTTGACCACGGCGAAACAGCCAAGCCCGCAACGCTTGCCCGCATCAAAGCGCTGGGTGGAGGACTCGCCATGCAGGCCCGCATGGCTTATGCCGGAGAGTACTTTCTGGAGCGCTACGGCGCCGAAGCCACCCGTCGCGCGCCGCCGATGCGGGACGTCATCAACGCGGGGCTGCCGCTTGGTCTCGGCTCTGACTCGACGCGCGTTGCCAGCTATAACCCCTGGCTGACGCTCTACTGGGCGACCACCGGCCGCAGCGTCGGTGGCACGGAGCTGCACGGGGAAGAACAACGCCTCACCCGCTCAGAGGCGCTGTTTCACCACACCGTTGGCTCCGCGTGGTTCAGCCAGGAAGAGCAGCTCAAAGGCAGACTCAAGGTCGGCCAGTTTGCGGACCTGGCTGTGCTGAACGCTCCTTATCTGGAGGTGGATGACGAGGACCTTCGCCACATCGAGAGTGAGCTGACGGTCACCGGCGGTCGGGTGGTCTACGGCAGCGGAGACTTCGCCAGCCTGGCACCGCCGCTGGAGCGGATCGGACCATCCTGGTCGCCGCTGACGGACTTCGGCGGATTCCAGCGAAGCGCCTAGGCGTGGTCAATGCGAGCGATCACTCGATACGCTGAAGTGCATGCAGAGTGGAAAGCTTGCCGATCGCGCAGCGAGGTAAGCTGCCAGCACGACAGCGTTGTTTACTCAGCTCAGAGCTTCACCGCGACCGACTTGGTCTCGGTGAACTGGAGCAGCGCCTCCTCTCCATTTTCCCTCCCCCAGCCGGATTGCTTGACGCCCCCGCAGGGCAACGCCATGTCCGGTATTCCGTGACAGTTCACCCACACGAGACCCGCCTGGATATCGGCCGCCATCTTGTGAGCCCGGGATAGATCCCGGGTCCAGATGCTCGCCGTGAGCCCATAGCGGGTCTCGTTGCCCAGACGAATGGCCTGCATGTCGTCATGGAAAGAGGTTGTCGCCAGCACCGGACCAAATATCTCCTCCTGCATGATGGCCATCGAGTGGTTCACCTGATCGATCACCGTAGGCTGAAACAGA
>JBCDKA010000202.1:0-6393 GCA_038747195.1 Pseudomonadota bacterium
CGCTTTTCGACGACGGCCACCGTCAGGCGGGAGACGCAAACCGGCCGCTGCTGATCATCGTGGATGCGGATCGACCAGACCTGCGACCGGCTCCCGATGTGTTCGGGTGTGGCCACGCCGTGAACCCGACCGTCGCGAACGCCGCGCAGGTGGTTGGCGTTGATCTCCTGGCCGAGCACGATCCACCGCTCCTGATCGACCACCAGCGCGGCAGCGATGGAGCCAAGCGTTTCCGCGAGAACGCAGGAGGCGCCGCCGTGAAGCAGGCCGTACGGCTGGTGCGTCTTTTCATTGACCGGCATCGAGCCGCGCATGAAGTCCGGGCCTAGCTCGTCGATTCGGATCTCCAGATTGCCCGGCATGCCCCCCTTACAGACCCCCTCAATAGCTCCGGCCTGGACCGAATGATGCCAGATGGCGTCAACCGAACTCACCGCCCTGCTCCCGCGTAGGCCTGCTCGGAGATCTCGTTCCAGCCTCTGACCTGTTCGCCGAAGGCGAGATACGAGTCGAGCACCCGTTTGAACTGCGGATCAGCAGCCGCAATCTCCTCGACCACGTCAAGCGAAAGCTGCCGCAGGTACTGCAGCACCGGTTCCGGGAACGGCCGCAGCTCCACCGAGGGATCCTTGCGGATTTCGGTCAATGCGTAGGCGTTTTGCGCCGTAAACTCGGCCGCCATCGAGTCGTTGATCGAGCGGCAGGCGTGGCGAACAATCGCCTGAAGATCCGCCGGCAGTTCGTTGTACGCCTGTTTGTTGACCATACACTCAAGCGTGGTGCCGGGCTCGTGCCAGCCGGGATAGTAGTAATAGCGAGCGGCCTGATACAGGCCGAACGCCCGATCGTTATAGGGACCAACCCACTCCGTCGCATCGATGGTCCCGGCCTCGAGAGCGGTGAAAATCTCCGCCCCCGGGAGCGTGACGGGTGTCCCGCCGGCTCGGCGAAGGACTTCGCCGCCCAGGCCCGGAATGCGCATCTTCAGGCCCTGAAGATCCTCGACGGTGTCGATGGGTTTGTTAAACCAGCCGCCCATCTGAACGCCCGAATTGCCGGCGGGGAAGGGGACCAGGTTGAAGCCATCGTAAATTTCGGTCCACAGATCCAGGCCGCCGCCCTCGTAGAGCCAGCCGTTCATGGCCTGCCCGTTTAAACCGAAAGGAATGGCAGAAAAGAACTGCAGCGCCTGCGACTTACCCTTCCAGTAGTACGCGCCGCTGTGGCCCATCTCCGCCGTACCGGCGCTGACGGCATCAAAGACCTCAAACGCCGGCACGAGGTCACCGGCGCCGTACACCTTGACGTTCAGCCGGCCGCCGCTCATGGCCGTGATTGCGGCAGCCAGATCCGCTGCGCCGCTGCCCAAACCTGGGAAATTCTGAGGCCAGGAGGTCACCATCTTCCATTCGCGGGCGGGTTCGCTGGCCGCTTCCCCTGGGCCGCAGTCCGTTTGAGCGCAGCCGCTGACCGCCACAGCGCCAGCCGCCAGAGCGCCGCTAGAGCGCAGAAATGTTCGTCGTTCCATGAAGCTGGGTCGCCTTTGTTGGTTGACGCGTCATTTTACCTCGGCGGGGCGACGGGGGCTTTTCTTACACGTTTTGCGGAGCCGATCGCACGATTTGCCCGCCCCACGTTGCTAAACTATGCTCGGGAATGTTGTCTCGTCCGCCATCAGCGGTGGGCCAGCAGCAGCAGGAGAAACGGGTGATGAGTAAAGAGTCTTTCGGGCAATATAAGGTCGAGTCGGAGCTCGGTCGCGGCGGCATGGGCGTGGTCTTCAAAGCCCACGACGAAGCGCTGAATCGACATGTGGCGATCAAGGTGTTGTCGGAACAGCTGGCGACCGATGAGAGCGTCGTCGAACGCTTCAAGCGCGAAGCCAAGTCGATGGCGGCGCTCAACGATGCCCGCATTATTCAAATCTACTTTATCGGCGAGGACGAGGGTCAGCCCTACTTCGTGATGGAGTATGTGGAGGGCGAGTCGCTCAGCGAACGTCTGAAGCGCGATGGCCGGCTGCCCATCGCCGAGGCCCTGGAGATTCTCAGGCAGGCCGCTGAAGGTCTGGCCGTGGCCCACGACCGCGGGGTTGTGCATCGGGACATCAAGCCGGGCAACCTCATGCTGGGCAGCAACGGCAACGTCAAGCTCGCCGACTTTGGTATCGCGATGGTGCAGGATCTGTCCAAGCGCCTGACCAACACCGGAGAATTTGTCGGCACGCCGGGCTACCTGTCCCCGGAAGTCTGTGTCGGACAACCCGTGGATCAGCGGTCTGACATCTTTGCGCTAGGGATCGTGCTCTACGAGATGCTGACGGGGGACATTCCGTTTACCGAAGCCAGCCCGCTCGGCATGATGCTGGAGGTGGTGAAGGCGGAAATCCCGGACGTGCGTTCGGTCAATGCCGAGGTCGACGAACGGACCTGCCAGATTCTGGCCCGGATGATCGCCAAAGACCCGGATCAGCGCTATCCGGACTGCCACGAGCTACTCGCCGATCTGAAAGGCAATAACCCCATCGCCGCGCCACCGCCGGTGGAAGGCCCGGGGGCGGCCAACAACGCGTTTAACCAGGCGCGAACCACGGCCCTGAGCCAGCTCGAGTCTATTCCCGAGCTGGGCACCGGATCGGTTGAGGCCACCCGGGTGTCCGGGCCGGGCAACCAGCTGCCGCCCCAGGCGGCCGCGGCCGCTGCGGCCGAGACGCCAACCAGCTCCGGCCCACGCTGGCTGCCGGCTGCCATTGCGGCGCTGCTGCTGGTGGGTATTGCCGGTGGTGCAGCGTTTGTGTTCCAGGATCAGCTTTTCTCCGACGGCGCTAACGACGAGCCGGTGATGGCCAAGGCACAAAGCCTGGATGACGATGAGTCCATCGATCCGGTAGCGGGGGAAGCCGGTGAGTCGGATGAAACCATCAGCGGCGAAGATCTCGAACAGGCGCTGCTGGCAGCGTCCAGCGAAGTGGCAGACAGCGACGCGGTCGAAACCGAAACGACGTCAGAAACCGCTGCCGCCGCCACAGGATCCGAAAAGATCGCCATGGCTGACGCGACGACGCCCAGCGGCGGCAGCGTTGCTGGAACGACCCCGGAACCCAGCACTGAACCGGCTGAGTTGACGGCCGCCGTCGCCACCCAGCCCGAGGCGCAGAAGGCTGCGACCACCACCGCCCAGGTTGTGGATCAACAGCAGTCCGTTGCGCAGGTCACCACACCGGTGACAGCTCAGCCGGCGCCTGCGAAAGCGGAGCCTCTGCAGGTGGCTTCGGTGTCACCCGCGGTGTCGCAGCCGGCGGCTGATCCGCGGATGGTTGTGGTGGCCGTCGGCGATCGAGCCCTGGCGGGCCCGGTCGAACAGCTGCTCGAAAACGCGCTGCTGGACCGAGAACTCGATGTGCTGGACGAAGCGTTTTTCCCCGATATCGGCGTGTTCGCCAATGAGCAGGGCGTCGATCTGGCGGGCCTGTCGGGGCTGATCCAGGACAACGGTGGCGACGTGCTGGTGCTGGCGGAAATCGATTACATCGGCGAGACGCAGCTGCAGTATTACGGACAGTTCAGCACGCTGTATTCGGTCAACGTCAAGATCCGGAATATCTCGCTGAGAGACCGCCGCCCGCTCGGGCGTGGCTGGACGCGCAAGGTGGACTTCACCACGCTGAACGCTGACGAAAAAGCCAAGGAAGAGGTGGGCCCGATTGTCGACGACGTGGCCGCGGCGCTGGTGAACTACAGCCAGCGATAGGCGGACGTTTAATTGTTCGCTGGCGGGTAGCCGTCCGGTAGGTCAGTCGAGCGCAGGCAGCGACCAGTCGATGGGTGGAAGCGCCTGTGATGCCAGGTAGTCGTTAGCCCGCGAAAAGTGGCGACACCCGAGAAACCCGCGGTGGGCCGAAAGCGGTGACGGGTGAGCCGACTCGAGCACCAGGTGCCGGTCCCGGTTGATCAATTGCCCTTTCTTCTGCGCGTAGCTTCCCCAAAGTAGAAACACCAGACCGCTGCGGGACTGATCCAGCCGGCTAACGACCGCATCGGTAAACGTCTCCCAGCCTTTTCCCTGGTGTGCTCCCGCATTGCCTTGCTCCACCGTCAGCACGGCATTGAGCAGCAGCACACCCTGCTTGGCCCAGTGCATCAGATTGCCGTGAGCCGGCGCCGGGATGCCGAGATCGTCATGGATCTCCTGCAGGATGTTTTTGAGTGATGGCGGGATCGGCACGCCGGCCGGAACCGAAAAAGACAGGCCGTGGGCCTGGCCGGGGCCGTGGTAGGGATCCTGGCCTAAGATGACCACCCGCACGTCATCGAAGCTCGTCAGGCGCAGCGCCTCAAACACCTTGGCTGACGGCGGATAGAGAACTTTACGGGCCACCTTTTCCGCTCTTAGAAATGCCCGGAGTTCCTGCATGTAAGGCGCGTCAAACTCGCTGGCGAGGATCGGGTCCCACGCGTCGTTGATAATAGTGCTGTCAGCTTGCTGGTCGGATTCCGTCACGCGAGCGGTGCCGTCCTCAACCCTGCGCAAGCTGCAGCTGGAACCGCAGCTTGTTGACCAGCAAATCTTCGTCGATGGGTTTGGCCACCAGATCGTTGGCGCCGCCGCGCAGCAGGGCGGCCTGCTTGTCCTTGTTGTCATCCCCGGTCATGACAATGATCGGCAGCCGGCTTCGACCAAGGTCGAGCGGACCGCGAATCTTTTCCACCAGATCCATGCCGGTCAGTCCACCTTTCAGGTAGACGTCGGTGAGTACCACATCGATCGCCGGGCCACCGAGCGAAGCGAGATTGCCCTCCAGGATCTCAAGGGCTTCCTCGACGGTCACCAGATGCTGAACGCTGAATCCGGCCGCTTCCATGATGCGGCGGGTAGCGACGGCCACAACCCGGCTGTCTTCGACGTAGAGGATATGGCCGGTAACCGACGTATCGGGCTTGACGTAACCCTGGATGAAAGCCCCCAGGGCCTTAAACCCGTCAGACTTGTCGAAGTAGTCCGTCACGTGTTCGTTGATATCGCGGTTCTGCAGCCGGTCGTTGACGTCGCCGGAGACCAGGATGATTGGCATGAAACGCTGATCGCTGCGGCCGCGAAGCTCAGCGGCGAGATCCATGCCGTTCATGTCCGGCAGAGAAATGGCCGTGCTCACCAGGTCGACGCTGCCGCCGGCGAACTCTTCGAGCGCGCTGGCGGCGCTGTAGCAGGCCACAATCTGCGCATCCGGAAGCGCCTGCGCCACGGTTTTTTCTATCAACCGTCGCGTCACTTTCGAGCTGTCGACGATGAGAATTCGGCCGCCTTGTTCCACCTACGTTTCCTTGAGACCAATACTGAGAGCCCGGGTCAGGACTTCAACCGGACTTTGGGCCGAGCGCTGAGCTCAGCTGATGCATTGTTGCGCCTGACCGCTCCCTGGGCAAGACGGGCGGCTAGTCGGGATCCAGAGCACCGAGCTGACGGCCAGCCGCCAGCCAGGCGCCGGCCCAGCCGATGGCTCCGCCCCCTAAAACCAGCGCGGCGACAAACAGGACGCCGGGCCAGCGCAGGGTGAGGTCACTGCTATAGCTTGCCGCCAGCTCGCTGACGGGTCCGGCGAGCAGCCCGACGCCCAGCACAATCACGAGCGCTGCCAGCACACCACCCAACAGGCCGTAGCTCAGGCCAAGGTATAAAAACGGGCGACGCACAAAGCTGTCGGTGGCCCCCAGCAGACGGGTGATTTCAATCTCGACGCTGCGGGTCTTAAGCTCCAGGCCGATTGTGTTACCGACGATCAGCAGGGCTGCAATCGACAGCAGGACAGCGAGCACCAGCGCGGCGCGGCTCGCGAGCGCGAGCAACGCGTTCAGCCGATCCAGCCACGCCATGTCGAGCAACGTTGACTCAACGCCCGGCAAAACCTCCAGCTTCTGTGCCAGCGCACTGACCGATGCCGTGTCCTTGAACCGAGCTGCCGGCGTGACCAGCACCGTCCAGGGCAGCGGGTTAGCTGGCAGCGCCTCGATCAGCGCCGGGTCGGCAAATCGCTGCTGCAAAAGCATCAGCTCCTCCTCCGGATCCAGCAGGTGCACCCCCTGCACGTCCTCGCGGGACCGCAGCCGCGCCGCCAGCGCTTCAGCCGCCGCGCGATCGCCGTCAGCCGGCAGGAAAAGTGAGATCTGTCGAGCATCGGGATATTGGTCGCCCACGGTCTGAAGGTTACCGATGAGCCAATAGAAAGCCGCCGGCAAGCCGAGCGCGACGGCCAGCACCGCGGCGGTCATGGCGCTCCCGAGCGGTCGGGCGAGCAAACGCCGGATGCTGCCAATCGCCGAGTCCAGGTGGTGTTCAAAAAAGGACGAGAGGGAACCCTTGCGCGACCGCGAGCCTGACGCGTTGGACGATTTGACG
>JBCDKA010000203.1:0-6360 GCA_038747195.1 Pseudomonadota bacterium
CTGTTTGATGCGGCCGCTCGGCGGGCAGCGCGGCAGTGGCGCTTTGAGCCGCCGGCAAAGTCGGGCGTCGTCGAGCCGCAAACCGCGATGATCCGCCTCACGTTTGTCATGGACTGACGCGCCGCAGGGCTAGCTTTCCCCCGCTAGCCGAGCGCGTGATGAACGCCTCGGCAACCGCACGACAGAACCGTCAGGCTGCATCTCCGTACCTATTCACTTTCCGCTGGCCCTTCGCGGGAACTTTTTCTAGCGCCCGCAGTCACAGCGCGGGCGGGGCGAGGGCAGGCGTGTTGGGGTTGAAATACCAGCCGTTTGCGATAAAAATGCGCCCCCGCAAGCGGGCGCCGTGGGGCGCTTCCTGACTCACTGTCGCAAGAACCAACAAGATGATTGAAATCAAAGATCTAAGAAAAGATTTTGGGTCTCTCACGGCCGTTCGGGACCTGTCCTTTGTGGTTCCTGAGGGACAGGTGCTGGGTTTCCTGGGTCCCAATGGCGCCGGCAAGTCCACCACCATGAAAATGATTTGTGGGTTTTTGACCCCCACCGCGGGCTCGGTGTCGGTGTGCGGCTTCGATATCGAAAGCCAGCCGCTGGAGGCCAAGCGATGCATGGGGTACCTGCCGGAGGGGGCGCCAGGTTACGGCGAGATGACCCCTCAGCAGTTTCTCGACTTCATTGCGGACATCCGGGGCCTCGACGCCGCTCAGCGCCGCGAACGCCAGGGGAAGGTCATCGACCAGCTCCAGCTTGGCCGCGTGCTGCATCAGTCGATCGACACATTGTCGAAGGGTTTCCGCCGACGCGTTGGCCTGGCTCAGGCGCTGCTCCACGATCCGAAAGTGTTGATCCTGGACGAGCCGACCGACGGACTTGATCCAAACCAGAAGCACGAGGTGCGGGAGCTGATCGGGGCACTGGCGAAAGACAAGATCGTGATTGTCTCGACCCACATCCTGGAAGAGGTTGAGGCGGTTTGCGACCGGGCCATTATCATCGCGCGCGGTCGGCTGCTGGCGGACGCAACGCCTCAGGAGCTCGAGGCAAAATCGCGTTACCACAACGCCGTGCGCCTGACGACCAGCGAACTCGACGCGGCGGTCGAACACATCAGCCGACTCGCCAACGTGACCCACGTTGACGTGGAGCGCCATTCCGGCCGACTGGTGGCCATTCCACGGAGCGGCACTGCACCTTTCGGCGAGATCTCCAAGCTGGCTCAGGAGCAGGGGTGGCCGGTTGAAGAGCTGACGGTCGAGCGAGGCCGGCTCGATGAGGTGTTCCGCCAGATCACGCTGGGCGGAAGCGACAGTCAGGGGGCACAGGCATGAGCCAGACGCTGAACATTTTTCGCCGGGAAATCGCGAGCTACTTCGCCACGCCCGTCGCCTACGTTTTTATTGTCATCTTCCTGCTGCTGATGGGGTGGTTCAGCTGGGGTTTTGGCCGGCTGTTTGAAAGCGGTCAGGCGGATCTCTATGGACCGTTCTTCAACTTCCATCCGTGGCTATACCTGTTCCTCGTACCGGCCATCTCGATGCGCCTGTGGGCGGAGGAGCGGAAAAGCGGCACGATTGAGCTGCTGCTAACGCTGCCGGTGAGCATGCTGCAGGCGGTGATCGGAAAATTCCTGGCCGCCTGGGCGTTCTGCGGTTTGGCCCTGGCCCTGACCTTTCCCGTCTGGATCAGCGTCAACTATCTCGGGGAGCCGGACAACGGCGTGATTCTGGCAGGTTATGTCGGCAGCTTTCTCATGGCCGGTGGCTTTCTGGCCATCGGGTCATGTATCTCCGCCACGACCCGAAACCAGGTGGTGGCGTTTATTCTGACCGTTGTGGTGTGCTTTGCGTTTCTGCTGTTCGGTTTGTCAGGCGTCATCGACTTTTTCCGCGGCTGGGCACCGGCAGCGCTGGTGGACGCACTCGCGGGCCTGAGCTTCTCAACGCATTTTGACGCAATTGCGAAGGGTGTGCTCGACCTCCGCGACATCCTGTTTTTCCTTCTGGTCATCGCGTTCTGGCTGGCCGCCAACGCCATTGTGATCGATCTCAAAAAGGCTGACTGACCATGTCACAACAGGCAAAACGTAATTACGGCGCTGGCGCGCTGCTGATTCTCGCGGTGCTGTTTGTGGCGCTGCTGTTTGTGGTGTCGCTGGTGTTCCGAGGAGCGCGCTTCGACCTGACCGAAAACAACCTCTATTCGGTCTCCCAGGGCACGCGCAATATCCTGGCGAGCATCGACGAACCGCTGAACCTTTATCTGTACTTTTCTGACTCCGTCAGCAAAGACGTGCCGGGGCTGACCCCGTATCGCGACTACAGTCGGCGGGTCCGCGACACGCTCACCGAATTTGCCAGCTACGCCGGAGGCAACCTGAATCTGCAGGTGATCGATCCGCTGCCGTTTTCTGAAGCAGAGGACGCGGCGAGCGCCGCCGGTCTCACCGGCTTCCCAGCCAACAGCGCCGGGGATACGTTCTTCTTTGGCCTGGTGGCCACCAACGCCGTCGAGGGTCGCGAGACCGTCGCCTTTTTTGACCCCAACAAAGAAGCGTTTCTGGAATACGACCTCGCCAAGCTGATCTACAACCTGAACCAGGTCCGCACGCCGGTCATCGGTGTGATGAGCACGCTGCCGATCAACCGCGGCTTCGATCCGGCCACGCGCCAGATGCGCGAGCCATGGATTGTGCTGCAGCAGGCGGAACAGCTGTTTGAGGTTCGACAGGTGGCGCCGACCGTCAACAGCATCGATCCGGAGATCGACGTGCTGGCGGTGGTCCATCCCAAGGATCTGACCGACGCCACAACCTACGCCATCGATCAGTTTGTGCTCCGCGGCGGCAAGCTGGCGGTGTTTGTTGACCCGCAGGCGGAGATGGACATCCCGGCTGACGCTCAGACCAATCCACAGGCGGCGATGTTTGCGGAACGCTCCTCGGATCTCTCCAAGTTGCTGGAGACGTGGGGTGTTGCCTACGACGCCAAGCAGGTGGTGCTCGATCGCACCTACGGGCTGCAGGTGTCCGCCGGGCCCGGTCGGCGTCCCGTTCGACACGTCGGCATCCTGTCGATTGACACGGCCGGCATGAACGGTGATGACGTCACGCTTGCTGAGCTGACCACAATCAACGTTTCCCAGTCGGGTCACCTGGCCAAAAAACCGGATGCGGAGGTGGAATTCGAGTCGCTTCTGACAACGTCCGAGGACAGCATGAGTGTGAGCAGCGATCGGGTGCGGTTTATGACCGACCCCAGCTCGCTGCTCGATGGCTTTGCGCCCACCGGTCAGAACTACACCCTTGCGGCTCGAGTGCGGGGCACCTTCAGCTCGGCTTTCCCGGACGGGGCACCGCCGGCAGAACCGGTGGAGGGTGAGGAACCGGCGGCGCCGCCGACAGCGGAGCACCTGGTGGCCGCAACCGCACCGAACGACATCCTGGTGGTTGCGGACACCGATATTCTCAGCGACCGGCTGTGGGCACAGGCGCAGTCTTTTCTGGGCCAGCGCCTGATCAGCGCGTTCGCCAACAACGGTGACTTCATCATCAACTCGCTCGACAACCTGACGGGCAGCTCGGACCTGATCAGCATCCGTGGTCGTGCGACCTCGCAGCGTCCTTTTACCCGGGTTCAGGAGCTCCAGCGGCAGGCCGAGGCCCGCTACCAGGCCACTGAACAGCAGCTCGAACAGCAGCTGCAGGAGACCGAACGCAAGCTCACCGAGCTGCAGGCTGGGCGGGACGACAACAATCCGCTGATTCTGACGCCGGAGCAGCAGACCGAACTGGCCCGTTTCCAGGACGAACGGCTGCGGATCCGCCAGGAGCTGCGGCAGGTGCAAAGTAACCTGCGCGGGGATATCGAAAGCCTCGGTACATGGCTCAAAGTTATCAACATCGGTCTGGTGCCCCTGCTGGTTAC
Source organism: Pseudomonadota bacterium (assembly GCA_038747195.1). Classification (GTDB taxonomy): domain Bacteria; phylum Pseudomonadota; class Gammaproteobacteria; order Xanthomonadales; family SZUA-38; genus JANQOZ01. Next base: position 3,927 of record JBCDKA010000203.1, read on the forward strand.
GCTGTTTGCGCTGACCATCGCCTGGCGCCGGGCGCGCCGTCGAGAGGAGGCCAATCGATGAACAAGAATCTGCTGCTGCCGCTCGCGATTGCCGCGGCGGTTTTTGTCGGGATTGGTGTCTGGCTGTCGGGTCAGGAAGCGCCGGTTACGGCCGCTCAAAGCGGCGGCCCGCTGATCGAAGGTCTGGCGGACCGCGTCAATGACATCACGGCTGTCACCGTGACCGACGGTGATGAGCAGGTCACGCTCGAGCGCGAGGGTGGCGTTTGGCACGTGGCTGAAAGGGACGGCTATCGAGCTGATCTGTCGCAGCTCCGGCGTCGTCTGGTGGCGCTGGTTGAGGCCAAGCGGCTGGAGGGTAAAACCACCAATCCAGAGCGCTACGCTCAGCTTGGCGTCTCCGACGTGTCCGAAGGTGACGACGACGATCAGAATCTCAAGGTGGCGGTCGCCGGGCCCGAGGGTTTCGACCTGATTGTCGGCAAACGGGCAAACGCGAGTCAGGGCACCTACGTACGGTTTGCTGACGAGGCTCAAAGCTGGCTGGCCAGCGGCGACCTGCGCTTCAGCGCAAACGCGCGCGATTGGCTGAAAAAAGACCTGTTGGACATCCCCGCAAACCGCGTGCGAAGCGCGAGCCTCGCGCACAGCAGCGGCGATCGGATTGAGCTATCCAAGGCGCGGCCCGAGGATCCGAACTACGGGCTCGACAATCTCCCGGATGACCGCGAAGTGCTGTCGCCGAGCGCTGGCAACTCCATTGCGAGCGCAATCGCCGGGCTTCGGTTTGAGGACGTGGCGCCAGCGAGCCAGGAGAACTTTCAGGGGCTGGAAATCGTGCAGGGCGAATATGAAACGTTCGACGGGCTAAGGGTCAGCACGCGCGCTTTCAACCGCGAGGACAAGTACTACGTGATGCTGGATGTGGCCTTCGACGCCGAGCTGGCTGCGCAGTCCAAGCCGGAGCCCAGCGCGCCGGCCGCCGACGCTGAGGAATCTGACGGCGAAGCAGCTGACACCGAAGCGGGTGAGGCAGGCAGCTTCGAAGACACGCAGGCGGCGCAGGCGGCAGCGGACGCAGCGGCTATGGCAGCGTATGAAGAGTCGGTCGCGGCGGCTGAGGCAGAAGCTGAGGCGCTCAAGCCCCTGACCGATGGCTGGGTGTTCGAGATCCCGTCCTATAAGCACGGCAACCTCACCAAGAGCCTGGAAGACCTCCTGAAGCCCCTGGACGACGGGAGCGACGCGGACGACGCCGAGTGATCGGGCATTGCCGCTGGCGCCGGTTGCGCCTCGCGCCTTGAACGAGGCCCGGCTGAAGCGAAATCCATGGCTGGCTCTGAGCGCCTTGCTCGGGGCAGTCGGGGTGATTTTGGGCGCGCTCGGCTCACATCTGTTCGACGTCGTCCGGACCGACCAGTACGACCTGGCCAACCGGTATCACTTGCTTCACGTGGTCCTGCTTGCCGCGCTGAGCCTGACGGTAAAACCCACCGACGGGATCTTGCGTCACGTGGTGATGGCGGGCTTTGCTCTTGGCCTGGTGTTGTTCTGCGGAGCGCTGTACCTCTCCAGCCTCGGGTTGGCCGAACCGCGCCTCGCGCCTGCTGGCGGCAGCATCCTGATCCTCAGCTGGATTGCGCTCGCCGTCTACGCGCTCTTGCCCTCTCGCTGAGGCCCGTTCTGCTCTGCGGCGCCTGCTCGCGTTCAGCGGTGGGTGCGTCTTCACCAGTGTTATACTCTCGCCGGCTGCGTAAGTCGTGATCACCGCAGCATTTCACTGTTGAACAGGGGTTGAGATATGAAGCGAGTGTTAGGTTGGATCCTGCTGAGCCTGTCATGGCCGATGCTGGTGCAGGCGCAGTCGACAGAAACGATCAACGTTCAGGGTCTGTCAGCGCCGGTTGATGTATTCACCCCGGCCACCGGCATACCCAGCATCACGGCCAGCAGCGAAACCGACGCCGCTTTTGTGCAGGGTTACATCCACGCCCGCGACCGCTTCTGGCAGATGGACTTCAATCGCCGGCTCGCGAGCGGCACCCTCTCCGAGCTGGTGGGCAGCTCGGCGCTGGGCACCGACATCCAGCTGCGGACGCTCGGCTTCCGTCGTGACGCCTGGCAGACCTACGCCGCGAGCTCGCAGGCGCTCAGAGCGCAGCTTCGTTCTTACGCCAACGGCGTAAACGCTTGGCTGGCCAGTAACCCCCTGCCGCCGGAATACGGAGCGCTCGAGCTTACCGCCGCTGAGCCCTGGGTACCGGTGGATAGCCTGGCCTTCGCTAAACTGCTGGCTTTCAACCTGTCCGCCGATCTCGGGGAAATCGATCTGACGGTCACCATCGGCACCTACCAGGCGGTGGGAGACGCGGTGGGGTTTGACGGCACCGCACTGTTTTTTGAGGACACCCACCGACAGGCACCGCCGGATGGA